>JBHEPI010000101.1:0-26084 GCA_046260345.1 Marinobacter sp. | reverse complement strand
CATCCACTGTCACGGAAGCCTGATTTTCCCAGCCATTGTGTTTATAATGGGCCGCTTTTCAAGTATGGTCGCCAGTTAATTTTTGCGATCCAGCTTTGGTGCAGGCAAGCAGGTGGGGGTGGCCTTCCGAAACACGCTGTGAATACGTCCGTGTACGCTCGGCTCCGCCATCCATGGCTCCGCACGGTTTCGGAAGGCCACCCCCACCTGCTCGCCCAGACTACTGAGCCAGACGAACATAACAGAACACATCAAATTTAACGGGAACCGGTATGCGCAGTCATTATTGCGGTGGAATCAACGAATCTCACATTGATCAGGAAGTCACACTTTGCGGGTGGGTTCACCGTCGCCGCGATCATGGCGGGGTGATCTTTCTGGACCTGCGTGACCGGGATGGTATTTCCCAGGTGGTGTTTGATCCGGATACCCCCGAGAGCTTCAACCTGGCGGAAAAAGTCCGCAGTGAATTTGTCATCCAGGTAACCGGCCGCGTGCGCCGTCGACCCGCCGGCACCGAGAACAGCAACATGCCCACCGGGCAGGTGGAATTGCTGGGCAAGCAACTGTCTATCCTGAATGCCGCTGCAACACCGCCATTTCCGCTGGACGAGCATGTAGACGTGGGTGAAGACGTTCGCCTGAAGTACCGCTTTGTTGATCTGCGCCGCCCGGAAATGCTGAACCGTCTGCGTTTTCGTTCCAGGGTGACCAGCTACATCCGTAACTTCCTGGACAGCAACGGCTTTATGGATGTGGAAACCCCGATCCTGACCCGTGCCACCCCGGAAGGTGCCCGTGACTACCTGGTGCCCAGCCGTACCCATGAAGGCTCCTTCTTTGCGCTGCCCCAGTCGCCGCAGTTGTTCAAGCAGTTGCTGATGGTGTCTGGTGTTGACCGTTACTACCAGATTGCCAAGTGTTTCCGCGACGAAGACCTGCGTGCTGATCGTCAGCCGGAATTTACCCAGGTGGATGTAGAAGCCTCGTTTATTGACGAGGAAACCCTGATGACCCTGAACGAGGATATGATTCGTTCCCTGTTCAGGGACGTGCTTGAGGTGGATCTGCCTGAATTCCCGCGCATGCCGTATTCCGAGGCCATGCAACGCTATGGCAGTGACAAGCCGGACCTGCGTATTCCGCTGGAACTGATTGACGTAGGCGACCTGGTCGCCGGGGTGGATTTCAAGGTCTTTGCCGGCCCCGCCAACGATCCCAAGGGCCGGGTTGCCGCACTGCGCGTGCCGAAGGGCGGTGCACTGACCCGTAAGCAGATCGACGACTACACCAAATTTGTCGGCATTTATGGCGCCAGGGGCCTGGCTTACATCAAGGTCAATGACCTGTCGAAGGGTGTTGAAGGCTTGCAGTCGCCGATTATCAAGTTCCTCGGCGATGACGTTGCCCATGGGGTGATTGAGCGAGCCGGTGCCGAGGATGGCGATATCGTATTCTTTGGCGCCGACAAGACCAGCGTCGTTAACGAAGCGCTGGGGGCCCTGCGCATCAAGGTCGGGCACGACCTGGAGTTGCTGACTGCCGAATGGGCGCCGCTGTGGGTGGTGGACTTCCCGATGTTCGAGGAAACACCGGATGGCGGCCTGACGGCCATTCACCACCCGTTCACAGCTCCCTCCTGCTCCGCCGAAGAGCTGGAAGCCTCGCCAGCGACTGCGCTGTCACGAGCTTATGATATGGTGCTGAACGGCACCGAACTGGGTGGCGGTTCCATCCGTATCCATGACGAGTCCATGCAGGAAAGCGTCTTCCGCACCCTGGGCATCGGCCATGAAGAAGCCCGTGCCAAATTCGGCTTCCTGCTGGACGCCCTCAAGTATGGTTGCCCTCCCCATGGTGGCCTGGCGTTCGGGCTGGATCGCCTGATCATGCTGATGACCGGTGCCAGCTCTATCCGCGATGTGATCGCCTTCCCGAAAACCCAGAGCGCTACCTGTCTGATGACCCAGGCGCCCGGGGAAGTGGATGATAAACAGTTGCGGGAGTTGCACATCCGCCGTCGCAAACCGGCAGCCAAGGCTGCCGATGGCAACAAAACGGAATCCGCAGGCAACGAATAAGGGAAAGGACTGATGTGTCGATAATCATGGGGGTCGACCCCGGCTCCCGCATCACCGGGTATGGCATCATCCGTGCCGAGGGCAGGGTGATCGAGTACATCGACAGCGGCTGCATCCGGGTTGGCGAAAAACCCATGGCGGAACGCCTGCAGACCATCTTTCACAGCCTGGCGACACTGATTGGTGAATACCGGCCGGGGCAGTTTGCTATCGAGCAGGTGTTCATGGCCCGCAACCCGGATTCTGCGCTGAAGCTGGGCCAGGCCAGGGGTGCTGCCATTGTCGCCGCTGCCAACAGCGGGCTGGAGGTTCATGAATACTCTGCCCGCCAGGTCAAACAGGCCGTGGTGGGCAAGGGTGGTGCCGACAAGGCCCAGGTGCAGCACATGGTTCAGGTGCTCCTGGCTCTTTCCCGCAAGCCCCAGGAAGATGCCGCCGATGCCCTGGGCATCGCGCTTTGTCATGCCCACATGAGCCAGAGCGTGGCCCGGCTGGCGACCGGTGGTGGCGGCAAGGTCCGCAGCGGCCGGGTCAGAGGGCAATAACCGATTCACTGAACTCCAGGGAGAATCCCGTTGATTGGTCGTATCCGAGGCATTCTGATCGAGAAATCCCCCGCCCAGGCACTGGTAGAATGCGCGGGTCTTGGCTATGAAGTCGATATTCCCTACACCACCTTCTTTAATCTGCCCGAAAACGGGAGTGAAGTAACGCTTCACGCCCACTTCGTTGTCCGCGAAGATGCCCAGAGCCTTTACGGCTTCTCTTCCCGCCTGGACCGTGACCTGTTCCGGTTGCTGATCAAGGTCAATGGCGTGGGCCCTAAACTGGCTGCGGGTATTCTCTCGGGGCTGGACGCGAATCAGTTTATCCGCTGTGTAGAAGCCCGTGATGCCAGTGCCCTGGTCAAACTGCCCGGAGTGGGCAAGAAAACCGCCGAGCGACTGCTTATTGAAATGACAGATCGTATAGGGCAACTTGAGGGGCAGTTCGTTCCCGCCTCGCCCAATGCCACAGCGGGTGCTGGTGAATCCGGTGGCGGTGACGCAACGGTTCACCATCCGTCGGAAGAAGCGGAAGCCGCCCTGATAGCCCTTGGCTACAAGCCTCAGGAAGCTTCAAAAGCCATCAGCAAGGTGGCGGAGGACGGCATGTCGAGCCAGGAACTGATCCGGCTTGCGCTGAGAAATATGATTCCGGCCAGTTAACGCTCCCTGATTCCGGGCGACATGGCACAGATTGTGTAGAGAGCGTAACGTGACAGTAAAAGAACGGTTTGTACAATTGGGGCATCATTAACCCGAGAAGAGTGTACAGGCATGTTGTTGATTCCCTCTGAGCGGGTAGTGCAATGATTGAGTCGGATCGCCTGATTACAGCCCAGGCCGGACAATACGAGGAAGTTCAGGACCGTGCCATCCGTCCGGGATTGCTGGCGGACTACGTCGGCCAGCCTGCAGTGCGGGAACAGATGGAAATTTTCATCTCGGCTGCGCGTGGCCGTCAGGAGGCGCTCGACCACGTGCTGATCTTCGGCCCGCCGGGTCTGGGCAAGACCACCCTCGCCAATATCATCGCCAACGAAATGGGCGTCTCTATCAAGACCACCTCCGGCCCGGTGCTTGAGAAGGCGGGTGACCTTGCAGCAATGCTGACCAACCTTGAAGAGGGCGATGTTCTCTTCATCGACGAGATCCACCGCCTCAGCGCAGCGGTGGAGGAAGTGCTTTACCCGGCCATGGAAGATTACCAGCTCGATATCATGATCGGAGAAGGCCCGGCCGCGCGTTCCATCAAGCTGGACCTGCCACCATTCACCCTGGTCGGTGCGACCACCCGGGCCGGGTTGCTGACCTCTCCGCTGCGTGACAGGTTCGGTATTGTCCAGCGCCTGGAGTTCTACAACACCAGGGATCTGACCGACATCATTCTTCGCTCGGCCCGCCTTTCATCCGTCACCATTGAAAACAGTGGCGCCTATGAAATCGCCCGTCGCTCACGGGGTACGCCCCGCATTGCCAACCGTTTGCTGAGACGGGTGCGTGACTTTGCCGAAGTAAAGGCGGATGGTTGCATCAGTGAATCCATTGCTGATCAGGCTCTGAACATGCTGAAAGTCGATGCCCTGGGCTTCGACCACATGGACCGGCGGTTATTGCTGGCCATGATCGAGAAATTTGATGGTGGCCCTGTGGGCGTTGAAAGCCTGGCCGCGGCGATCAGTGAAGAGCGGGGCACCATTGAAGATGTGCTGGAGCCTTTCCTGATTCAGCAAGGGTATATGGTGCGAACGCCTCGCGGTCGTATGGTAACCTCCAGTGCCTACCAGCATTTCGGCGTGGTGCCTTCAGGACCGGAGAGGGAGGACCTCTTTGACTGACCGCTATAAGCCGTCATCCGGTCTTCCAGTCCGGGTCTATATCGAAGACACAGACGCTGGTGGCATCGTATACCATGCCACCTATCTGAATTATATGGAGCGTGCCCGGACCGAATGGGTGCGCAGCCGGGGTGTCGGGCTCAGGGCGGGGCTGTCGGATAACGTCAGCTATGTGGTTCAGCGATTGTCGATTCATTATGGCATGCCGGCGAAGCTCGACGATGAGTTGCGGGTAACGGCGGAGCCGGTGGCGTTTGGCAGGGTCTGGATGGATTTCCGTCAGCAGGTTGTGCGGATTTCGGATGAGGCTGTACTGGCGTCCGCAGATGTTCGCGTAGCCTGTATTGCACTGGATTCCGGCCGGCCACGCCGGCTACCCGAAAATATGCTGGCGTTGTTGAAGAACGACAGCGAAACCAATTCACACGTGGAATAATCCGGGAGTAGAAGGTGGAGTCAGAAGTTTCTGTTTGGTATCTCATCGCCAATGCCGGGGTGCTGGTTCAGCTGGTCATGCTGTTGCTTGCCCTGGCTTCCATTGTCTCCTGGGCGCTTATTTTCCAGCGTCTCCAGGTGTTCCGTAAGGCAAAGCATGCGCAGCATGCCTTCGAAGAACGGTTCTGGTCCGGTATGGATCTGGGGCAGCTGTACCGTGAAGTGAACAGCAATCCAACCGCCTTCTCCGGCATGGAGTCCCTGTTTCGGGCCGGGTTCAAGGAGTTTTCCCGCCTGCGCCAGCAAAGCCGGGATGCCGATGCCGTGATGGAAGGCACTCAGCGTGCCATGCGTGTTGCCTTTTCCCGGGAACAGGAGCGGCTGGAGATGCATCTGCCATTCCTGGCAACCGTTGGCTCCACCAGCCCTTATGTTGGTCTGTTCGGCACCGTATGGGGCATCATGAATTCATTCCGTGGGTTGGCGCAGGTCCAGCAGGCAACATTGGCAACGGTAGCGCCGGGTATTTCAGAGGCATTGATTGCAACCGCCATGGGTCTGTTCGCGGCTATACCCGCCGTTATTGCCTACAACCGGTTCTCATCCATCTCTGACGCGCTGCTGAAGAACTATGAAACCTTCGCGGACGAGTTTTCCAGCATCCTGCATCGTCGGGTGCACAGCAGCGAGCAGACAGCTGCATGATAGTGGTCAGTAACGGAATTCCAGTGGGGAGAGCATGAGCATGAAAGGCACGGGAATGATGCCGGCCAGAAGCCGCAAACCGATGTCGGAAATCAACGTTGTACCCTACATCGACGTTATGCTGGTGCTGTTGATTATCTTCATGGTGACGGCGCCAATGTTGACCCAGGGCGTCAAGGTGGATCTTCCGGAAACAACCTCCGAGCCGATCCAGTCCGACAAGGACATTGAATCCATTGTGGTGTCGGTAGACAGCAATGGAGCCTATTTCATGGATGTAGGGGATGAAACCAGTGATCCGATGTCACTGACGGATGTCCGTGAGCGGATCTCGAAGATTCTAACGCAGCGCACGGATCGTGAGGTCCTGGTGCGAGGCGATGAAAATGTTGAGTACGGAACGGTCGTTCGCCTGATGTCCCAGTTACAGGCAGCAGGCGCCACTAACGTGGGGCTGATTACCGAAGCGCCAAACACCGATGATGATTGAGCACAGGGCAGGCAGATTTTTGTGAGAGGTCATGAGCGTGATGTAACCAGCACGGGGCAGCCACCCTGGAAGTCGCCTGTCGCATTGTCGATTCTCATGCATGGGCTGATACTGGGCGTAGCGCTGGCGGGCTGGACCTGGTCTGTTCCCAGGGACGAACCGGAACCGCCTAGCATTTCTGCCCGACTGGTTACCCAGAATGAGCCTGAGCCCAGCCCGGTTGCAGACCCGGTAGACCAGCCGGATCGTGACGAGGAGCGCAGGCAGGAAGAACAGGAGAGGCGACAGCAGGAAGAAGAGGAGCGTCGCCGGGCTGAGGAAGAGCGTGCCCGCGAGGAAGCCCGTCGCATACAGCAGGAAAAGGAACGGCAACAGGAGCAGGAGCGCAAGGAAGAGGCGGCAGAGAAAGAAAGGGAAGCGCAGCGCCAGGCTGAGGAAGAGGCGGCCCGTCAGAAAGCCGAGGCAGAAGAAAGGGAGCGTCAGCGTCAGCAAGCCGAGGAAGAAAAGCGCCGTGAGGAAGAAGCAGCCCGCAAAGCCGAAGAGGAAAGGCGTCGGGCCGAGGAGCAGCGCAAACAGGAGGAAGCCGAACGCCGGGCCCGGGAAGAGCGGGAGCGCCAGGAAGCCGAGCGCGAGCGCAGGGAGCGTGAGCGTCGCCTGAAAGAACAGCAGCTTGAAGCTCTGGCCGACGAATCGGAGCAACAGCGCGAAGCAGAAGAGCGGGAGCGTCGGGAGGCAGCCGCCGCCAAGGCTCGCGAAGCCCAGATGCTGTCAGAAAGCCAGAAGTATCAGGCATTGATTCGCGAGCGTTTGAGTCAGGCGTGGTATCCGCCGTCTTCGGCTACCGAAGAAATGACCGCAAGATTGCAGATTACGCTGTTGCCCACGGGTGAACTTGCATCAGTGGAGCTTGTCTCCACCAGTGGCAACACCGCGTTTGATAACTCGGCTCTGGGCGCGGTGAAGTCACTGAACCGTTACCCGATTCCCGATGATCGGGATACGTTTGAAAGGTACTTTCGCCAGTTTACGATTGAGTTCAATCCCCGGCGATTGAAATAAGGACAATGGGACAACCGATGACGAATCGCAGAAGAACAGGCACAACAGGCGCAGGCACGGTCACGACATGGCTGCTCACGTTGGTCATGATGCTTGGAAGTAGCCAGGCCAGTGCAGAGCTGCTGATACGGATCACTGAGGGCGCGGATTCTGCCATCCCGGTCGCTGTTGTTCCCTTCTCGGAGTCCGGCGAGATGCCGTCCGGGGACAAAATCAGCAGCATCATCCAGGATGACCTTGCGATGAGTGGCGAGTTCCGCAACCTTCCGGCGGAGAAGATGCTCAGCCTGCCGTCATCCGGGGATGAGATCTATTACCGTGACTGGCGTCTGCTTGGCCAGCGCTATGTATTGGTGGGCCAGTTGACCCGCGAAGGTGACCAGATCAAAGCCCGTTACGAACTGTTTGATGTCAATCGCGAAGAGCGGGTGATGGGCTCGACAGCGTCTGCGTCGGCCAATAATCCGAGGAGCCTCGCTCACCACATCAGTGATCGCGTTTATGAGGCGATTACCGGCGTTCCCGGCGCGTTCTCCACCAAACTCGCTTACATCACCCTTGAGCGCTCCAATAACGAAGCGCGTTACAGGCTTCAGGTCAGCGATGTGGATGGCAAACGTTCCCGGGTCAGACTTGAGAGTGACGAGCCCATTCTGTCACCGGCATGGTCGCCGGATGGCAAAAAACTGGCGTACGTTTCCTTTGAAACCGGTAAGCCTGCAGTCTATATCCACGAGCTGTCCTCCGGTGACAGAACCAAAATTGCAGATTTCCGGGGTCTCAACTCGGCGCCCGCCTGGGCACCGGATGGCCGTTCACTGCTGCTTACCCTGTCGAAAGACGGTAACGCCGAGATTTACCGGATGGACATCGAAAGTCGTTCCCTGAAGCGGTTGACCAACCACTGGTCCATTGACACCGAGCCGGTCTGGGATCATACGGGCGAGGGGTTCTTCTTTACTTCTGACCGCTCCGGCGGGCCCCAGATTTACCATAAGGCCAGCGAGAATGCGGAGCCCCGGAGAATCACCTTTGGTAGCCGTTACAACGCGCGCCCGCGGCCGGACAACGATGGCAGGTACGTCTATTATGTTCACCAGAGAGACAGCGCCTTTCATATAGCGCGGACGAACCTGGAGACCGAAGAGGAAACGGTGCTTACCCGTAGTGAGTCCGACGAGTCGCCCAGTGTCTCGCCCAATGGCAGGATGTTGATTTACGCAACAAAACAGGGTGGCAATAGTGTATTGACCGTGATTGCCGCAGATGGTGGTGCTGCCTACAGCCTGCCTGCCTCTGAAGGTGATGTGCGCGAACCGGCGTGGTCGCCCATTAATTAGCAGTTCATAAGTTCGAACCGGACAGGTTCATTTGTATACAGGTCCAACAGACTCTAAAACAGGAAGGAAGTGACGATGAAAATGACAACTCACCAGAAATTGTTCGCCATGGTTCTGTCCCTTGGTCTCGTTGCCGGCTGCAGCAGCACCGGCGAAACCACTGAAGACGGTTCAGGCGATTCCGACGTGTCCGCTGTGGATCAGGAAGGTGGCAGCACGGTATATGGCGGCGATGACGAGGATGGCGTGTCATCCGAAGACATGACTGAAGAACAGCGCCGCGAAGCCGAAGAGCGCGCCGAGCGCGCTGAAGAAGAGTCGATGCGTGAAATCACCACCTTCTACTTCGACTTTGACACCGCAGAAATCAAGGCTGAGGCCCGTGAAGTTCTGGTCGCCCACGCCCGTTACCTGCAGGCCAATCCCGATCAGGATGTTCGCATCGAAGGGCATGCCGATGAGCGCGGCAGCAAGGAATACAACCTGGCTCTCGGTGAACGCCGGGCCAATGCGGTTGAGCGATTCCTGATCGTTAACGGCGCATCACGTAGCCAGACCGAAACCGTCAGCTACGGTGAAGAGAAACCGGCCGTAATGGGTTCCAGCGAAAGCGACTGGGCCCAGAACCGTCGCGTTGAACTTATTTTCCAGTAACAGGCGATTCCCATGAGACATCTGCTCATGGCGACAGTGATGCTCCCGCTGGCCTTCGGGCCGGCGGGTAGTGCTCTGGCGCAATCTGTTTCCCCGGTGTTTCAGGACAATGCTTCGGAAGCCGAGCGTAAGGCCGGTAACAGCCAGGCAAACGCCGAATTGTTCTACATGATCCAGCAGTTGCAGGGCGAGGTCCGTCGGCTTCAGGGCCAGGTGGAAGAACAGAAAAACCTTGTTGACCGGCTGACCAGGCAGTCCCGGGACCGTTACATTGATCTGGACCAGCGGATTCTGAAACTGTCGGAAAAGGTTGAGGAGGGTTCGGCCGGCAATTCGAGGAATGATAGCTCTTCTTCTGACGACGGAGAGGACAACTCGGAAGTCGTTGCCAAAATCTACCGCCAGCCTTCCGGGGAAGAGCGTGATGCCTATCAGCAGGTTCAGAAGCTGATACATGACGACAAGGACTACGATCAGGCCATTAACGGGCTGTACGACTTCATTGACGAGTATGAGGAAGGCGACCTGACGGTTAACGCCTACTACTGGCTGGGTGAGGTGTACCTGGTTGAAGAGCAGCTGGACCAGGCGCGACAGGCGTTCACCATCGTTGCGACCCGCTACGGCGATCATCGCAAGGCCCCTGATGCCGTCTACAAGCTCGGCGTTACCCTGGACCGGCAAGGCAATAAGGACCAGGCCCGGTCGCGGATGGAATCCGTTGTTCGTGATTACCCGAATACGAGTGCCGCATCGCTGGCAAAGAAGTATCTGGATTCTGACAACAGCTGATCCAGGCCAGCGCAATGAATGTTGAGAAACCTGGGAATTAGGGGTTGATCGGCGCTGAAAAATCATTACTATATGCGCCTCGTTTGGGTCGTTAGCTCAGTTGGTAGAGCAGTTGGCTTTTAACCAATTGGTCGAAGGTTCGAATCCTTCACGACCCACCATATTGCGAACGAAACGGTGGGCTAAGTCATCGTTTGGTTTCAGGTCCGGAATCGGGGTGGTAGTTACGGGTCGTTAGCTCAGTTGGTAGAGCAGTTGGCTTTTAACCAATTGGTCGATGGTTCGAATCCATCACGACCCACCAACAAAGCAGGAAGCCAATGGCTTGCTGTTGAAAAAAGAGCCTTCGGGCTCTTTTTTTTTGGCTATACGGTCATACATCTGTCGGAAGGGAGCGTAATCGACACTAAATGATATACTCCGCAGGTAAACGCAATACAGAGATGCTGTGATGACTCTAGGTGAAGACCGTATTCTGGTTCAGGAGCACCTGGCACACCAGGCTGAGCCCAAAAGCCTCAGTGAGGCGGAAAAAGCCGATCTTCAAGCCCGTATCCGTGCCGCCCTGAAGGCGCAGGATGCTGTGCTCGTGGCCCACTATTACACCGATCCGGACATCCAGCGCCTTGCCGAAGAAACCGGTGGGTGTGTGGCAGATTCCCTTGAAATGGCCCGTTTCGGCAATCAGCACGAGGCCTCAACGGTTGTGGTTGCGGGTGTTCGCTTCATGGGTGAGACCGCGAAAATCCTCAACCCCGAGAAACGGGTGCTGATGCCAACCCTGGAAGCCACCTGCTCGCTGGATATCGGTTGCCCGGCGGACGAATTCGCAGCGTTTTGTGATCATCATCCCGACAGAACCGTGGTGGTGTACGCCAATACCTCCGCCGCTGTGAAGGCGCGGGCCGACTGGGTGGTTACCTCCAGCTGTGCCCAGGCCATTGTTGAATCACTGGACGAGCGCGGCGAGAAAATTCTCTGGGCGCCGGACAAGCATCTTGGCCATTATGTCCAGAAGACCACAGGAGCCGACGTCCTGCTCTGGGACGGTTCCTGCATCGTCCATGAAGAGTTCAAGTTCCGCGGCCTGGAGGACCTCAGGGCGCTGTACCCGGATGCTGCGGTACTGGTTCATCCGGAGTCCCCCAATGCGGTGGTGGAAATGGCGGATGTGGTGGGCTCCACTTCACAGTTGATCCATGCGGTACAGACGTTGCCCAACGAACAGTTCATCGTAGCGACCGACAACGGCATCTTCTACAAGATGCAGCAACTGGCGCCCAACAAGGCGCTTATTGAGGCGCCCACGGCAGGGAATGGCGCCACCTGCCGAAGCTGCGCCCATTGTCCCTGGATGGCGATGAACGGGTTGGAGAATCTGTTGTCGGTGATTGAAAACGGCGATCAGGAAGTTCACGTTAATCCTGAGCTTCGGGAGCAGGCCCTCAGGCCTCTTAAGAGGATGCTGGATTTCACTGCCAGTATGAACCTGAAGGCAGCCGGCAACGCCTGACATCAGCTGCGCTGCCGGGTCAGCCTCGCCGACACCTGAGACAAACGCTCGGTGATCGCCTGTCGCATGGGCGCTCCCGGCGGTAACTTTTCCTGTGCCTGGCGCAACTGGCGCTGGGCCGATTCCAAGTCACCCATCAGAACGTCATGCTCGGCACGGGCCCGGTGTACACCCACGATGTTCCGCGCCATTCCCTGGGCATCCGCAAGCCGCAGCCAGAGGTGCTCATTCTGCGGCATATCCCGTGTCAGCCGGTGCAGATACTCGGCCGCCTGCTCGCCATTCCCGGCCTCGGTTTCCACCCGTGCCAGCATATCCGTAATAGGGTAGTTATCAGGGTTCCTGTCCAGCGCCTCGAGCAGAATGTTGCGGGCCTGGTCCAGCCGATCCTGTTCAATCATCGCTTCGGCAAGGGTTACCTGATAGGTGATTCGCCCCGGCGTACCCTCGAGCAGCTGTTCAAGTTCGTCTATGGCATCATCGTAATTGCCGCTGCGAAGCAGGGCGAAGGCAAGTCCGTAACGGATGGCATCGGGCTTCTCGGTGTCCGGTCGCTGCAGGTAATCCCGGAAAGTTGCCACGGCAATCTCCGGTGACTTGGCGTATCGCACCTGCAGTCGCGAACGAACCAGATGGTATTCCTGGGCGTCAGCTACATCCCGACGGGGGTACTGTTCGGCGCGGTTGCGGGTATCAGACACACGGCTCTGAGTAAGGGGGTGTGTGGACAGGTACTCAGGAACCCGGTTTCCCTGAAGCCGGTTCTGGCGCATCATGATTTCGAACATCTCCGGCATCCCCCGGGGGTCCAGGCCTGAATCGGCCAGAATTTCCATGCCAACACGGTCGGCTTCCTGCTCGTGAGCACGGCTGTAGGCAAGCATGTTCTGAATGGCCATCGCCTGGGTGCCGGCAATGGCTGCAATGCCGATGTCAGACTGTGTCACGGCTGACAACACAATGCCTGCGATCATGCCGGCAATGGTCATGGGGGCGCTGGCTTCCTGTTGCTCAACGCGCCTGGCAAAATGGCGCTGGCTGAGGTGTGCCAGTTCGTGGGCCAGCACCGATGCAAACTGCTGCTCGCTGCTGGCGTTCAGGAACAACCCGCCATTGACGCCGACAATATTACCGGGCACTGCAAAGGCATTGATGTCCGGGCTGTCGATAATGGCCAGAGTCAGGTTGCTGTCGGAAAGCGGGGCTGAGGGAACCAGCTTGTAAATGATTGAGCTGAGATAGTCATAGACCAGCGGGTCGGTAACCTGCGGAGCCGACCGGCGGATGGACGTCATGACCTGACGGCCGATATCGGCCTCCTGCTGTCCGGAAATCAGCCCGCCACCGGCCCCGCCAATGGAAGGCAGGGTGCTGTCCGGCGATTGCGCCAGCGTCTTGCCGGCAGATACCGTCACCATCAGCACCATTATCAATGCCAGTAGTCCCCGCCGCGGAGCAGGGCTTCGGTCAATCGGGTTCATGGATGAGCGGTGTCCCTTATCATATGATTTCATCAGACAGTATTGTGCCACCGAAAGTTCGCACCTGTGTGGCCTCTTACGATTGTGATGCATTAAAGTAACACTGTCGGCATAATACGGGCTCTTTTTTTGACCATACGAGTATCTGGTTGTCATGGCAGACCGAACACTTGATGCATCGGGACTTCGTTGCCCCATGCCGTTACTGAAAACCAAGCTCGAACTGAACAGTATGTCGCCTGGCCAGGAGCTGGAAGTGATCGCCACTGACGCCGGCTCGGCAAGGGATATCCCCGCGTTCCTCAGGCTGTCTGCGCACGAACTCGTCAGTTCATCCGAACAGGGTGGCTGCTTCACCTTTGTGATAAAGTGCGGCGCCTAAGCCTGCAGTGCTGACCGTTCGGAGTTGTGAATGATAAGAATTTTACGTGGTCTGGCTCACAAATACTTTTCAGATGAAGAAGCTGTCATCCTTTTCCTGTTGCTACTGGCAGGTGTCGTCTTTGTCATCCTGTTCGGTGCCATGCTGGCACCCGCCATTGCAGCGGTCATTGTGGCGTTCATTCTGCAGGGGCTGGTCACCAAACTTAACCGTATGGGCGTTCCCGAGATTATCGCCATCGTCGGCGTTTTCCTGATATTCCTTGGTGTCCTTATCGGCTTCCTGTTTGGCCTGCTGCCTCTTATCTGGACCCAGGTTGCCTCTCTTGCCAGCGAGGCACCCCGTATTTTCAGAGAGATGCAGTCCTATCTTGAGGTGCTTCCTCAGCAATATCCCACGCTGATTTCCATGGAAGGCATCAACACCATTTACAACCAGGTGACCACCGAAGCCGGGCGTATGACCCAGTGGCTGGTGTCGTTCTCGCTGGCAAGTATCCCCGATCTCGTGGCGCTGCTGATCTACATGGTGCTGCTGCCGATCCTGGTGTTTTTCTTTCTCAAGGATCGCCGTGTGTTGCTGGAATCGATCGCCCGGATGTTGCCGTCACAACGCCCGATGATGGTGAGAATCTGGCATGAGGTGAACCTGCAGTGTGCCAATTACGTGCGGGGCAAGGCCGTGGAGATCCTTATTGTGGGCGGAGTGACCTATGTCTCGTTCAAGCTGTTGGGTATGCCCTATGCGGCGTTGCTGTCCCTGATGGTTGGCCTGAGCGTGGTGATTCCCTACATTGGCGCCGCCGTTGTCACCATTCCGGTAGCTATGATTGCCTTGTTCGCCTTTGGCTGGGGCAGCGAGTTTATATGGGTTATGGTGGTCTATGGCATCATTCAGGCACTGGACGGCAATTTTCTGGTGCCGCTGCTGTTTTCTGAAGTGAACAATCTTCACCCGGTGGCCATTATTGTGGCAGTACTGTTCTTTGGCGGCATCTGGGGATTATGGGGGGTTTTCTTCGCCATTCCCCTGGCCACCATGCTCAAGGCCATATTTTCAGCCTGGCCGGTGAAGGACCAGCAGGAACCTACATGACATCTGCTTTAATGCCCTTGTGTCAGTTGGTGCCCAACATTACCATATCGTTTTTATTCGTACGGAGCTTTTATGATTACGGGGAGCCTTGTTGCACTGGTCACGCCCATGCATTCCGATGGCAGCATCCATTGGGAGCACCTTGACAAGCTGGTTGACTTTCATCTCGACAACGGAACACATGGTATTGTCGCCGTTGGAACCACGGGCGAATCCGCTACGCTGGACCCGCAAGAGCACATGCAGGTTATCGGCCATATCATAAAGCGCGTCGACGGCCGTATTCCCGTCATTGCCGGTACCGGCGGCAACAGTACCCGTGAAGCCATAGAACTGACGGAAGAAGCCCACAAACTGGGAGCAGACGCATGCCTGCTGGTCGTGCCGTATTACAACAAGCCGACCCAGGAAGGCCTGTACCGGCATTTCAAGACCATCGCGGAGGCTGTCCCGGTCAACCAGATTCTGTATAACGTGCCCGGCCGGACCGCGTGCGACATGCTGAACGAAACCGTTGAGCGCCTGGCAGACATCCCCAACATCATTGGTATCAAGGATGCGACCGGTAACATACCCCGCGGCGCCGAGCTGGTCGAAGCGGTCAGGGGTCGGCTGGTTGTCTACTCCGGTGACGACGCAACCGCAGCCGGGCTGATGCTGGCCGGCGGCAAGGGTAATGTCTCGGTAACCGCCAACGTTGCGCCCGGAGCCATGGCAGCATTGTGTGAAGCCGCTATCGCAGGCAATGAAGAGGAAACCGACAGGCTCAACGAACGGCTGACGCCTCTGAATCGGAAGCTCTTCCTTGAAGCCAACCCGATTCCCGTCAAATGGGCGCTGCATCGCATGGGCATGATTGGCGAAGGCATCCGTCTGCCTCTCACCCCGCTTAGCGAAAAGTTCCACGGTGAAGTGGAAGACGCACTGAGGGCCTCTGGCGTACTCTGAGTCGGGCTGTATCATCTATCACTACTGGAGCCGCCTGATGGCGTTTACGTTCAGGACAGAAAGCACAAGATCCGTACATTTCGTCAGGCCCCTCCCGGGCCTGATGCTTGTTTTGGCCATCACTGGCTGTAGTTTTATCGACGATCGTTCCGAGCGCTACGTGGACGAACCCGAGGGCAAGCCGCTCAAGCTGCCGGAGACCGCAGACGAGGGCAAGTTCAGCCAGGTCATGCCAATCCGCGAGATCAGCTCTGCGGATTCCGGCCGCATGTACCGCGACAGCATCCCCAATCCACCCGATATGACATCGGACATCCTCGATGAGAACTACCTGGTGGAAGAGCTGGATGGCCAGGTCTGGCTGCTGGTGAATGATGTACCTGGCCGGCTGTGGCCAGCGGTCACCGCCTACATGAATGAAAAGGGGCTTGGTGTTGCTGACGACAGCCCGCAACTGGGTCTTATCCAGAGTGAACTGGTTAATTTCAGCAAACAGGCCAGGGAACTGCTGAACCTGCCGGATAATCCGGATGGTGAAGAGGCCAGGCTGGTCGTGCAGGCCAGAATCGCGCCTGGTGTGCGGCGCAAGACGACCGAAATCCAGTTCCGTACTTTTGAAGTGGACAATGACCCTGACGAATTGCTGGCATGGGCCAGCCGGGACGAGCGCAGTGAAGAGCAACTGGACACCAGCAAACTGCTGCTCAACGACCTTGCAGAGCACCTGCGCAATCGTGAAGACAGCAAATCATACTCCCGTGCAGCCCTGGGTATGGTCAGCGAGCCTCTCGTCCGGCTGGTTTCCGATAACGAAACCCCGAAACAGATTGTTATGAGCCTTGATTATAGTCGCGCCTGGTCTGAAGTGCGCCGGTCTCTGGACGAAGCAGGCGTGCCGGTGCTGGATCTGAACCGGGACGAGGGCTATTTCTTTGTAGACTTCCGCCCGGAATCAGAGCGTGAAGCCGGCTGGTTCAGCTGGTTCTCCAGTGATCCGGAACCGGAACACACCTTTGATGTTGAGCTGAACGAAAATGGCGGCGATATCGTTGTCACAGTTCAGCGTGCCGATGACTACGATGGCGAAAACCGCTCGCCCGAACTGCTTTCGGAACTGTTCGAATACCTCTATTAATGCTAGCAGTGCCCGCGCAGTGCGGGCACTTCCGGAGACCCGAGATGGAAAAGCGTGAAGAACTTTACGCAGGCAAGGCCAAATCTGTTTACCGCACCGACGATGCCGATCGCTTTGTCATGGTGTTTCGGGACGATACGTCCGCGTTCGATGGCGAGAAGAAAGAACAGCTGAACCGTAAGGGCATGGTCAACAACCGCTTCAATGCCTTCATTATGGAAAAACTTGAAGCGGCTGGCGTTCCCACTCACTTCGAGGGCCTGCTGTCAGATACCGAATCCCTGGTCAGGAAGCTCGACATGATTCCGGTGGAGTGCGTGGTTCGCAACGTGTCGGCCGGCAGCCTGTGTCGTCGTCTGGGCGTTGAAGAAGGGCTGGAACTGAACCCGCCCACCTTTGAACTGTTCCTGAAAAACGACGCCATGCACGATCCGATGATCAACGAATCGCTGGCAGTCAGTTTTGGCTGGGCGAAAGCCGATGAACTTGCCAGAATGAAGGAGCTGACCTATCAGGTGAACGATGTCCTGAAAGCGTTGTTTGATGAAGCCGGCATGCTGCTGGTGGATTACAAACTCGAGTTTGGACGTTCGGGGGGCGAGATCATCCTGGGCGACGAGTTCAGTCCCGATGGCTGTCGTATCTGGGACAGGGAAACCCGTAAAAAAATGGATAAGGACCGTTTTCGTCAGGGACTGGGCGATGTCATTGAAACCTATGAAGAAGTCGGTCATCGTCTGGGTATCCAGTTCGACTGAACCATCAGAAACAACAAACAGAAAACGGGTGATTTATGCGTAAACTGATTCTCGCTGTTGGCGGCTCCCTGGTCATGGCAGCCCCTCTCGCAACGGCCGATGTGCTTGGTGTTGGCGCAAATGTCAGCTACTGGGATTCTGATCTTTCCGGTAAAGCCGGTAAAAACAACGAAACAGTCGATGTTGAAAACGATCTGGACCTGGATAGCGACACCAACGTCAACCTGAATGCCTATTTTGAGCACCCGGTACCGTTACTGCCCAACGTGCGGCTGAACTATACTCGTATTGAGCAAAGCGGAAGTGGAGAGGTTTCGACGCAGTTTGATCAAGTGTCCGGGGATGTCGATTCTGATCTGGATCTGAGCCAGTTCGATGTCACGCTTTATTACGAAGTGCTCGATAACTGGGCCAATCTGGATCTTGGCCTTACTGCCCGCAGCCTGGACGGCGAGTTGGTTGTTCGTGAGCAGATCACCAACGGTCAGGTCAGCAAAACCGAAATCGACGGCGTGGTCCCCATGGGCTATCTGGCAGCAAGGTTTGACCTGCCGTTTACCGGCGTCTCCGTCGGTGGCGAAGCCAACGTGATCAGCTTTGACGGCGACTCGGTCTATGATTATAACGCCTACGGCCAGTACGAACTTTCGTTGTTGCAGCTTCGCGCCGGCTATCGCCAGATCAGCATCGATTACGAAGACAGCAATGACCGTCTGGACATTGAACTGGGTGGCCCGTTCGTGAGTGCCGGGCTGACCTTCTGAAGGAACAGGGAGAAAAACTTTGAAAATTCTGGTTACGGGTACGGCGGGCTTTATCGGCTCCCATCTGGCGCATCGGCTGCTTGACCGCGGTGATGAAGTGATCGGCGTTGATAACGTCAACGATTACTACGATCCCACGCTGAAGGAAGCGCGTCTTGAGCGCCTCACTCGCAAACCGGGGTTTACCGAAGTCCGTGAAGACGTAGCCGACAGGTCCACCATGGAAGCCCTGTTCCGGGAGCAAAAGCCGGAACGGGTGGTTCATCTGGCCGCCCAGGCGGGTGTTCGGTATTCGCTGGAAAATCCCCATGCCTATATCGACGCCAATCTGGTGGGCTTCACCAATATCCTGGAAGGCTGTCGCCACAACGACGTCAGGCACCTGGTGTATGCGTCCAGCAGCTCTGTCTACGGGGCCAACGAAACCATGCCGTTCTCCGTGCATGACAACGTGGACCACCCCCTGAGCCTGTATGCGGCATCAAAGAAAGCCAACGAGCTGATGGCCCACACCTATAGCCACCTGTACAACATGCCGACCACCGGCCTGCGGTTCTTTACCGTGTACGGTCCCTGGGGCCGTCCGGACATGGCATTGTTCATCTTCACCAAAAAGATCCTCGCCGGTGAGCCCATTGACGTATTCAACCATGGTAACCACAGACGGGATTTCACCTACATCGACGATATCGTGGAAGGGGTTGTCAGAACCCTCGACAGTGTAGCCACGCCCAACCCCCAGTGGAGCGGCGAAAACCCCGATCCCGGCACCAGCAAGGCGCCGTACCGCCTGTACAACATCGGCAGCAACAACCCGGTGGAACTGTCACGCTTTATCGAAATTATCGAGGAGCGCGTCGGCAAAAAGGCCGAGAAAAACCTGCTGCCCCTGCAGCCGGGTGACGTGCCAGCCACCTATGCCAATGTGGACGATTTGATCAGCGATGTCGGCTACAAGCCGTCTACCACGGTGGAAGAGGGTATTGCCAACTTTGTGGACTGGTATCGGGATTTCTATAAGGTTTAGTGGGCTTCAAGCTCAGCAAGAAGCCGCTGCGGGTATTGCCACTTCTTCGTTGTTCTTGCTTGCCAGGGTCTGGTCATGGCCTCCAGGCACCAACGCTACTTCACTCAAAAACGGTCTGTTGCTCCCCGTTTTTGCCACCCGCTTTGACTTGATACATCAAATGATCTGCAGCTTCGATTGCATCAGCTGCACTTTTAGGGGGAGTACGGTATGTTACGATGCCGCAACTCAGCGTTACTGGCCATTCATTCTTGTCCATCTCCTGATTTATTTCTACCAAAAGATCCGTCACTGGCGACCCGAGACCTGCCGTGTCCGTCTCAGGCAAAAGAACCGCGAATTCATCACCACCAATGCGGGCAATTACATCTGTTTTTCGAAGCCGACCCTTAGCTATCTCGACAATCCGTCTGAGCAACTGATCACCCGCTGCGTGTCCCGAACTATCGTTAAGTAATTTAAAGTTATCAATATCAAAGTAAGCCAGAGAGAATACGCGACCATGTCGTCCGCATCGCTCAATTTCGTTACTAACCAGCTCTTTGAAATGGCGAAGATTAGACGCGCCGGTCAATGAATCAGTCATTGCAAGGCTGTGTTCCCGATCCAGCGCGGCGCGTAAGTGTTTTTGTTGATTCTGTGCCAACGAGACGTCTCGGCAAATCGCTAATACATAGCGACCATCTTGTAGGTCTAGTTGATTGAGCATCACAGAAACCGGGACCGGTATCCCCTCTTTTGTGAGTGCCTCAAGCTGTGTTCGGTTGTCCATAGGGCGGGCGACCGGATCGACCCAGTAATTTTCCATCAGCTCTTGGTGGGCTGCTTTTGCAGGTTCTGGAATCATTTCCTGAATATTTTGCGCCCAGAGCCTCCCTTCTGAACTACCAAAAAGATGTATCGCACTATTATTGGAACAAACTATCTGGCCTGTTGGATCAGCAACCAATGCAGCATCGGGTATGCTGTTCAGGAATTGGCAATAAACTTCAAGTGACGTATCTAATTGTTGAGTCATGATAGTTTTCGGCTTCGCTGATCTCTAGATCGTATGCAGGCGTTCAAGCATTCAGTGTTTTGAGCGGACATTCCCCGACCTCGCTCCGGTCAGTCAAGATCGGACAAAAACTTTTGCAGACGTTCCTCAACAGACAAATCGCCATACAGAACGGATACTTCGCCACTTGAATCAAACTTCAATAGTGACGGAGTGGCAAAAACTCCATGCTCAATGCCTTGATCGGGGTGTTCCAGAAGATCAACCTCGAAAGGTTTCAAATCATTGAGATTCAAACGATCGAGCATTTTTCCAAGATTCGACCGTGCGCGTTGTGAGCGAGGAGCAGTGCCTGTTACAAATAGAATGAGCATCGGCATGGTTGTCTCTGAAGGTTGGTGATTGCTCATTGCCACTGCCCCTTGTCATTAACCGCATCCAAATTGCTGGGCTCATCAGGATTTTCCTGTTCCGGATCACGTCGCTGTCGAATGTCCTCACGAAAACTATCTTCCAATTGATCCGTTTCTGCCACTTCAGCATTTTCCAGATCCAGCTTGGCCTTGAAGAGGTCGCGCTCTCGTTCGGCCTGTTCTAACTGTCTCTGGAGATCCAGGCGACGCTGCTCCCGTTCCAGTTTCCGATGTCGTTGGGCCACCGAATCCTCACGGACTTTGGCGGCTCGTGCCGTTCCCATCAATACCTCGGAGCCATGTTCATAGACATTTGCCAGATTGATGCCGGCACCTGACAGCAATAACTCTCGTTCCTGGTTGGAGTGGGCAGAACCGCGGGATTTAACGATCGACAGCGAGCGATTCCGCTCGCCACCCCGCACGTTATAGTCGAGAACAATCCAGCTATCGGCCAAAGTAGAAACCTGGCCTTGGGTCGCTTCTCCTTCAGGGTCGCCCACACCGCTTAACGAGGTGAGCACGGTGGTGATACCCCGACGGCGCACCAGATCGATCAAGTGTTCGGTTGCCATGGTCGCCCCCTCCGCGCCGCTCGCCTTGAGCAGCGCGGAAACCGGATCGATGATCAGACAATGGGGGTCGAAGGTATCGATCAGACGGCGCAATGTCAGGAAGTGTTCCGTCACCCGCAAGGCAAACGCGGACAGGTCTACAAATTGCACCAGACCGTTATCGATAGGGTCGCGGAGATTGATCCCAACCGAGGTTAGGTTGCGCACATAGGGGCTTTCGAGTTCATCGAAGCTGACGTACAAAGTGCGCTCACCTCGCCTGGCAGCTGCTTCGGCAAAACTACCTGCGAGTGTACTTTTTGCCGTTCCCGGGCGACCAGAAACCAGCAGACTGGAGCCCCGGTAAATGCCGCCACCAAGCAATTTATCCAACCGGTCAACGCCGGTGCTGATGCGTTCGTTGCTTGCGACCACTTCGGCGGTGGGCAGGTACTCATGATACGGAAGCTGAATACCATCGTCGTCCATGACCACTGGCAGTTCGTCAGCGACATGCCGGGAGCCCCGAAACTTGGCAATACGAAGGGAACGGTTTAATTGCTGCCCGACGACTCGCGCCGATAAAACAAGTGTCGCGGAAAGGAGGAATTCAATGCCTTCAAGGTGAGCTGGCGCCATGCTCTCGCCCATGGCCTTGCCGGTCAGCAGAAGCGTCCAGCCTTTGCTCTCACAATAGTCATTAATACGGCGTACCTGATCAATCGCGACTTTAGGGTCCGGTTGATACTGCAGAAGCTGATCAATGCCGTCGAAGACCACCCAGTTCGCATGGGTCTTTGCGATTGCGGCACCGACAATACTCAGCAGACCTTCAATATCAAATTCACCCGCCGCTTCGGCACCAAAGCGAGGGCGGGCGTCAATCAATTGCCAGCGCTCAGACGTCAGCAGCTGCTCGCCCCAACTGAACGAGGCCACATCCCGTTTTACCTGTGCCGGCGACTCTTCAAACGTCACAAACACGCCGCCTTCACCGCGTTCAATGGCTCTCGCCAATATCTGCAGGCCCAACACCGTTTTGCCGGCCGCGGCCTGCCCGAGCACAAGCGTCGCCTGCCCGGAAGGCAGGCCACCTTCCGAAACATTATCAAGGCCGACAATGCCGGTTTTTCGCTTTTGCAATTTCATTTCATCATTCTGCACTGAGAACATCCTGCTGATCGCTTTAAACGGCTGTGAGTGGCAATTTACTGCGCTGTTCTAACAACCAACGAAAATCCTCCGCTTCAAGCGGCATGCTGTAAAAAAAACCCTGACCGGAATAACAACCCATATCCTTCAACTTATCGGCAATAGCCGCAGACTCTATTCCCTCTGCTATGACTTCTGCGTCCAGGGCTTTGGCCAGCATTATCACCGTCTCAACGATGAGTTGGCTAAAGGAATCGCTCAGCAAACTGAATACAAACCCCTGATCAATTTTGATCTCGTTGAAGGGGTAACGATTTAAGTACAGCAATGAGGAGTAGCCGGTACCGAAATCATCCAGCGAAAGCCAAACTCCCATATCCCGCAATTTGTACATTTGATTGAGTAGAGTGTCCGATTCCTTCCCAAAGACGCTTTCGGTTACCTCCAGCGCGAGTTCTTCCGGTTTAACTTCGGATTGATCCAGAACAGTCTGAACCCGGCTGGCAAAATCACTCACCTGGAACTGAACGACCGACACGTTGACTGCCACCCGAACGGGTTCAAGGCCGGCATCTCGCCACTCTCGCAGGTGCTGACAGGCACGACGCAGCACCCAATCACCGATCGGTGCGATTAACTGGCTCTGCTCGGCAATAGGTATGAATTCTCCAGGTGAGATAAGCCCTCGCTTAGGATGATTCCATCGCAGGAGCGCTTCGCAGGCAATCAGAGTGCCGGTGGCCAGATCCACTTTCGGCTGAAAATGGAGCTCCAGCTGATTTTCGGCCAGTGCCTGTCGCAGTTCACGAGTCATCGCCAAGCGCTTATCGGTATTCTTCTGAATCCTTTCACTGTAGGCAATCCAGGGTAGAGAGGGCTCCTCACGATGAAGGGCCAAGGCTCTTTCCGCCTCGCGTAACAAATTCTCTGCCGAGCGTTTGTTCTCGCCAAGGCGTGTGTAGCCAACGCGTAACTTTACTCCGATGTCGATACCGTCAAACTCGAAAGCGGGGAAAAGCGTCTTAAGGGCACTATCCAGACAATCATCCAGTGAGCTGCCAGATCCCGGAACAATCAGCACCATAAACTCGTCGCCGCCGATACGCCCGGCTAAAACAGTATTTTCAGAAATGGCTGACAAACGTTGTCCGAATTGAGTTAACAACCGGTCGCCAATCTCATAACCATAAACGTCATTGATATCCCGAAGGCCGGCAATATCGATCGCAACCACGGCGCCCTCAGGATTCCATGGGTGTTCCTCGATGCGTCTTTCGAGCTGACGGCTAAAGCCATTGCGGTTTTGCAGGCCGGTTAAATTGTCCGTATAGGCAAGCAGGCTGAGCTTCTGCTGAGCTTGTTTCAGTGAAGTAATGTCCTGCTTGACGGCCACATAGTGTGTGATGTTTCCGGAATCATCCTTGAGTGGCGAAATCACCTCAGATTCCCAGTACAGGCGGCCGTCTTTGCGACGGTTTTGCAGTTCGCCGGTCCAGACTTGCCCGCTGGTGATCGTGCTCCACAGATCCTGGTAGGCTGACTTGGAGGTATAGCCGCTTTGAATGCGAGCGGGTGTATCGCCCAGCAGTTCCGATTGACGGTAGCCTGAAATTCGCTCAAAGGCAGGATTAACATATTCAATCTTGCCTGCAAGGTTGGTGACTGCTGTCGGGGCTGGGCTCTGCTCTACAATTTGTGCCAGCTTGCGCAGTTGCTGCTGGTCCTCATGAACCTTGGTTATGTCACTAATCAACACCGCAACAAGTCGCTCTGGGACTCCTGCCAAATCCACGGGGTAATAGCACACGTCTAACGCGCGTACACCCAACCCGATTAACTCATGGTTGGTTTTGTAGCGCTGAACGCTTCCATTGAAACAAAGGTCTAGCGTTGGTTGGAGGGTTTGCTGGAAGTACTCTGAACTGAACACATCTTGTACAGTGTATTTGTGAACACTATTCAACTCTAGTCCATACGCAAGGCCGTATTTGCGGTTTGCCCATAAATAGCGGTAACCAGAACCCAAAATACAGCACAGGTGATCGTCGTCCAATGACAAACCGGCCAGGTCCGGATGCTCTCGGGATAACGTGAAGCGGGTTGTATCACTTGCCATAAGACGCTCTACTGGGGACAAACAGCGCTACAATTATACATATGCCGGCTCTGCCTGACAGCGTTTGAGTGTTTAAGACAGTTTTTTGCGTCACCAGGAGCGCGCAGCAGAAGTATGGCGCAAATGCTTGTGCCTCGCCCATGGCCCAGGGTACCGGCTATCTGACCGAGGTGCTTGCTGATGGCGATATGGATGCGCTGCTCAAAGCGCTTAACAACGTAGACGGTTCCTCGCAGCACAGGCGAAAGTTCGATTTTGATGTGCGCGCCCGCTTTGTCCACTGTGAGTCGTAACGCATCCTGTTTCTCGAGGAATATAGCTGGACCTGTTGATAGTATTGAGCTCGTCTATCCATGCTCATTTTCCTCATGCATCTCTCTAGGTACAGTTATAAACCACCTCGGGTGAAGTCGGCCGTGCTGTGCTAAGACTCGTTTTCCGGAACCCAGGTCATAGGCATCAGGCTCAAGGCGTTTAAACCAGACATGCCTATTCCGCTCAGCTAGCCATAGAAATAGCCGTTTGACTTTGATATTGCGGCAGGCTCTCAGTAGAGCATCGATTTTCCTCGGCGATAGGCTAGATAATCCCTGCATCAACGCATCGGCGTGCTCAAAACTGACAGCGGAAGGCACCTCTGTCAGTACTTCCAATAGAGCTTTTTCCGGGCACGAATATTTGATGGAAGGAAGGCCCTCTTGCCAGCTATATTCCCGAAGAAAGTTAGGGTTCGTCATCACTGATTCTGGCCAAAGCCGAAGGGTGCTATGGTGTTCGAATCGCGCAACTACTTGGATTCTTTTGATCCAGCCTGGTAAGGGCGACTCTGAGAATAAATGAACACCTACCTCTGAGTTCGTTGACAGGAAGTGCGTTAAGCCAGCGAGATCTAAAGCGGTCAAGCCGCCTACGTGGATAGGCTTTTCTGACATCCGTTGGAGGGACGCCACGACACCTGGCCAGCGAACGGATTTCTCGTGCAGCGCGTATACCCCTGAAGCCAGGGGAAGTAGGGTCCGACTGCGTATGGCATTGTCCACAAAGTGCAGGTTCAGGCCCTGATCGATTAACCACGTCTTGGTCGCCAGCATAGAGACTGGTAGCAGCTCTTTTAGCCGTTCGCGTGCTTCTTTGTTCAGCATGGTTTGATAAATCCGTAAAATGCGGCAATTACCGCCGTATTATTAATAATACGCAAACCTGCACAGATCTCAAGGTTTAATGTTTCGGGGATTTACGTCAATAATTGCCGTTAAAACGCAGAAGATAAACCTATGAGTTGCATTACCGCCCTGAGATTTGATCAGGGGTAGAGGGGGGCAGTGAAACAAAAAAGGCCAGTTCTTACATGGCTTGTAAATTACTGACCTTTCTGCAGAATTGGTAGGACCAGGCAGATTTGAACTGCCGACCTCTGCCATGTCAAAACAAAACAGATCCCCGCCCGCCAAAGCCTGTCCGATATAAAACAACTACTTAACGTGTTTTTGTGTTCATGGTATACCACTGTTGTTCGTGTTTGTGCTACTCTAAAGGTCACAGATTGGTGACACGGGGTGACGCATGGCCAAATTAGATACGAGCATTACAGACAAGACCGCAGACAAATTCCTGAAGGCCGCAGACGACCGCGCAACCCTTTGGTGTGACAAAATCAGCGGGCTGCACCTGCTCAAGACAAAGACCGGGGGAAGCCGGCGCTATCGGTACTCAGACCCGACCGGCAAGCGCAAAACTGCGACCGTTGGACGTTACCCGGCAATGAAGCCACAGCAAGCCGCAGAGAGGGCAAGCGCCTGGCGCAATGATGATG
>JBHEPI010000044.1:0-28613 GCA_046260345.1 Marinobacter sp. | reverse complement strand
TCCCATTACCTGCTGGTGCGGGCACTGGACAGCGTTGGCCTGGAGGAGCGGGACATCAACGTGGTGAACATCTCCGACGCCGACCTGGTCTCGGCCTTCCAGACGGACGAGGTGCGCCATGTCGCTACCTGGAACCCGCTGCTGACGGAAGTGGCCGCCATGCCGGGCGTCACGCCACTGTTCGACTCCAGCCAGATTCCTGGCCACATCAAGGACCTGACAATGGTGAACACGGAAACCCTGGCGGACAACCCGAAACTGGGCAAGGCCCTGGTGGGCGCCTGGTATGAAACCATGAGCATTCTCAAATCCGACAGTGAGGAAGGCCAGGAGGCCCGCGCCATGCTGGGTGAAATCTCCGGCACGGACCAGGAGGGTTATGAAATGCAGCTGGCGGGTATGAAGATGTTCTGGGAGCCGGCCAATTCGGTGGAGTTTATCCGCAGTGACGAGGCCCGGTCCGCCATGGATGATGTTCGTCAGTTCTCGTTCGACAAGGGCCTGCTGGGCCAGGGCGCCCAGAGTCCGGACTTTGTCGGTATCGAATTTCCCGATGGTTCCATTATGGGTGATGAGAACAACGTGAAGTTCCGCTTTGATGACAGCTACATGCAGATGGCTGCTGACGACGAGATCTGAGCGATCATCCTCTGAAACTCTGATACGATCGGGCACGAATATTCGTGCCCTTTTTCGTTTAGACTTTGGAGGTGGATCGGCGTTGGGATGCCTTTCCAAAACACGCTCCTTACGGCACATCCCTGTGACGCTTGGGCTCCGCCATCCCTGGCTCCGCACAGTTTTGGAAAGGCATCCCAACGCCAATCTTCTGAACGCACAGTTAACCGCTGAGAAACACCGTTTATGCGCCGCACCAAGGAAGACGCCGAAAAAACCCGCCAGACCGTCCTCGAAGCCGCCCTGACACTGTTCAGCCGCGACGGCTACTCGCTGACCACGCTTAGCCGGATTGCCCGGGAAGCCGGGTGTAGCCGGGGGCCAATTTACTGGCATTTCCAGAACAAGGATGACCTGTACGAGGCGGTGCTCGCCTACTCACAGGAACCCCTTGAAGCGCTGGTAGCCGAGTGCGCTGGCATGCGGGAGACGCCGGTCGAGGCGATGGATCATTTCATCGAGCAATGGCTGGGGCTGCTGGCGAACAACCGGAAATACCGGCAGTCATTCGAGATTCTGTTGAACAAGACGGAACTGACGGATGCCATGAGCCGGACGTTGAAACGGGAACGGGCGTTAACGAAATCGATCATTGATTTGTTCCGGGATCTGGTCGGCCAGGCGGTTGAGCAAGGTTCGATCACAACACAGGAAGACCCCAGGGACCTGGGCCTGCTGAGTTATACCTATCTGATGGGGATTACGCAGACCTGGTTGTTTGCGCCAAAGTTGTTTTCGCTGAAACAGGAAGCGCCGTTTTTCCAGCGGCAATTCTGGGCATTGCTCGGAAAGAAATAGCGAAAGACAGCCCCCTTGGTGGTTGCAGGCAACTCCATGGTAGCGCTGGCGGGTGGGAGCCCTTTCAGGGGATGTCGAAAACATGGGTGAGGCCGAGCGTTTATGAAGCGAAGCTTCATGCGACAGACGAACGGCAGCAATCTGTGATTGCTGACTGGACCTGCTTGCAGGTTTTCGTCAAGCGTACAGGGACGTATTCACAGCGTGCCCCTGAAAGGGCTCCCACCTGCCCGCGCGGTCGGCAAACGCCGACAATAAGAGATCAGATGCTCAGAACATCTTCAGATAACGCTCCACCTCCCACTCAGAAACGTGGTTCTGGTAGCTCTCCCACTCTTCCTTCTTGTACTCGACAAAGCTGTTGAACATGGCCTCACCGAACACCTCTCTGGCCAGCGGATCCGCCTCGAAGGCTTCCACCGCCTCACCCAGATTTCGGGGCAGGTACTCGATGCCCTGCTTGGCGATCTCTGCATCGCTGTAGTTGTACATGTTCTCATGATGCGGCGCGCCGGCATCCAGACCTTCGCGAATGCCTTCCAGGCCCGCGGCCAGGATCAGGGCGCTGCCCAGGTATGGGTTACAGGCAATGTCCGCCGCGCGGCATTCAATGCGGCCACCCATGCCGGGAATGCGGATCATGTTGGTGCGGTTGTTGGAGCCATAGCACATGAACACCGGCGCCCAGGTAGAACCGGACATGCTGCCCTGGCGCACCAGGCGCTTGTAGCTGTTCACCGTGGGGGCGATCACAGCGCTGATGGCAGCGCCGTGTTTCAGCACGCCGGCCGTGAAGTGATAGGCGATCTTGCTGATGCCACAGTCATGCAGGTCATCACCATTGGGCTCGAACAGATTCTTGCCGGTTTTGATGTCCGCCAGGGACATATTGTAATGGGCACCGCTGCCGGTCCGGTCAGCGAAAGGCTTGGGCATGAAGCTGGCAAAGGCGCCGTGCTTGCGGGCGATCTCGTTTGCCATCATGCGGAAGAACACCAGGCGGTCCGCCATGGTCAGGCCGTCGGCGTATTTGAAGTCGGTTTCGAACTGGCCGTTGGCGTCTTCATGGTCGAACGAATAGACATCCCAGCCCAGCTCGTTCATGGCATCCACCAGTTCGTCCATGATCGGCAGGTTATCCATCAGGGTACGTGGGTCATAGCAGGGCTTGCCCAGGTTATCCCGGTCGCTCAGGGGGGCGAAGCCGCCGTCTTCGGTTTCCCGGAACAGGAAAAACTCGGTTTCGATGCCCAGGTTGAAGCGGTATCCCATGTCGGCCGCAGCCGCTAGCTGGCGCCGGAGGATATTGCGGGAACAGGCTTCGAAAGGCGCCCCGTTGAGGAAAAGGTTTCCGGGAAACCAGGCGAGCTTGCGGTTCCAGGGGCAAATCGCCAGGCCATCGACATCCGGCATGGAGGCGACTTCATCATCCGAGATATCCTGTGGAACACCATCCAGGGCGGCGCCGGTATAAAGCTCGGAGCCTTCCATCATCTGGCCAAGATGGGCCACAGGTACAAATTTTCCCTTGGAGATGCCGTGAATATCCACATAACTGGCAATGGCGTATTTGACGCCCGCATCTGCGAGCTTCTGCTTCAGGGTCTGGTTATTGGTCAGATCTGTCATTTTCCCTCTCCGTAACCCGGCAATACCGGTCGTCAATGTGAGTTCTGGCACGTTTCTTTCTAAGTTTTCTCATTCAACTTACATGCCAGTGTGTATATATAATTGCAGAAATGCTGGCTTCTGATACCCGAAACCGCACAGCGAGAGAGGCCAGAAATGTCGGTAAAGCAGTGGCTTAAAGATGATTTTGAGGCGGGAGACCTGGTCCTTTCCAGCGGTGAAACACTCTTCTCTGCACGCCTTCACTACCACCAGATCGGGGAGCTGAACGCACCAAAAGACAACCTGATCCTGCTGCCCACGTACTATGGTGGTGCAGCGGCCGGCAACCATCCCTGGGTTGGCACCGACAGCCCCCTGAATCCGGACAGATACTGCATTGTGATTCCCTCCATGCTCGCTGCCGGGGAATCATCATCACCCTCGAATACCCCGGGCCCGCAGGCCGGCCCCGGCTTTCCCATGGTCAGCCTTTACGACAATGTGATGCTGCAGAAGCGGCTGGTGGATGAAGTTTTTGGCGGCGCCAGCATCGCCCTGGTCATGGGCTGGTCCATGGGAGGCATGCAGGCGTTGCAGTGGGGTTGTCTGTTTCCGGACCGCGTGCGGGCGGTGCTGGCCAGTTGTTGCACGGCCCGCTGTTATCCCCATAACCGGGTGTTTCTGGAGGGCGTCAAGGCCGCACTGACCTGCGACGAGAACTATCGGGCCGGCCATTACCGGAAACCACCGCAGCGGGGGCTCAGGGCATTTGGCCGTGTGTATGCCGGCTGGGCCTATTCCCAGGCATTTTTCCGTCATGAGCGCTGGCGCGAGGCCGGGTTCGACTCCATTGAGGCACTGCTGCAGTTCTGGGAGAACGACCACCTGAACCAGGACGCCAACAATCTGCTTGCCGTGCTGGACACCTGGCAACGGGGCGATATAAGCAACAACCCGGTTTTCCGTGGCGACTACGCCAGGGCACTGTCGGCAATCACCATGCCCACGCGGCTGATGCCCAGCACAACGGACCTCTACTTCACCGCGGAAGACGCCGCCGAAGACGCAGGGTGCATGCCCGGTGCCAGGCTCGATGCGTTGCCGTCGGAATGGGGCCATATTGCCGGAGGCGCCGGAAGGGAGTTGCAGAGTCAGCAGAAAATTCTGGCAGCCGCCGGATCCCTTCTGGGCCACATGGAGTCATGATAGTGCACCTTCCCGGCCTGCGCACCAAAATAGCGCACTAATTAAGGCCCACGCACCCTGGCTTACCCCGGTTTTACCGGTTTCACGAATCTGGCACGCCATCTGCACTATTCCGGACAGGTATTTCTGATAATCCCTATCCGTTCACAGCAACACCGCAGAACAGGCGGCAGATACAACGGACACAATGGGTGACTAGGGTTCCGGTCCGGGCAGGCCTGATTCATCAGCCCGGATGACTGGTCCGAGAGTCACCGACCTCTGGGAGGTTACACGGCGGGACAAAAGCCCGGGAGACTGGATCGCAAGGGACGCTGCTGCCCGCGACGACCTTGCCGTGTTGTGTGACCAGAGGAGACAACCTATGCGACTGATCAACCGCCACCCCGGACGGGTCTCGGCTACCCTGCTTGGCCTGCTGCCCTTCCTGTTGATCATGTTGATCTACAGCCTGGCCTCCCAGGAGCGTCTGGCTGAAAACCCCAACGACAAATTACTGCCCGGCCTTGAACAGATGACCGCCGGCGTCGACCGCATGGCCTTCCAGGAAGACCGGCGCAGCGGCGACTACCTGATGTGGAAAGATACCACCGCCAGCCTGAAACGCCTGGGCATCGGGGTTGGCATTGCCGCTTCCCTGGCACTGGTGGTTGGCATTCTCAATGGCACCCTGCCCCTGATAAGAGCTAACCTGGCACCGCTGGTGTCGGCGCTTTCCATGGTCCCGCCCCTGGCGATACTGCCAATCCTGTTTATCGTGTTCGGCCTGGGGGAGCTATCCAAAGTCATGCTGATCGTGATTGGCACCGCCCCGATCATGATGCGCGATGTAGCCCAGCGGGTAAGGGAGTTGCCCGGTGAACAGCTGATCAAGATCCAGACCCTGGGCGCGAACTCCTGGCAGGTGATTACCCGCATGATGCTGCCCCAGGTTCTGCCCCGCCTTATTGACGCGGTGCGCCTGAGCCTGGGCCCGGCCTGGTTATTCCTGATCGCCGCGGAAGCCATTGCCTCCACCGAGGGCCTGGGCTATCGCATTTTCCTGGTGCGCCGCTATCTCGCCATGGATGTGATCCTGCCCTATGTCATCTGGATCACCATTCTCGCCATTGTTATCGACCAGTGTCTGCGTATTACCAATCGCAGGCTGTTCCCCTGGTACAACGCAGGAGGCCACTGATGAGTTTTATTACCGTTAACAATCTCTGGAAGGACTACAGCGGCCAGGTGGTGCTTGAAAATCTCAACCTCTCGGTCAGGCAGGGGGAGTTCTGCACTCTCGTTGGTGCCTCAGGCTGTGGCAAGTCCACATTCCTGAAAATGCTGCTGGGCCAGGAGACCCCAAGCCGCGGCGAGCTGTTGCTGGAGGGAGAACCCTTTCCGGGGGAGCCGGACCGGAACCGGGGCATCGTGTTCCAGCGTTATTCCGTGTTCCCGCACCTGACCGTTCGCCAGAACGTATTGCTGGGGCTGGAACTGGAGCAGAAGCCGCGGCTTGGAAAGCTGTTCGGTGCCGCCCGGCGACAGGCCCTGGAAAAAGTGGACGCCATGCTGGCCTCAGTGGGTCTCACCCCATCGGCCAGCAAATGGCCTCACGAGCTTTCCGGGGGAATGCAGCAACGGCTGGCCATTGCCCAGTCGCTGATCATGCGCCCGCGGGTGCTGTTGCTGGATGAGCCTTTCGGAGCTCTGGACCCGGGCATTCGCAAAGACATGCACGACCTGTTGCTGAAGCTGTGGCAGGAAACCGGCACCACCATCTTCATGGTGACCCACGACCTGAAAGAAGGCTTCTATCTGGGCACACGGCTGCTGGTTTTTGACAAGGTTCGCCGGGACCCGCATGACCCCGAGGCATTCGGCGCAACCATCACCTACGACCTCCCGATTGGCCAGACCGACAGCAAACTGTTGAAAGACATCAACGACTCGGTTGATCAGACAGCCCGCCATCAGGCGGCCTGAGGGTCCAGACAGCGCCATTCTGGCTGAGCTCCTTGACCATCCGGGCACAGTTCAGAACGTTGGGATAACCGGTTGTCAGCAAGGGAAGAGATCGAGCTCTTGCAGACAATCGTCCAGGAAGCTTTCAGGGGCAGCCACTACGGCCTCGTCAGCAACCACACCGAACTGGACCTGGCCGGCATAGCTGACAATGCTGACACCCAGCCCGATATCGCCCGCCTGGGGAACCCAGAACATCTGCTCAAGGATGCGACACCCGGCGAGATATCGTTGATCCCGGGTGCCGGGCACATTGGAAACGACGGCGCTGGCCTTGCGATAAAACAGGTCCGCGACCGGCTGGCGCAGGGACTCGGGTATCAACGAGGCGCTACCGGTCAGGGCCCAGGATAATCCGGGTTGCCAGCTTTTCTTGAGCTTTCGGGTTTCATGCTTGATACGGAAAAGCCGCTCCAGCGAACTTTCACCATCCACCGGCAACGGCACGAAAACAGTCCCGAAATAATTGCCCAGGGTACCAGGCTCCGGCTTTATGTCTGCCGGCAGGCGGCTGCGAATATCCACCGGCACCGCCGCATGGAGTACTGCCTCGTCCATATCGGTATGGTCTGCGACCAGTCGTTTGCGGACGGCCGAAGCTACGCAACTGAGCAGCACATCGTTGATGGTGACACCGGTGACCATGGCAATGTGGCGGAAGCGTTCCAGCGACACCGGGTCGGACCAACGGCATTTGCGGCGGCCAAGTAGTGATCGCTTCAGAGACGAGTCCGAGTCTTCCGGCTCTACGAGAAACTGGCTTAGCTCATTCACCAGTTTCAGACTTTTCCAGGTTGCCTGCTCCAGAGCGTTACGACTGGCTGTACCGCCGTTGCCGGATATATCCCCTCCCCGCGCAGCACCAGCCTGCGGCGTCTCACTGGTGGTCAGTTCGCGCAACCAGGCGTTGGCCGCGCGCGCCCAACGCCCCATATCTGCCTGCTCTGGCGCACCGTAAAGTACCGGCGCCTGTTGTGGTGAGGGCGGACACAAACGCTCGAATATACCCAGGAGGGAGAGCCCGTCGGCGTAACAATGATGCATTCGCAACAGCAGGGCGGAGCCGCCCTCGGCATCGGGAACCAGCCAGAATTTCCAGAGCGGGCGGTAATCCGGCAACGGCTGGTTCAGCCGGGCAGACACCCAGTCCTGCAATGCCTCACGGTCAAACTCTCCACGGACCACTTGCAAGTGATGATGAAGCGAGAAAACCGGGTCCTCCTCCCACCACCAGCCTGGTGCCCGACGGACGGGCATTGCGCGGAAACGCTCCCAGGCCATCCAGTAGACACGCAGAAATTCCAGGAAACGTGCTTCTGTCAGCCCTTCCACCCGCATCATGACGGTTATGGTCATGGGGTTTTCCGGGCGTTCCAGGGCCAGCCAGGCTGAATCCACAGGCAACAGCAGATGCGATTCCTTTTGACTCAAACCTGTCTGTCCCCGGACTGATGCTGCAAGAAATGGAAAGATGACCCTGCATTGTGCCAGACAAGCCCGGAAGGCTCCATATAAGGTGCCGCGTCACGCACTTACAAAAAGTTACACGGGCGTAACCTATCACCTCTATACTGGGAATAAGGATTAATGAAATGGTTATGAGGCATCCGAAGCGCCCTTACGCTTCCTTAGCTAAAAGTCTATTGGCCACACAGGGGGGTGTAAAATAGGTGACCAGTGCCAATATATGTAGCAGCATAAGACGGTACAACTGAATGACCCGCACCGATAAAGACCAATAAAAGGCAAACGACGGGTGCTGGAGGAGAGCAGTTATGAAAGCGAGCCATGTACGTAAGCTGATAAAGCCGATTGAAAGCGCTTACTCCGAGATGTTCTCGGGGCGTGTCTTCCGCGTCGGTACCGGTGCCGTGTCCGTTCGCAATCACAGCGGTAAGGCGGAGCAGACTGTCATTGGTGTGCACGGCTTTCTGGAAAACCACTGCTACTTTACCCAGGCTTACGAAGCACCGACCACCGAACTGATCCTGCTCACCTGCAGCAACTACCACATCCCGGTGAATGGCGTCACACCCGAATCTCCGGATTGGGAAGTGCCCATCAAACACCTGGATGGCACTATCGAGTACGACGCCTGCATTCTTAATCAGGCCCTGGCGAACCTGCCAGGCACTGACAACATTCGTGTGCACGGCCATTCCCGTGGTGGGGCGGTGATCCTGGAAGCCATCACTCAGCGGCCGGAACTGTATGAAAACGTGGAAGTGGTCCTGGAAGCACCGGTACTTCCTGAAGGCAGGCTCTCCGCCCTGGTGACGGCTGTACTGGAACCGGTCAGCCACGGCATGTGGCCCTGGCTGATCCGTCTGATCAACAGCGCGCCGTCGTCCGCCTACGGCCAGACCTTCTTTGGCAAGATGAACCCGCGCAAGAAGCAGCTGCTGGGCAAACTGTTCTCCGCCACCAAGGATCACCTGACCATCGTTCGCAACATCGAGAATCTGATGGCCTGGATGGAACGAACAGACGCCAGTGTTTACAGCAAGGTTCGCTATGGCACCTTCCTGATCCCGGCAGTGGATCGTATCCTCGACCGTCAGGCCATGCTGGCCAGTGCACGCCAGAGCCCCACTACCATGCGCATTGTCGAAACCGAGGCCGGCAGCCACTTTATTACCCTCGACAGCAAAGAATGGGTGCCCGGGTTCGAGACCCTGCCGGCCACTGCCCATGGCTGACATTGCTGCACAAAGGCTTCCGCTCCGCTAAACTGGCGCGCTTCTATCGCAGGTTTAGTGGAGCCACACCCCCATGTATCGTGAGCGCCTAGTCGCCACCAGCGTCCATTCCGACAGCGCCCGTCGCTTGCAGCAACTGTTGCTGGACTACCATGATTTCCGCCAGCACAAGGCCGCACACCCCCTGCTGGACCACACTTTCCTGATCGCGGAATGGCAGGCGGAACGCCTGAAAGTTACTCATGCCGACCTGTACCAGCACCCCGGGTACCACACCGGTCTTGAATTCCTGCTGACCGATCTTTATGCCCCGGCCGGCATGACTCGCCGCGACGACAATATCGACCGGGTGTTCCCGAAAATGGTGAAGTGGCTGCCGGACAATCTTCTGGATACCTTTGCCGGACTGGTGGAACTGAACCTGCTTACCCAGCAGCTGGATCTGGAGCTGGCCGAACTCTGCCAGAGACATGAGCTCCCCCTTGCGTCTCTGAACACAGAAGGGTATTGCCGAATATTCCGCAACAGCCAACGCCTGGCGCAGCGCGAGCGGCAAGTCGAGCTGGTGGCAGACGTGGGGCAACAGCTCGACCGCTACGTGCGCAACCGCACCCTTGGTTGGTTACTGACCATGAGCCGCGCACCCGCGGAAATGGCAGACCTCACTGACCTGCACAGCTTTCTGCACCGGGGCTACACTGCATTCCGCAAAATGGACGATGTGGAGCTGTTGATTGAGCGCCTGGTTACGCGGGAGAAACGGGTGATGGACAACATTCTGAGCGGCCACCCGGACCCGTTTGACCTGCCGGGTGACCTTTAGCCGAACCAAGCCGGCTCAGGCTTTCAGAATCTGATCCAGCTGGGAATGGATTTCCTGCTCGATCCGGGATTTGAACGGCCGCAGCATCAGCCCCAGCTCCAGATGTATGTGGAGATCACTTTCGGTCAGGTTCAGGTGCCCCTTTACGCCACTGCGTTTGAAGCTCAGGTGATCCCCTTCCCATTGATAGTTCACATCGAACTGCTTCGACAAATCCTGCGCCAGCGTTTCGGCTGCCTGACGGGCATGATCTTTATCAAGGGAATGGGCACGATGGACATCAATAACGGACATGAATCGGGTTTCTCCGGAAATTAAAGGACGTTTTACAGTGTAAGGCGGCATTAAACTTGTAGCCACCCCCGCAGGCGTTAGAATACGGGGTTCAGATTCTGACAGGACCCAGCCATGAGCGAACATCAGGAAAAAGTCATGAGCGAGCAACAACCGTCTGCGGATCAGCCGCGGCAGGATGCGTCGAAAGACGACGTCACCCATTTTGGCTTCCGTAATGTACCCAAAAGCCAGAAAGCGGGTCAGGTGGCGGATGTGTTCCACTCGGTGGCGGGCAAGTACGATCTGATGAACGATCTTATGTCCATGGGAATCCACCGCCTCTGGAAACGCTTTACCATTGAGCTTTCCGGCGTGCGCAAGGGCCACCAGGTGCTCGATATTGCCGGTGGCACTGGCGACCTGACCATGAAGTTTTCCGACCTTGTAGGCCCCACCGGCAAGGTAGTGCTCGCAGACATCAACGCCTCCATGCTGCAGGTTGGCCGCGGCCGCCTGACGGACCGCGGCTACGCCGGCAATATCGAGTATGTTCAGGCGGATGCCGAACACCTGCCATTTCCCGACAACAGCTTCAACGCCGTCAGCATTGCCTTTGGCCTGCGCAACGTCACCGACAAGGACCAGGCCCTGCGGGACATGGCCCGGGTGGCGAAGCCCGGGGGCAAGGTCATGATTTTGGAGTTTTCCAAGCCCCGCAATCCGCTGCTCAGCAAAGCCTATGATGTCTACTCGTTCAATGCCCTTCCACTGATGGGCCAGTTGATTGCCGGTGACTCCAACAGCTATCAATATCTGGCCGAGTCCATCCGCATGCACCCGGATCAGGATACGCTCAAAAGAATGATGGAAGAGGCCGGCCTGGTGAACTGCAAGTACTACAACATGACCGGCGGTGTGGTCGCCCTGCATGTGGGAATCAAACCCTGATGTTTCCCGGTCCTACCCTGCTGTCCGCCGTTACCGCCATTGTCGAGAGCGCTCTTGACCGCGCCCTCGAGCTGGACCCGGACGGGAAACGGGCACTGATGTCGGCCCTGACCGGGCCGGTGCAGCTATCGCTGGATACGGTGGGGCTGACGCTGGTACTGCAACCGGCCCGGGACCGTGTCTTGGTTGCCAGCCAGCCTTCGGAATCGCCAGCGCTGGTGCTGTCCGGCCGGCCTATGGCCTTCGCTGCCCTGGCGGTTGGCGACGACAGGGTTTTCAGTGAAGGACGCATTACGGTTACCGGCGATACCGCTCTGGCTCACCAGTTCCAGCGTGCCATTGACCAGCTGGATCCGGACTGGGAAGCTGCCATGGCCAATTACATCGGCGATGTGCCGGCCCACTTTATCGGCCAGCGTATTCGCGGGGCCGTGGGCTGGAGCCGGCAGGCGTTCAGATCCCTGAATGCCAATATCGAAGAGTACATCCACGAAGAAAGCCAGAGCCTTCCCGGCCGCCGGGAGCTGGAAGCCACCTTCGTGGATATCGACCGGCTCAACCTTCAGACTGAACGCCTTGATGCCAGGGTCGCGCGCCTGGAAAAAACCAATAACCAAGACCAACCGGAGACGCCGTGACGCGCCTGCAACGCCTGTTTCGCATTGCCTGGGTATTCTGCCGCTACCGGCTGGATATTTTTTTGCCGCTGGCAGAACTGCCGCTCCCGCTGAAGCTGTTTTTCCTGTTCGCCCCCTGGCACCTATTCCCGCAACCGAAGCTTGATCGTGGCGACCGGCTCCGTCTCGCCTTTGAAGAGCTGGGGCCGGTGTTCGTCAAATTCGGCCAGATCCTCTCTACCCGCCGGGACCTGCTGCCCGATGACATGGCATTGTCCCTCAAAAACCTGCAGGACAAGGTGCCCCCGTTTCCTGGCGAAGTGGCCCAGGGAATTATCGAAAAATCCCTGGGCGCGCCCGTAGCGGAGCTGTTTGCAGAGTTTTCCCGGGAACCCATGGCGTCGGCGTCGGTGGCTCAGGTGCATGCCGCTACCCTTCGCGATGGCCGGGAAGTGGTGGTCAAGGTTATACGTCCCGGCATCGAACGGGTTATCCGCCAGGACCTGGCGTTGCTGTATATGATGGCGGGGCTGCTGGAGCGCTACTGGTCCGAGGGCCGGCGACTGCACCCGGTGGAAGTGGTGGCGGATTACGACTCCACCATCCACGACGAACTGGACCAGCAGCGCGAAGCCGCCAACGCCAGCCAGTTACGCCGTAACTTCGAAAACTCCTCGCTGATCTACATTCCCTCCATCGACTGGGACTACACCCGCAAGTCAGTGCTGGTGATGGAGCGTATCCGCGGCATCCCCATTGCGGACATTCCTGCGCTGAGAGAAGCGGGCGTGGACCTGAAAGTGCTGGCGGAAAAAGGCGTCGAGATCTTCTTCACCCAGGTGTTCCGTGACAGTTTCTTCCACGCTGACATGCACCCGGGGAACATTTTTGTAGACGTCAGCAACCCGGCGGACCCGAAATACATTGCCATTGATTTCGGCATTGTCGGCACCCTGGCACCGGATGACCAGAGCTACCTGGCCCGTAACCTGCTGGCGTTTTTCCGCCGCGATTACCGCCAGGTAGCGGAGCTGCACATCCAGTCCGGCTGGGTGCCGCCAGACACCCGGGTCAACGAATTCGAGGCCGCCATCCGGACCGTGTGCGAGCCTATTTTCGAGAAACCCCTGAAAGACATTTCCTTTGGCCATTTCCTGTTACGGCTGTTCCAGACCGCCAGACGTTTCAATATGGAAGTGCAACCGCAACTGGTCCTGCTGCAGAAAACCCTGCTGAATGTGGAAGGCCTGGGGCGCCAGCTATACCCCGACCTGGACCTGTGGAGCACGGCCCAGCCGTTTCTGGAAGCCTGGATGCGCAGGCGTATCGGCCCTTCCGGCCTGATCAAATCCCTGCAATCCCACCTGCCGGCATGGCTGGAGCAGTCGCCGGAGATGCCTCAACTGGTACATGATGCACTGGTACAACTGCGCAATTCCGGCTCCAACGACCAGTCCAGCCGCGCTACACTGGAACTTATCCGGGAAAACCGCGCCCGTGCTGACCGGCGCTGGCGCAGGGGATTGGCGGCAGCCGCACTGATAGGGGTCGCCTGGCTAAGCATCGACCATGACCTGGCTACCATCGCGCAAACCCTGCCAGCCCACGGCTGGGCATTACTGGCCGCAGCGGCCTGGCTGATTGCGGGCAACGGACGAAAAAACTGACGGAAGTCATAGGAATGCAAGACCAAGATACAGAAACTAAAGTTGGATCGGTCGACTGGTTAAAAGCCATTCGCTGGAATAGCGACGGGTTGGTACCCGCCATTGCCCAGGATGCCACCACCGGAGACATCCTGATGATGGCCTGGATGAATGCCGAATCACTGCGGCTGACTGTGGAGGAAGGCCAGGCCGTGTACTGGTCCAGATCGCGGGGAAAGCTGTGGCGCAAGGGTGAGACCTCCGGCCACCAGCAGGTAATTTCGGAAATCCGGCTGGACTGCGATGAAGACGTCATTCTTCTCAAGGTCGAACAGAAAGGCGGTATCGCCTGCCACACCGGCCGTCGCAGCTGCTTTTATCGCAAGCTGGAAAACGGCGAGTGGAAAGGTGTGGACCCGGTGCTCCGCGACCCGGGCACAATATACGGCAACAAGCAGGGAGACAGCAGCAATGAGTGACGTTCTGGAACAACTGGCCCAGGTGCTGGAAGCACGGAAGGATGCTGACCCCGAGACCTCCTACGTTGCCAGCCTGCACCAGAAGGGGCTCAACAAGATTCTGGAAAAAGTTGGGGAAGAGTGCACCGAAACGCTGCTTGCCGCCAAAGACGCGGAGCATTCCGGCGAAACCCGGGATCTGGTCTGTGAAACCGCTGATCTCTGGTTTCACAGCATGGTCATGCTGTCGCGCCTGGGGCTGGGGCCAAAGGACGTAATTGACGAGCTGGCCAGCCGCTTTGACCTGTCAGGCCTTGACGAGAAAGCCGCCCGGAGCAAGTGATCGATGATACTTCTTGTGCGTACCTCTGAAGAGGGTTTCCGGATGCACCCCGATGTGGCGTACAATCGACCGTAACAGAAACATTGAAACGAGGGTCCCGGCATGGGCATCAGTATCTGGCAACTTTTAATCGTACTCGGCATTGTTATTCTTTTGTTCGGAACCAAAAAACTCCGCAACATCGGAAGCGATTTGGGTGGTGCCATTCGTGGTTTCAAGAAGTCCATGAGCGATGAAGACAAGAAAGACGCAGACCCTGACGCTATCGAGGAAGAAAATGCCGATGCCAAGCCCTATGAGGCCGGCACCGAAGAAAAGCCTCGAGACAAGTCCCACAGCTGAGACTGGCTGAATGTTTGATATCGGCTTTGTCGAGCTGCTGATCTGCGGCATTATCGCGTTACTGGTTCTCGGCCCCGAACGGTTGCCTACAGCCGCCCGGGCTGCCGGGCGCTGGATCGGCGGTGCCCGGCGCATGGTCAGCCAGTTCTCTTCAGAACTTGACCGCCAGTTGAAGGCGGAAGAACTGCGGGATGAACTGCGCAAAGCTGGTGATGTCGGACTCGACGACGTCCAGAGGTCGGTCCGTGGCGCTCTGGATGAGGCCAAAAAATACGAGCACATGGTTCTGTCCGACGAAGACAAGCCGAAACACCGGCCTGCACCTGCCACCGGACGCGTCGCCGAGCCGGCAGAATCGAGGGTTGAGGCAGAGCAAGACACGAAACAACAGGACAGCACGCCGGAAAATCGTTCATGACCACCCAGCCAGGCGGCAAAAACACACAAGGATCCGACGAAACACAACCGGAAATGCCGCTGGTCGAGCATTTGCTGGAACTGCGTAACCGGCTACTGAAAATGGTGCTGGCAGTGATTATCTGTTTTGCCGCCATCTACCCGTTTGCCAACGAAATCTACCTGCTGATCTCCCAGCCCCTCCGGGAGCTGCTGCCAGTCGGTCAGACCATGATTGCAACGGACATTACCTCCCCTTTCTTCGCGCCGCTGAAACTTGCCCTGGTGCTGGCGGTTTTCGTGGCGATACCGGTCATTCTTTACCAGCTCTGGAGCTTCATTGCGCCAGGGTTGTATGCCCATGAGAAGAAACTGGCATTTCCGTTGCTCTTCACCTCGGTCATTCTGTTCTACCTGGGCGCCGCGTTCGCCTATTTTGTTGTGTTCCCCCTGGTCTTCGGTTTCTTCACGGCTATCGGCCCGGAAGGCATTGTCGAGTTGCCGGACATCACCAGCTATCTGAATTTCGTGCTGAAAATGCTCTTCGCCTTCGGCATTGCATTCGAGATACCCATTGCCACAATCCTGCTGATTCTGACCGGTGCCACCACCCCTGAAGACCTTGCCGCAAAGCGGCCGTACATTGTAGTGGGCTGCTTTGTGATCGGCATGCTGCTGACCCCGCCGGATATCATTTCCCAGACCCTGCTGGCGGTGCCCATGTGGCTGCTGTTTGAAATGGGCATCCTGTTTGGCCGACTGGCACGGCGCGAAGTAAAGGATCCGGACGCCACGGAAGCCTCCGGCGAATGAATCTGGCGTTACTGTTCAGGGATGACTTTGTCTCTGCCGACCGTGCAACCCTGACCGGACGCCGGCTGGCGCACCTGCACTCGGTTCTCAGGGTTGCCGAAGGGGACCTGATACCGGTGGGATTGGTGAACGGCGATATCGGCACCGGCCGCGTGTTGCAGCTCACCGACACCCTGGCAACGCTTCAGGTGGAGTTGACCGAGCCACCCCCCTCCCCGCTGCCACTGACGCTGATTCTGGCCATGCCACGGCCGAAAATGTTGCGCCGGGTTCTGCAGACCTGCGCCACTATGGGCGTCAAGGACATCTGGCTGATCAACAGTTACAAGGTGGAGAAAAGCTTCTGGCAAACACCCTGGCTTTCTGACGACAATCTGCGGGAAAACCTGGTACTCGGCCTGGAGCAGGCCCGGGATACCGTCATGCCCGAAGTGCATATCCGCAAGCTGTTCAAACCGTTTGTGGAAGATGAAATGCCAGCACTGCTGAAGAATACCCGTGCACTGGTTGCCCACCCCGGTACCGACTCACCCTGCCCGGCTCATATCGACGAGCCGGCAACCCTCTGCGTCGGCCCCGAGGGGGGATTTATTCCCTACGAGGTAGACAAGCTGGTTGAGGCTGGCTGTGACGCCGTGCATCTTGGCAGTCGTATTCTGAGAGTGGAAACAGCCGTACCGGTATTGGTCAGCCGCCTGTTTGATGCCTGCCGTTAATCCAGGCCCATTGCTTCAGCGGCGATGCGGTTCTTGATGGGGCCGAGCTGGTTCAGCCAGCGCATACCGGTGTTGCGCAACCAGCGCACCGCCAGTTCATCGCGGCCAAACAGCTGCTTGAATCCCTCCATGGCGGCCATCATGGCGAGATTCTCACCCTTGCGACGACGTTGGTAACGAGCCAGAACCAGCTCGTTATCGGGATCGGTGCCCGCTTTTCTGGCCCGGGAAAGCTCGTCCAGTAATGCCCGCACATCACCATACCCCAGGTTTGCCCCCTGTCCGGCCAGCGGGTGAATGGTATGGGCCGCATCCCCCACCAGTGCCAATCCACTGGCGATGTAATCCTTGGCATGGCGCTGGCGCAATGGAAAGGCGTATCGGCGCGAGACCACGTCCACCGCACCCAGTTCATGCTCAATCGCGCTCTCCAGCTCTGCCCTGAAGGTGTTGTCATCCAGTGACATCAGGCGGCGTGCTTCTTCGGTATCCTGGGACCATACAATCGAACAGAAATGCTCGTCACCGGCCTCCGTCAACAGTGGCAGGAATGCCAGTGGCCCGGTGGGAGAGAAACGCTGCCAGGCGGTGAAGCGGTGGCTCTGGGTAGTCCGCACCGTGCACACGATGGCCTGCTGATCATAATCCCATTCGCGGGTTGGCAGCCCCACCCACTGACGCAGGCGGGAGTGGGCGCCATCAGCGGCCACCACAAGTCTAGCTGCCAGGGTTCTGCCATCTTCAAGGCGAATGCCGCGCTGGTTTCCATCCTGCCACCAGCCCGTCACCTTGACACCATCGATCAACCCGACGCTACTCTTTGCCAATGCAGCAAACAACGCCTGTACCACCCGACGGTTCTCGACAATAGTACCCAGCGCCGGGGCCCGAAGCTCTGCCGCTTCAAACCTGATGCGGCCGGTGCCATCACCATCCCATACCGTCATGGTCTGATAGGGGCAGTGGCGACCTGCCGCGATGTCCGGCCATACACCCAGAATTTCGAGCAGGCGTTGACTGGCAACTGAAATGGCGCTGACGCGGGGGTCAAAATCGTCTACCCCGGAAACCTCTGCCGGAGCCTGTAGCAGGGCGCTGCGATCACTGCTTTCCACCAGGCCGACGCTCCAGCCCTGTTGTGACAATCCCAGGGCCAGGGCGGAGCCCACCATACCGCCACCCACCACAAGGATGTCGAAGTGTGTCTGCTCACTCATGGTTTCTGCGTTCCGTATAAGCCGCACCGGGGGCACGGATGTCAGCGCGGCGACCTCCCAGGCCCATGGCCCTGCGAGCAAACCAGCGCTTGGCGCCGGGCAGCAGGTCGAGCCCCATCAGGCCGGCATCGCGGGCGCTGGTCACCAGTGGCAGGTGAGTGCCGAAAAGCTGTATCAGGGAATCTGAAAACCGCACGGTTTGTTGCCAGTCCTGGCGATGCCGTGCCTGGTACTGTTTCAGCACCTGCAGACTACCCAGCGGTTGTTTCTGTTCGGTTGCCACGCGGAGCTGCTCCACCAGGGCCATCAGACCCCGCAGGGCCAGGTTGAAGCCCTGCCCGGCTACCGGATGCAGGGTGTGGGCGGCATTCCCCACCAGCACGACGCCGGGGCGAACGGACTCGTCCACGGTTTTCAGGGTCAGCGGGTAATGGCTGCATTCGCCTATACGGGTGAACCGGCCCAACCTCCAGCCAAACCGTTGTTGCAGGCGCTGGCATTTGCCGTCGTCGCTGAGCGCCAGAAGCTCGTCAAGGGCATCACTGTCCAGCGTCCATACCAGGGCGGCGGTGTTCCCCGCCCGGGTGGGGGAACCGTGGGGCAGGAGCGCCATCGGACCGGCCTCGGTAAAGCGCTCGTAAGCGGTGAAGTTGTGACTGTTTGCGGTGGAAACATTGGCAATCAGGGCGTGCTGGTCGTAGGCCTGCTCATCAACCCGGAAACCCAGCTTTTCCCTCAGTTCGGAGCGCCCGCCATCGGCGACCACCAGGCACTGAGCCGTCAGTTTTCGTTCACCTTCGCTTGTGGCGAGGGTCACCTGTACCCCTTCCCGCAGGGGCTGCATGTCAGTCACTTCCGCAGGCGCTTCCCAGACCACGTCGGTCTGCAGCAACTCCCGCATCAGGCATAACCCCATCCAGCGATTGTCTGCCACGTACCCCAGGGCGTCCTGTTGATGGTCCGCAGCGTTCAGCCGAGTAGCGCCAAAGTGTCCACGATCGGAGACGTGAATCTGGCGAATGGGCGTGGCATGCTCCGAGAGCCGCTGCCATAACCCCAGGTCTTCAAAAATCAGCCGTGAGCCCCAGGCCAGGGCCGTGGAGCGGGCGTCATAACTCGGCTGATAACTGTCCGGCAGTGCTTCCGGAGACAGCGGGAAAGCCTCGACCACCGTCACCCGCAATTGTGGCAGGGTTCGGCCCAGGGCCAGCGCAAGAGTGGCGCCGGCCAGCCCACCGCCGGCAATGATGATATCGGTATCGTGCTGGTTCACGGTCAGTCTGCCATCAGGGCTTCAATTTCAGCGATGGTTTTGGGGACGGCATCGGTCAGTACCCGGCAGCCCTCTTTTGTCACCACCACATCGTCTTCAATACGAATGCCGATGCCGCGCCATTTTTCATCCACATCGGTGTTGTCAGGTGCCACGTAAAGCCCCGGCTCAACCGTCAGTGCCATGCCTGGTTCTAGCTGCCGCCAGGCATCACCCACCTTGTAATCACCGACATCGTGCACATCCATTCCCAGCCAGTGGCCAGTGCGGTGCATGAAGAACGGCTTGAATGCCTGGTCCTCAATGGCCTGCTCCACAGTGGTGTTCTTCAGCAGGCCAAGATCAATCAGCCCCTGGGTGAGCACCTTCAGGGCCGCCTGATGGGGATGGTCCCAGTGGTTGCCCGGGTGCACCTCATCAATAGCTGCGTACTGCGCCGCCAATACAACCTCGTACAGGGCACGTTGCTGGTCACTGAATTTGCCACTGACCGGAAAGGTGCGTGTGATATCAGAGGCATAGCAGTCCAGTTCACAGCCGGCGTCGATCAGAACCAGGTCACCGTCCTTCAGCGGAGCGCTGTTTTCGATGTAATGCAGGATGCACGCGTTCTGACCGCTGCCAACGATGGACGGGTAAGCCGTGGAGCGGGCTCCATTTGCCATGAAGGTATGAATCAGCTCAGCCTCAAGGTTGTATTCGTAACCACCCTTGCGGGCGCGCTTCATGGCCTGCTTGTGAGCCTCGCAACTGATCTCGCCTGCCTTTGCCATTACCTTGATTTCTGCGGCGCTCTTGAAGAGCCGCAAGTCGTGCAGCAGGTGTTCCAGGGCAACAAATTCACCCGGAGGATGGGCACCGGAACGAACCTTGCTGCGGATGACCTTGACCCAGTCCATGACTTTCGCATCGAAGTTGTGATCTTTGCCCAGCGGATAATATACCCGGCTGCGACCCTCGATCATGCCCGGCAGAATGTCGTCGATATCGGAGATGGGGAAGGCATCGTCCAGGCCAAAATTTTCAATAGCGCCTTCAGGGCCCGCCAGGAAACCGTCCCACAGCTCTTTCTCAGGGTTTCGCTCCTTGCAGAACAACACCGACTCACCATGCTCGCGGCCGGGAATCAGCACCAGCACCGCATCCGGCTCATCAAAACCGGTCAGATAGTGGAAATCGCTGTCCTGACGAAACGGATGCAACACATCCCGGTTGCGCACCCGTTCAGGCGCAGCGGGAAGAATCGCAATGCTGTCCGGTGCCATGCGCTCCATCAACCGGCGACGGCGATCGTTGAATTCCTTGACGGGTATCAGTGAGGCCATGGTTTCTCCCACAGTTTGTCGCGTTATTTAGTGCAGCGTTGGCGTCTCGGGTGACGGTTTTTCCGGCGGATTGAATTCGGTAAACACCGCAAGCGCACCCAATCGCACGTATTCCACAATCTCCATCAGTTGCTGTTCACTTTCGTCATCGGGTTCGTCATCGTCGGCGACCTGGCTGATGGCGACCATGTCTTCAATCAGTTCACGAATCTCATCCGGCGCTTCACCCAGGGATTCACCAGCTGAAAGCGCCATGCCCTCAAGGAAGCCACGCACCCAGGAAGTCAGCGCTTCAAGGCGTTGCTCGATGGCGTAGTCGTCATCTGGCAACAGGGGCTGGAAGCTCATATCAGTGGCTTTCATCAGCTCCAGAGTCTGGTTATAGGCCGACGCCATGAACTCCCTGAGCTCGTCTGATTCATCCGTTGCAGTGGCCGGCAGTCCCATGTGCTCGCACACCATTGCCAACCACTCCTCTTCCTGTATACGCGAACCGGCTGCCAGTCGGCCACAAAGGACGCCATGAAGTTCTGAAGGGTGACTGAAAGCCTTGTGGGCAGTGAATACATTTGCCCAGCGCTCAAAGGCAACAGCACGGGCGTTGGAGGTGTCGGTTTCGGACATGAAACGGGACGGTCCTGTGTGAATGAGTGAAAGCCCTATCCTAGCATTCAGCTCCGGTTAAGGCACTTGCCCTCTTGATTCCCGGCATGGAAAGAGTAAATTATGTTATAACATACCAACCAGACGAGAGCGCCCGATCATGCCCCTGCATCACCCCAGCCGCAGCAAACGCCGGACAAACCGCCAGCAACCCCTCCTGACGCTGGCTTCCTTGCTTGCCTTTACAGCCACGCCAGTGATGGCGACCGACAATCCCGGCACCCACGAACACGGCCACGCCGTCCTGCAACTGGCCGTCGAGGATAATCGCATTGACCTTATGCTCACCTCACCCGCCTACAACCTGGCCGGGTTCGAACACGAAGCCCGCACGGATGAGCAAGAAGTCCGGCTGGAAGAGATCCGTCAGTGGCTGGAATCCACAGCCCTGGTGAATACAGAGACTCAGGGCTGCCGTGTGACGGCTGCCAGTGTTCAACTGGGTGAGGAGATGGAAGATCACCATGATGACCATCATGGCCACGAGGATGACCATGGAGAAGCGACGCACCGGGAATACGACGTGTCCCAGCAACTGGAATGTGAGGTTATCGGGGCAAGCCAGGAGCTGAGATCGGCCCTGATGGACAGGTTCCAGGACCTGGAAGAACTCACCATCGAATGGGTGACGCCTTCCGGACAAGGAAGCGCCCGGCTGACACCATCCAACCGGGCGTTCAGCATCAACAATTGATCAGTAGACGCCCTCTTCTTCGTAGGGCGTCACGTTTTCCGCAACGATGGAGTAGGAGGATGAAGCCACATCGTTCTCGGTTTTCTCGATTCTCAGTTCGCCCTCAATCCACACCGGATCATAGAGTGCTTCCAGTTTGAAGCCTTCCTCGTATTTCACATGGATGATCTGGTTTGGAGGCGGTGGCGGCACATGGATACAGGCGCCGTAGTAGGGCACCAGGAAAAATTCGACGATGCGCATGTCGTCCGTTGTTTCGAGGGGCACCACGAAACCCGGAATTCGCCCGGAGCGGCCATCCATTTCGTCGACGGTCCTTCCGGTCATGATTTCATCGGGCAGAGCGGCCGGGCCATCTCCTTCGTGGGTCACTTCTGGCATACTCTCAAGCAGGTTGAGATCCTCGGCAGGCATCAGTTCCAGCCAGTCAATCTCTTGTGCGCTGTCATTGGCGTTGGCGGCAGTAACAATACTCAGCAAAACAGCCAGAACCAGAGCCGACGCAGGAATTGTGAACCGCAGACGCAGTGTTCTGAATTCCAGGGGTTGAAACATAAAATGAATTACTCCTTCGACAATTCGGGAATCATACACCGGAAAACAGATGCCTGACATGACCAGCCAGACAGATTCGCCAACTGACAGTTCCGTTAACACCCGGGAGGCTCTCCGGGCCAGCAATGTGGAATTTCGCTGGGACCAGACCCAGGCCCCGCTTATCTACCCGGAAATCACACTGAACACCGGCGAGCACCTGTTTCTGCAAGGCCCCAGTGGCAGCGGCAAAAGCACACTGCTGAGCCTGCTGGGCGGTCTGATCCTGCCCGATACCGGCACCCTGAGCCTGCTCGGTACCGATCTGGCCAACCTGACCAGCGGCCAGCGGGATCGGTTCAGAGCGGATCACATGGGGGTTATTTTCCAGCAGTTCAATCTGGTGCCATACCTGTCGACCCTCGACAACGTCATGCTTCCATGCCGGCTGTCCCGCAAGCGCCGGGCGCGGGCACGGCCTGCACCAGAGAAAGAGGCAGAGTCACTTCTGACCGCCCTGGGCATTCCTCCCGGCCACTGGCATCGGCGGGTTACAGGGCTGAGCGTCGGCCAGCAGCAACGGGTGGCTGCTGCGCGGGCACTGACCGGCGGCCCGGAACTGATTCTGGCAGACGAACCCACCTCCGCTCTGGACAGCGACAACCGCAATCGCTTTATCGAATTGCTGCTGGGGCTGGCTGCCGAAAAAAACTCCTCGGTTGTTTTTGTCAGCCATGACCAGAGCCTGGCGGGCCGGTTTGACCGCCAGTTGGCCCTGGAGGTAAAGCAATGAATATCCGTCTGGTACTTTCTCTGGCAATGTCGAGCCTCTGGTACCGCCGCAAGGTACTGGCACTGGTGACCCTGACCCTGACCCTGAGCATTACCCTGTTGCTGGGAGTGCAATACCTCCGCACCGAGGTAAAGCAGTCCTTCACCAACACCATATCCGGTACTGACCTGATTGTCGGGGCCCGCAGCGGTCAGCTCAATCTGCTGCTCTACACCATATTTCATATCGGTGACGCCACTAATAACATTCGCTGGAGTACCTACCAGAAATTGCAGGATGACGGGCGTATCGACTGGCTGGTTCCCATTTCCCTGGGGGACAGTTACCGGGGCCACCGGGTGGTGGGAACCAACGAGCAATTTCCTGAGCACTTCCGTTATGGCCGTGACCAGAAACCCGAACTGTCCGAGGGTGAATGGTTCAGTGAAGTGTTCGAAGTGGTGCTGGGAGCGGCGGTGGCCCGCACTCATAACCATCAGCTGGGTGACGACATCATCCTCTCCCACGGTGGCGGCAGGACCAGCTTTTCCAACCACAAGGACACACCGTTCAGCGTCAGTGGCATACTGGCGCCCACCGGCACGCCGGTGGACCAGGCCGTTTATGTCAGTCTTGAGGGCCTGGAGGCCATTCACATCGGCTGGGAATCCGGCGTGGCCATACCCGGGCGCACCGTTAAACCCGAACAGGCCCTCGAAAGAGACCTGACACCGAACGCCATCACCGCGGCGCTGGTGGGTATCGGACGCAAGGTTATGACCTTCCAGGTTCAGCGTCAGATCAACGAATCCCGGCAAGAACCCCTGTCTGCCATCCTGCCGGGGGTAGCCCTCAGTGAGCTGTGGCGCATCATGGGGCAGTTCGAGAATGCCCTGCTGGGCATTACCGGCTTCGTGGTAATCACCAGCCTGATCGGGCTGATTGCAGTGCTGCTGACCCTGCAGATGCAGCGCCGGCAGGAAATCGCAATCCTCCGCGCCACCGGTGCTTCACCCATCCTGATAGCAGCGCTTCATGTGATCGAATGTGTGGCTCTGGCCCTGGTTGCGTGCGTGCTTGCAGTTGTCATCGGGGCTGCCGGTATTTCCGGGCTCAGCCCCTGGCTGCTGGAAACCTGGGGCATCCAGATCGGCCTGCGGCCACTGAACGGCATGGAATGGCTGATTATCGCCAGCGTACCCGTTGCGGCATTTCTGGTGGGGCTACTACCAGCTCTTCTGGCCTGGCGCGGCAGCCGCAGGCAGGGGCTGGGGCATGTGCTTCCGGAGTGACAGCCGTCACGCATCGCAGGCCATGACATCCCTGTAAATTGACCAACTTGCAGTCCACACTTATAGTTAGTTCACTTCTTTGATACAGGCGTTGGACGACTCATGGAACAGTCCGAACTACAGGCATTGGCGGACAAACTCGACAGACTGATCGAACACTGTCGCAAACTGGAACGTGACAACGCGATGCTGCGCGAGCTGCAGGACGACTGGAACCGTGAGCGGTCGCAGCTTATGCACAAGAATGATCTTGCCAAAAACAAGATCGAAGCCATGATAGGACGCCTCCGGGCCCTGGAGCACCATTGATGCCACAGCAGCCGACAACCGTTGAAGTCAAAATCCTCGAAAAGGAATACCTGGTCGCCTGCCCTGAAGACGAACAGAATGCCTTGCTTCAGGCTGCCAGGCACCTGGACAAGAAAATGCGGGAAATCCGGTCCAGCGGCAAAGTCTTCGGCACCGAGCGCATTGCGGTAATGGCCGCTCTGAACATCACCCACGAAATGCTGGAACAGCACACCATGTCGGATGCCGCCAGTTCGATTCTTAACGATATGGACGAGAAGCTGGACACGGCACTGGGGGAATCCACCGGTAACTAAGCATTACACACGGATCCGATTCAGGTGTTGCAATCAGCCCCGGCAATGCCCGTATAATAAGAACAACTTCCTGGGCTGTTCGCTGGTCGGATTCGTCCTCGAGCCGATGCGCACTACCCAGGTGGCTACTCCAGGGCATTGTGAGCACGTCCCCTAACGGGGAAAGCCTAATATGTCACAGCGGCCACCGACCTTGAACTTTGGGTTCAAGGATAATTCCGATAACGGCAGCCCGGGAAGCTTTATTTTGACCAACGTTATCTCCCCCCAGCCTTTTGAAGATCACCCCGGTTCACAACCACGCAGCAGACTCCGCAAGGCCCTGAGGCGAAAACGCCAGGCGCTGTCTGTGGAAGAACAGCAGATAGCTGCCGACCAGCTTGCCCTGAACCTGCTTCGGCATCCCGACCTTTACCGGGCGCGTCACGTGGCCATCTATCTGCCCAGAGATGGAGAAATTGACCCCCAGGTGTACGCCCATATCGCCCGCCGGCGCGGGGTGCATTTTTATCTTCCCGTACTTCATCCGGTACACCGTGGCAGACTGGTATTCAGCCACTACAAAGACGATACAGTGCTTAAAGCCAACCGTTTTGGCATCCCCGAACCTCCGTTCCGTAAAGGATTAAGACGCCCACCATGGGCTCTGGACGCAGTGCTGTTTCCGTTGGTAGGTTTTGACGAATTCGGTGGCAGGCTTGGAATGGGCGGCGGATTCTACGATCGCACGTTTGCGTTTACCCGGATCAGGCCGAGGCTGGCGCCAAAGTTGATCGGCCTGGCCCATGAGTGCCAGAAGGTATCCGAGTTGCCGTTGGAGCCGTGGGATATTCCCCTGCACAGCGTGGTGACTGACCGGGGATACTACCGGGTAAAAACTGGAAAACTGGTTTGAAGCGGTTCAGTCCCGAACCGAGGGAACCATAACGGTTTCACTGGCAGCGGCCCTGGACGTGGCCGAGGGCTCATCCTCGGAAGCCTGAAGCGAGGTAAAACCGGTAATGACAAGGCCAACGGCAAAGATAAGCACAACCGCCCGGATAATGTCAGGCTTGTGACCCATGATAGGGTTCTCCAGTCTTCGAAAGAATAAAATTAATCCAAATCAGGAAGCTATTCTTGTTATCAAGAATCAGACGAAAGACTAACACCTATCCCGGATTTTACAATTTTTCACACATTAAACTTCTGTAAGCTCCTTCAAAGTTTGCCGAACCGGGTAGGGAGGCCCCTCCCGAAACTGTGCGGAGCCATGGATGGCGGAGCTCAAGCGTCACATGGACGTGCTTGAGCGTGTTTCGGGAGGGGCCTCCCTACCCGGTTCCGACGCCAGACTATGAGGACTGGTTGTTGCCTGCACCGAGAAACAACTGATAAGCCTCGTTATCAGTCATGTTTTCGTAGCGGAAACCCACCTTGTCGAGCATCCTTTCAAAGTCCTCCACTTCGTCATCTTCCACCTGGGCTCCGAGCAGAACCCGACTGTAGGCCGCACCATGGTTGCGGTAGTGGAACATGGAAATGTTCCAGCGGGTGCCCAGTGACATCAGGAACTTCAACAGCGCGCCCGGGCGTTCCGGGAACTCGAACTGGAACACCTTTTCATTGGTAATGCTCGGGGCGTGACCGCCTACCATGTGGCGGATGTGCTGCTTGGCAAGGTCGCTGTCGGTCAGGTCGACCACGCCATAGCCGGTTTCACGCAACTCCTGCACCAGGTCTTCGCGGCCGTGGCCGCCGGCCTGGATCTGGATGCCGACGAAGATGGTGGCATTGGTGGCGTCCGCGTAACGGTAATTGAACTCAGTGATACTGCGTTTGTGCAGGGCATTGATGAACGTCTTGAACGCCCCCGGCTTCTCGGGAATGGTCACCGCCAGGATGGCCTCGCGCTTTTCACCGATTTCCGTGCGCTCGGAAATATAACGCAGACGATCGAAGTTCATGTTGGCGCCACTGAGGGTGGCAATCAGGTTTTCATTCTCGATCTGTTCCCGCTCAATGTACTTCTTGATACCCGCCACACCCAGGGCACCTGCAGGCTCGGCGATGGACCGGGTGTCCTCGAAAACGTCCTTGATAGCGGCGCAGATTTCGTCGGTGGAGACGGTGATTACCTCATCCACATGGTCCTTGCAGATCTCCCACGGGTACTTGCCGATCTGTTTCACGGCAACACCGTCAGCGAAGATGCCCACTTCATCCAGCACCACCCGCTTGCCGGCCTTCAGGGCTGCCTGCAGGCAGTTGGAGTCTTCCGGCTCAACGCCGATGACCTTGACTTCCGGGCGCAGGTACTTGATATAGGCTGCCATGCCAGCGATCAGCCCGCCACCGCCGACACAGATAAAGATGGCGTGGATGGGCTTGCTGAACTGCCACATGATCTCCATCGCCACGGTACCCTGGCCGGCAATAACATCCGGATCGTCGTAGGGCGGGATATAGGTGTAACCGTGTTTCTGGATCAGCTCCTGGGCATGGGCGGCCGCCTCGTCGAAAGCATCGCCTCTGAGAACCACTTTGGCACCGTGATCCCTCACCGAGCGCACCTTGATCTCGGGCGTCGTCTGGGGCATCACGATTACGGCCTTGATGCCAAGTTTCTTGGCCGCCAGGGCAACACCCTGGGCATGGTTGCCAGCGGAGGCACAAATGACGCCCTTGGCTTTTTGCTCTTCGGACAGTTGCGCAATGCGGTTGTATGCGCCACGAATCTTGAAAGAAAACACCGGCTGAAGATCTTCGCGTTTGAGCAGAATGTTGTTGCCAAAGCGCTTGGACAGGCTGCGGGCCTCGGTCAGCGGGGTCTCGATAGCCACGTCGTAGACACGGGCATCAAGGATTTTCTTTATGTAGCGTTGCGGCATGGTTCCGTCCGGAGGTTGATGTTTTGTTGGAAAAACGCACAGTGTAGAAACTTTGCCGGGGTTTCGTCTATAAGCAGGTGTCCGGGAAGCGCTATAATGGCGGCCACTGTGACCATTTTCCGCAAAAACCGGAGCTCCTTCGATGAATCAGGACGAACTGAAAAAAGCCGTCGCCCAGGCCGCACTGGACTACATCAGGCCCCATCTGGACCAGGACAGCATTATTGGCGTGGGCACCGGCAGCACCGCCAACTGCTTTATCGACCTCTTGGCCAGTGTGCGCAATGATTTCGATGGTGCCGTTGCCAGTTCCGACGCCACGGCCGATCGGCTGAAGAGTCACGGCATTCCGGTATATGACCTGAACAGTGCCGCACCACTCGAATTTTATGTGGATGGCGCCGATGAGACCAATGAACACCTGGAGCTGATAAAGGGCGGCGGCGGTGCCCTTACTCGCGAGAAAATTGTGGCAGCGGTATCGAAGACGTTTGTCTGTATTGCCGACGAATCCAAACTGGTGGGTATCCTGGGTGAGTTCCCGCTTCCGGTAGAGGTAGTGCCCATGGCTCGTAGCTATGTGGGCCGGGAAATCGTAAAGCTGGGCGGAGATCCGGTCTACCGTGAAGGCTTCACCACTGATAATGGCAATATCATTATTGACATCCATAACCTGGATATTTCCCGCCCTATTCAGGTGGAAGAAAAATTGAACAACATTGTTGGCATTGTTACCAACGGGCTGTTTGCCCGGCGGCCCGCGGATTTGTTGTTGCTTGGCACCAAAGATGGCGTTAAGACTATTTCCCGAAAGGACAGCTGACTTTCTGGGAGGATCTTGAGCCCGGGGGAAGCCGCGAAGAGGTGGGCTCATCAGGGGCACGCTGTGAATACGTCCCTGTACGCTCGACAAAAACATCCATGTTTTTGACGTCCCCTGATAAGCCCACCCCTTCGCAGCCCGATCCCTTTTCGGGCCCCCCTTAACCAAGCG
>JBHEPI010000171.1:0-4624 GCA_046260345.1 Marinobacter sp. | reverse complement strand
TGCCAGCCGTGGCTCACGACGTAGACTTTGTGTATTGGAGTGCCGTCAGCACCGGCGGCAGGCTCGACGACATAGGGTTTTCCGGTACAGCCGACTATGGCGAATAACACGAGAAGAAGTAGCCCGGCAGCTTTCATCCTGGTACCCCGTTGAGACAAAGCGCAGTTATCTACATTAACAGCACGTGGGCTCAGGATCAGGTGTTGTGTTCTGCCCGGGCCTGAACAAGATCCGGCAGAGGACATATCTCTGAAACGACTGACCAGCGTTCAGTTTGATTTGCGTCATGGACAGTTGGCTCATATGGGCACACATTTAAGATTGTGCCGGCTCAACGGGGTACCCGGCGCAGTCTTCAGAGCGGATAGCCCAATGAGGTATGCAGAATCCGATGTAGCAAGGGCGTATTGCTGACGGCATTCATTCGAACGCTACCCTCAGAACGGAGGACATCCAGATGAAAGTCAACGAAGTCATGGTTACGGAAGTGGCAAGCTGCTCTCCACAGACATCCCTTCAGGACATCGCGATGCTGATGTGGAACAACGACTGTGGCGCTATCCCACTGCTGGATCCCGAGGAGCATCCGGTGGGCATTATCACGGACCGGGACATCGCCATGGGCGCTGCACTGCAGGGCAAAGCGCTATGGGAACTGCGGGGCGAGGACATTTCCAGTGCCCGGGAGCTGTACTGTTGCGGACCTGACGATAGTATCAAGAAAGCGCTGCAGCTAATGGAGGCACACGAAGTACGGCGTCTTCCTGTCGTCAATCAGTACAACCAACTCTGCGGTATTGTGAGCCTGGGTGACATCGTATCCTTCACCGGTACGGACACCGCCAAGAAGTCCGGAAGTAAGAAGATCTCCTCGAAGGAAACAATGGAGTTTCTTCAGCATGTCAGTGCGCACCACGCCAGCCACAAAGCCGCAGCATCACTTTAACAGCCATATTCAGTCCGCGGCCGCCCATTTACTTGCGCGGCGACTGCGGACCCTGAAAGCACCCGACGGGGTCAGGCCTTTTTCCGCTTTTTGCGCCTGGCTTTTTCAAAAAGTTCCCGCAAGGCCCTCGGATTCTTGCCCTTGCCGGAACCATGCGAGTCCAGGATACGGGTCCAGATGGCGTGCTTCTCGTCAGCGGAAAGCTGCTTCCACTCTTTCTTCTCCTGCCGGGTGCGGCCACAGGCCTTACAGATTTCTTTCTTATTGAACTCGCAGATGTCGATGCAGGGTTTTTTGGTAACTGGTTCCACGGAAACTGGCCTTTCTTTTGTCCGGTGCGATACTGCAGATAACACTGAGGATTGAGATACCCGGTTACAAGGGACAAAGCCGGTGGAAAACCGAGATACAAACAACACTGTTATTGGGTGAAAACCGGACCATGACTGCTTTATACCATCTGGCAACCCCTGTTCCAGAGGCCGAGCGCAACGCCAGAATCTATCAGGGCGACCTGATTGTGTTCCGTGGTTTTGATGCCGTAATTGAGCTCACCGACAGGCTGCGCACCCACTGCATCAACCATCTGGGCAAGGATCCGGCCTCTGCTCACAACTCGATGTCTCCCGCCGGGATTGATCAGGCGGCGGAGGCACTGCGCGCTTCAGTCAAAAGCGACCGCCAGGTGGACCTGGCTTGGCGCCGGGTGCTGTCGGCCATCGATACCGCTCTGGACAAGACATACGGCGACAGCATTTTCGTTCGTGTCCAACCACCCGGGCCGGATACCCAGGGCGGACGGACAGGCCCGCTTTGCGCCCACAGGGACACCTGGGGGTCCAACCTGCCGGCACAGATCAATTGGTGGGCACCACTCTTCGAGACAACGCCAGAGCGAACGCTCGCGCTTTTCCCCGGTTTTTTTACACACCCTGTCGGGAACAACAGTGCTGGCTGGAATTTTCAGGAGATGGTGCAGGCGCAGCGAACGAAAAGCGCTCCCGCGTACCCCCTTCTGCCGACAGTGAACACGGCGCCAGACTGGGGTGACGCCCCAGATTTTTCGAAACCTTGACACCGGCGCGAAGCTGGGGAAGTTAGCGCCGGGATCTGCGGTGCGATTGAAATTAACCCTCGCAACCTGATTGTCTTCGGCCGTTTTCAGGAGTGGGCCGGATTTATCAACGGAGATATCGAATAAGTCGTCATGACCCCGGATTTTGTCGGGATTTCCATTCAGGGCGTTTCGGGCAATTCGGGAACGTTCAGTTGATAGCTTTCGAGAATGGTGTCAAAGGTAGCATCGGTTTTCATAGACTCCAGTGCTTCATCGAAGACCTGAATATAGGCCGGATCGATACGGCGCCTTGAGAACGCCACATAGGTCGGTGAAGTAGACACTACAAGCGGAAGGCCCGATTCTTTTTCCCGCACAATGTGGATGTCGTCCTCCAGCCCCAGTTCCTTCAGATAGTACATGGTGGGCAGAAGATCCCCAATGAATACATCGGTGCGATTGGCACCCAGAAGCCTCAGGCTGCGGGGAATCGTCTGAGCCTCTTCCAGGGACTGAAATGGCGGGTCTTGCAGCAGGCGATCAAAACGCTCGCCGTAGTAGTAGCCTAACTGGATCCCTACTCGCAATTCAGAGGCTTCTTCAAGATCCCGGGACAATGCCATGGGCTTCCGGGCAAAGAATACGTAAGTCTCGTCAATCAATAGCGAATCATGGTACGCGCCCCAGGCCTGGCGCTCTTCTGTCTTGCCCGCGTTGAAAGCGGCATCGGCATTGCCTGCAGCCACTTCCTTGAGCACCCGCTTCCAGGGATTAATCCTGAATTCCACCTCGTGCCCCGTCCGGCGTACTGCTTCACGAATCCCCTCCACCAGAATCCCGGTAATCTCGCCGCCTTCATCGGTATAAGCCAGCGGTGGATTCTCCAGAGTGCGCATTTGCAGCGGTTGATCGGCCTGGGGGCGCAAACCCTCGGTGTCGGCATCGGTATTCACAGGAAGGCAGATCAAAAGGGTAGTCAGCCCAGCCAGCAACACCCTGGTGTGGACAGACCTGAAGAAAATATGACCAGTGAGAAACTGAACCACCGAACTGCGTCTCCCTCATTATTGATGGGATGCAACCCATTCAGACTACTATCACTGACAACATATCTTCATTTGACCGATTTATCTCATGCATCATGTTGCTTATTGTCGGGAAAGTGTAACGGGTTCTGCCCTGTCACATCTCATTGTTACCCGCCTGAAGTGGCAAACTGGCATACTTCTGACAGACACCCGAACGCACAATCGCAGACCATGGCAAAGAAGGCACACAACTTATGCAATGCGCTTTAGTCTATGACTTTGATGGCACCCTAGCAAAAGGCAATTGTGCCGAACACGGCCTAATGCCGGCCCTGGGCCTGAACGAACATTCCGATTTCTGGCCGGAAGTAAACCGCAAGAACCGCGAGCGGGACGGTGACGAGATACTTACCTACCTTGGCGAGTTGGCCAAGCGCGCACGGGACGAAGGCAGGCACGATGAGTTGACCCCTGAAAAGCTGCGGATGCACGGCCAGTCCATACCGCTTTTCCCGGGTGTCGCGGACTGGTTTGACGCCATCAATCGCTTTGCCAGTGACCGCGGGATCGCCCTGAGCCATTACATCGTCTCCAGCGGACTTGAGGAGATGATTCGCGGAACGCCGGTAGCGAAACATTTCAAGCAGATTTTCGGTTGCCGGTACCACTACGACGAAGACACCGGCCACGCTAAATGGCCCGCCGTTGCCATCGACTACACCACCAAGACCCAGTACCTGTTCCGCATCAATAAGGGTATCGAGAACACCTGGGATAACGTGAAGATCAACGAATACATCGAACCCGGAGACCGCCCCTTCCCCTTCGACCACGTGATCTACTTTGGCGACGGCGATACGGACATCCCGGCAATGAAGATGGTGAAGGCCCAGGGCGGTTGCAGTCTCGCGGTATTCGACGGCGAGAAGTGGGGAGAACCCCGAACGCAGGAAAAAATTGAGAAACTGATTTCCGAGGAAAGAGCCAGCTACGTGGTGCCGGGTGATTACACCACGGGTAGCCAGTTGGACGTCACCGTTCGGGGCATTCTGCGCCTTTACGCTCGCAAATATAAGTGACCCCGGCGAACACGCCGAAACAGACTTTTCCGACGCATCATGCTGTTTTTATCCTGCCCCTCGTCCTGAGTAAGGTTTACACCTTCCAGCATCGGCAGCAACGGCCCTTTCAATGGTCAGTATAGCGCTTTTCAGCTATTCTCAGCTTGTCCAGGCACGCCAGCCAAAGCCAAAAAATCATAAGAGTCAAGCATGTCCAAAAATAATAAAGCCCAGGGACAGGCGCTGGAATTTGATTGCATCGTGGTGGGTGCCGGCACAGCCGGTTGCCTGCTAGCCAATCACCTCAGTGCCAATCCGGATAACCGGGTGCTGCTGATCGAGGCCGGTGGCAAGGATAATTACCACTAGGCAGATGTGACCGGCGACGGTGCCTGGAGCTGGGATAATTGCCTGCCGGATTTCATGCGTCACGAAGACCACTACCGGCTTGATGATGGTGGTGATGCAGACCTCGACCACGATAAATTTCATGGCCATGGCGGTGAATGGCGAATAGAACATCAGCGCCTGA
>JBHEPI010000168.1:0-14299 GCA_046260345.1 Marinobacter sp. | reverse complement strand
GGATCTCGTCGACACCCAGTTTCTCGTACCGCCACTGACCAGAGTGTGCATAAAAGAACGAGGTACCGTTCATCTGGCGGGGCGGGCGCTGCCAATCCAGGCCAAACGCCAGCGGCTGCCAGCCAGTCTGCGGACGCAGTTTTTCCTGGCCAACATAATGGGCCCAGCCGCCACCACTCTGACCAACGCAGCCACACATAATGAGCATGTTGATCAGACCACGGTAATTCATGTCCATGTGGTACCAGTGGTTCATACCGGCACCGACGATGACCATGGAACGGCCTTTGGTCTTGTCGGCGTTGTCGGCGAATTCACGGGCAATACGGATCACTTTGTGAGCGGGGACACCGGTGATCTTTTCCTGCCAGGCCGGGGTGTAAGGCTTTACTTCGTCATAGGAAGTGGCGCCGTCATCATCGCCCAGACCGCGGCTGATGCCATAGTTGGCCACCATCAGGTCGAAGACCGTAACCACGCGGCCTTCGCTGCCGTCAGCCAGTTGCACTTTGCGGCTGCCAAGCTTGTGGGTCAGGGTGTCGGAGATTTCTACGCTCTTGAAGTGGTCATGTTCGATACCACCGAAGTACGGGAACGCAACGTCCACCACGTCATCATGCTTTTCCACCATGGACAGCTGCAGTTCCACATCCGCGCTGTCAGCGGTCTGCTTCAGGTTCCACTTGCCTTTCTGGCCCCAGCGGTAACCGATAGAGCCGTTCGGCGCAGTCAGCTGATTGGTTTTCTCGTCGATGGCAATAGTTTTCCACTCGGGGTTGTTCTCTTCCCCGAGGCCATCCACCAGGTCACTGGCACGCAGGAAGCGGCCCGGCACGTAGCGGCCGTCCTCACGCTGATCCAGCATGACCAGGTAGGGCATGTCGGTATAGCGGCGCACGTAGTCGGTAAAATACTCGCTGGGCTTGTCGACGTGGAATTCCTTCAGAATCACGTGGCCCATGGCCATTCCAAGCGCCGCGTCGGTGCCCTGCTTCGGGTTCATCCACTCATCAGACAGCTTGGACACTTCGGCGTAGTCCGGGGTAATGGCAACTGTCTTGGTGCCCTTGTAACGGACTTCAGTGAAGAAGTGTGCGTCCGGGGTGCGGGTCTGGGGGACGTTGGAGCCCCAGGCAATGATGTAGCCGGAGTTGTACCAGTCAGCGGACTCGGGCACGTCGGTCTGCTCGCCCCAGGTCTGCGGAGAGGCCGGCGGCAGGTCGCAGTACCAGTCGTAGAAGCTCATACACACGCCACCGATCATGGACAGGTAACGGCTGCCGGCAGCGTAGGACACCATGGACATGGCCGGAATCGGCGAAAAGCCGATGATACGGTCAGGGCCGTATTTTTTGGCGGTGTACACGTTGGAGGAGGCAATCAGCTCGTTGACTTCGTCCCAGCTGGAGCGCACGAAACCACCCATCCCGCGGCGGGGCTTGTACTCGGCGGTTTTCTTGGGGTCTTCCACGATGGAGGCCCAGGCGTCCACAGGATCCTTGTGTTGCGTTTTTGCTTCACGCCAAAGCCTCATCAGGTGCTTGCGCATCAACGGGTATTTCAGGCGGTTGGCGCTGTACATGTACCAGGAGTAGCTGGCACCACGGGGGCAGCCGCGGGGCTCGTGATTGGGCAGGTCCGGACGGGTGCGGGGATAGTCGGTCTGCTGGGTTTCCCAGGTGACCAGGCCGTTCTTGACGTAGATCTTCCAGCTACAGGAGCCGGTGCAGTTTACGCCGTGGGTGGAACGCACAACCTTGTCGTGCTGCCAGCGCTGGCGATAGCTGTCTTCCCAGTCGCGGCTGACATCGTGGGTTTCGCCGTGGCCGTTGGCGAACGGCTCGCGCTTCTTTTTGAAGTAACTCAGTTTGTCGATCAAATGACTCATGGTCTCTCTCTCCATCAACCCGTCGTTCGGATCATTGTTCCGATTTGAGACCATTGTGAGTGAGAAAAACCCTGAAATCTGCGTGGTTACCCCGTCATAACCGGGTTCTACCACCGAGGTGGTAGAACCGCTATACACCCTTTTGTAACAGCGCCTGACGCTCCATGCGACGATTGTCATGAGCGAACCACAACAGGCTGGCAGCCATCAGCAGGAACAGGATCATGAAAATGGCAGTGCCCACTCCAAGCCAGTGGATCACGGCACCAAAAAGCACAGGCAGCAGGAAAGCCACCAGGCAGGCACTGAAAAGCAACAGTCCGGCAGCAAAAGCGGCGGCCTCCCGGTTTTCTCCGATGACCAACCGTTGGAGTCCTCCCATGGCAGAGCCCAGTGCCATGCCAAGCAATACAATGAAGAAAGCTTCCAGAAAGAGTGGCAGGGCAACCTCCACGGCGATCACCGACTCGATTCCCCGAACGAACAATGTCATCGGCGGATAAGACAGCACAAATAAAGCGACCAGAGATGTTGCCAGCGAGTGCACCACCACCCGGCCGGCTCCATAGCGATCTGAAAGCCCCCCTCCCGCAATCTGGGCCAGGGCACCCGGGATCACAAACCACAATGCCAGACGGGCGCCTGACTCCATGGTCAGCAGGAAACGGGACGATATGAAGTCCGGCAACCACAACGCCAGAGAAAAAAAACTTCCGGCGGCGATGCCAAAATACAGGCACTGTCGCCATACCCGGAGGCTTTCAAGACGGCGCAATAACGCCACGGCACTGGTTTCAACATCAGGGTCGCAGCGTGCATCCGAGTCCTCTGTCAGTAACACCAACAGGGACGCCACCAACAAAAGTACAACGAGATAAGCAAGCGGCACAGCGTTCCAGGAGAAGGCCTGCATAATCAGGGGAACGAGATAGTAGTTCAATCCGGCACCGGTCACCCCTGCACCGAATAGTCCCAATACCAGCCCCATATGCCGGGGCGATGCATGGCAGGTCACAAACTGAAGGCCGGCACTGTAAAATCCGCCAGCGAGGCCCAGGCCAGCGGCAACCAGCAGATAACCGGCCCAGGTTTCCACTACCAGTAACAACGCCATGCAGACGGCAAGGCCCAGCAGGCAGGCAATCATTATTCGCCGGGCCCCTACCTTTTGGGCTGCGATTCCGGCTGGTACCGCCAACAATGCACCCGCTGCCATGGGCATTGCCAATAACAGGCCAAATTCCAGGCTGCCCAGCGTCAGCGCATTTCTCAGATGTGCGCCCGCCACCGCAAAGATGGTCCAGCAACCGGCAGAAATAACAAATCCAACCACTGCCAACGGAAGAACCAATGCCAAAGAGGTCAGTTTGTCGTTATCATCCATGGAAGAAAGCTGCATCAGATTGCTCACCGGAAACCAGTTTCCAGTTTCCAGCTTTGCCCTGTAAAGGGTCAAAGACTATGATGGAAGATCGACTATCGGGGTAATTGACTATCCTCATGGAGGTACACTCCGGGGAAATCCAGTCAGAATTGCCACCATTCTTGATGCCCCCGGCGAAGAGACCAGATGACACGTAACAGCCCCCTCGTTAAGCGTATTGCCATTGTTGTTGGCGCCGTCGCAATGACAGCCATCGTCAGCATGGCCACCACCCTCGGAGTCTCGCGCAGCATCGAAGGCAATGCGACAGCCATTAACGTTGCCGGTTCGTTGCGCATGGGTGCTTACGAACTTCTCGCCCGCTCCGCAGCAGATTCCGCAGAAAACCATACGGATACGTTCATAACCAGGCTGGATGCCTATGAGGCACGCATGGCCCATCCCGGGTTCATCAAGGCAATCCCCGCTGCCGACGACCACCCGTTGACACAACAATATCAGGCCATGGAATCACTGTGGCAGGGCGAACTCCGGCCCGCACTGATTGCCCATGCACCAGACAGCACACGCGTAACGGAAGAGCTGATAACCAGTACAGAACGCTATGTAACGAAAGTGGATGAACTGGTCGGCATGCTCGAACACCGGACCGAGGCCCGGGTCGATCTGCTGCACCTGATCCAGGTCATCAGCCTGATTTTCTCGATACTGATCATCTTCGGGCTGTTTCTGGACATCAAAAAACGGGTACTTCGCCCGCTCCGCAAACTGGTGGATATCGCCGTTGCTGTGGGCGAGCAGGATTTCTCACGAAAGGCCAACCTGAAAGGTTCGGATGAACTGTCCCAGCTCGGTACCGCCTTTGACCAGATGACCAGTGAGCTGGCCCTTAGTTATAACGAGCTGAAACAGGATGCCATGGCGAAAACCCGTGAACTGGAGAAAAGCCATGCGGCACTGGAACTGCTCCACTCCTCCAGTCGTTCACTGTTCGCCAATCACGACCTTTGTAACGGGGCCATCCCCATGCTGCAGGATCTGGAGCTGCTGCTGGGCATCGGCCCGATCCGCCTGTTCCTGCACGACAGGAATTCCAGTGAGCCCGTGGAAGCCATCACCACGTCCACGAACGAACGGCCTTTCTATTGCAAGGATCACGATTGCGATGCCTGCCTGGTGACTCCGGAAGTATTTGATGAGCTGCCGTCCGAGGGTAATGATGGCCGAAGATTGCTGCTTCCCATTCGCACAACAGGACAACTGCTGGGCACTCTTGAAGTCTGGTATCCGGTCAGCAAAGGACTCTCCCAGACTTCCCGTCGATTGCTGGAGACCCTGAGCGATCAACTTGCCACCGCCATATTCCTGGAGCGCCAGATCACCGAGGAGCAGCAGCTTACCCTGGCAGAAGAGCGCACGGTGATTGCCAGGGAGCTTCACGATTCCCTTGCCCAGTCCCTGTCCTATCTGAAAATGCAGGTAGCCCGGCTCCGCCGCCTCGATATCCCCAGCGAGCATGAGAAGGTTCATAATGACATACTGGAAGAACTGAGCACGGGTCTGAACAGTGCCTATCGTCAGCTGCGAGAACTGCTGACCACTTTCCGACTGAAACTGGACACGCCGGACCTGGCCACGGCCTTGCGGCAAACCGCCGCAGAATTCTCCGAGCGCCTGGGCAGTGAAGTAAAACTGGAATACCGTCTGCCGCCGCAGACACTATCTCCCAACGAGGAAATCCATACTCTGCAGATCGTCCGCGAAGGGCTGGCCAATGCCGTCAAACATTCCGAGGCATCGGAGATTCTGGTGCAGGTTCTGTTTGAATCTCCCCGGGTACAGGTCAGAATACTTGATAACGGAAAAGGGCTGCCGGCGGGCGACCAACCGGCGCAGCACTACGGCCTGATTATCATGCAGGACCGGGCCCGCACCCTGGGTGGCAAAGTCAACGTCCTGAACCGTGACAGCGGCGGTGTGGAAGTAACGCTGAGCTTTGTACCCAAGAGCCGGCACCTGATTACATCCGAAGCCGCCAGCGGCTGACGGTTGCAACAACGCACCTTCAAATAATGAGAGGAACCATGTCCGAATCACCAGCAAGCATTCTGTTGATTGACGATCACCCTTTACTTCGCCAGGGCATAAAACAACTGATTGATATGGAAGACGACATGCAAGTGGTTGGCCAAGCCAGCAATGCGGCTGACGGTATCCGCCTGGCACAGGAACTGGAGCCCGATCTGGTATTGATGGACCTCAACATGCCGGAAATGAACGGCATTGAGGCACTGAAGAAACTGCGGGAAGAAAGCATCAGCTCCCGCATTATCATGTTCACGGTATCCGACCATGAAGACGATGTGGTAGACGCCCTGAGAGCCGGCGCCGACGGTTACCTGCTCAAGGATATGGAACCGGAAGATATGATAAAGCAGCTGCATCAGGCTGCCGTGGGCAAGATGGTCATCAGCGACCGCCTGACCGCCCTGCTGGCCCAGGCACTGAGATCCCAGAAACCGCAACAGGCATCACGCCCGGACTTTGACAGCCTCACACCACGTGAGAAGGATATCCTGCGCCTGATAGCCGAAGGCCTTTCCAACAAGATGATTGGTCGCAAGCTGGACATCAGTGACGGCACCGTGAAGGTTCACGTCAAACACCTGCTGAAGAAGCTGAACCTGCGCTCCCGCGTAGAAGTCGCCGTCTGGGCGGTAGAGGAAGGCCTTCACAAGAGCTGAGTTATATCAAATTACTCAGGCATGGTTTCCGTTACTCTGGGCCGGTTTTCTGGCCGCCCGGAGTGACCCATGGCTTTTTCATTACCCGCGTTTTTACCTGCCAACAGCGCACTACTTGATCAATCCTTTGCAGTCCTGAAAGAGTACCTGCCCTCACCTACGCCAATGCTTGGGGTGATTGACCGCAAGGTCCCGGTCCCCCTCAAACAACTGGTCGCCGAAGCGCCGCTCAACCGCCTGTTTGCAGAAGCGATCGCTGACGGCGAGTTCGACGATTTCGCGGGCCGCCGCATCCGGCTTGAAATCACCGGTGGGCAGCCTGGTATCACCATTGGTTTCTGGGCCGGCCGGCTGCGGGTTATAGATGGGCCTGGGGAGGCCACCATTCGTGGCTCTCTGGCGGCATTCAAAACTCTTGCGGAACGACGGCAGGATCCGGATCAACTCTTTTTCCAGCGGCGCCTGGTTATTGAGGGCGACACGGAACTCGGGTTAGGGCTAAAAAATCTGCTGGACAGCCTGGAATGGAACTTCACGCTATTTTGGAAGCTCGGGACCCGCAACTAACCGATCATATCAGCCCCAGTTCCAGCCCCGCTTCCTCCTCAAGATTGTCGTAGCTCCAGGGCGGATCAAACACGATAACCACCTTGCCCTCTTTAATATGAGGCACCTGCAACAACTTGCCTTTCACTCTGATGAGGCCATCCTCCGGCGGCTCGAACAGGATGGCACCCGCAAGGCTTCACAGTTTTGCGACAGAACAAAGGTTTTGGGTGGTTTTGCCGGCTGTTTCGAATCAGGGGCCTTGATAGTCAGGCACTGGAGCTTGCCCTCCCCCTGAACACCAATCTGCATGTCCTGAAGGTAAGGCACGCTCGCCCCGTCGAAATACAGCACAAGTTCGTCAAACTCCTTCCGGACATCCCCCGGCGACTCCTCACCCGGCGGACAGAAGGCCAGGCAAGTCTCTGCCTGCTGGGTGCCACCCTTATTCACATAAACGCGGGCCGCCATCCCGGGCACTTCCTGCTTTGCCAGCAGAGTAACCAGATAGTCACGGGCTTCTGGCGTCACTTCAGCGTTGATGTTCACAAGCGACCTCACCTTTTCTGCGTTTTTCACGGTCTCGTTTAAGCTGGTTGGCTTTGCACTCATTACTGACAAGGTCCAGCCATCTCAGGTGCTGGTCCCAGACCTTGTCTTTAATTTGCTCCGGCTTGTTACAAGTCATCGTTACCTCCCAGCGTGCCGAGAAAATAAGAACGGTTCTTGACACCTATTATAATGTATTTTATATATATCTTAAAGAAGCAGATGAGATCCAGCAATGAACTATCAACAACCACCGACTGAAGACATGGACACAGACGTGCTGCTGGAGCTCATATTACGGGGCGGCTTTACCTGAACCGGAAGATGCTTCTCACAAGATTTCAGTTCCGACAGGAGGACATGATCATGGCATTCAAACAACTGAAAGATCTTATTGAATGGATAACCGAATACCACGAAATGCTGGAAAAACAGTATGAAACCCTGGCCAGTAGCCAGGAGGATGAACGCATGCAAATGGCGCTCAGCTTTCTGGCCAGCCGTGAGCATCATCTTGCGGAAATGATGGAGGATTTTCTTCAGGATGCCGATGATGATCTGATGGACAGCTGGCTGGTGGATTCACAGGAATTCGACAGCCGAAAGATTCCGTCCCATATACCCGAGTGTACCGGCTGCGAGGACATTCACGATGTTCACAAGAACATCATGCAGGCCCACAAAACTCTGACCGACATGTACGACTTACGGTCCATGCTGGCCCAGAACACGCGGGAGGCGGAGCTTTTCCGGGAGCTGGCAGACAATCAGCAAGCCGAAGCTCGCCTGCAATCCAGGGATATCGGAAGGCTGGAGATGTATTAGCACCCTTAGGATAGAGGTGCCTGCCTATTGAGCCCCTGTGCTTTTTCGGGGGCTCTTTGCAACTGACTTTGCTGGCCACAGTATTTATATCCGCCGATTGACCTATGTGAAGCGGGTGTCATAGCGCAACGTAAATACTCTGCTAAGGTTCACCTTACAGTCCTTTTTTCAGCACAAAAGGCGCTATCATGTCTAGCTTCACAGTTCGACTTTACCGCTACAACCCGGAACAGGATGAAATACCTTACAATCAGAATGTTGAGGTTGATGACGAGCTCCGAAACCGCATGGTGCTGGATGTGCTGGAGCACCTGAAAATCCGGGATCCCACCCTGACGTTCCGGCGTTCCTGCCGGGAAGGCGTTTGTGGGTCAGACGGGCTGAGCATTAACGGCCGCAATGGACTGGGCTGTATTACCAATGTAGCGGATGCGCTGGGCAAAAAGGAGGTTCTGGAAATACGACCACTACCAGGTATGCCGGTAATCCGGGATCTGGTTGTGGACCAGTCTCTGTTCTTCAAACAGTACGAACGTGTTATGCCCTGGCTGATCAACGATACCCCGGACCCGGCAATTGAAAGGCTGCAAAGCCCGGAGGACCGCGCAAAGCTGGACGGGTTATACGAGTGCATTCTCTGTGCCTGCTGCACCTCCGCCTGCCCATCCTGGTGGTGGAATCCCGAGAAATACATCGGGCCATCGGGGCTGTTGCAGGCTTACCGGTTTCTGTCAGATTCCCGGGATACCGCCACACGCGAGCGTCTGGAAAAACTGGAAGACCCGTTCAGCGTGTTTCGGTGCCGCGGCATAGGCAACTGCACAGCTTACTGCCCAAAAGGGCTCAACCCCATGAAGGCCATCGGTCACATCAAAACCATGCTACTGCGGGACCGGGTCTGACCAGCGACGGCGACTTATTTAATTTGGGTCCTTGAACAGACACCAATTGATTTATCTTCAAGAAAGCAAATTGGGCCCCTGATACTCTGGAAGGATCTATTTTCTTCCCGAGGATTAGCAATGGCAGACAATCCCCGCAGCCCTGACTGGAACCCCCGCGCCGATGAGGTTCTGGGTGACCAGATACACGCCTACGACGCCATGCGCGCAGAGTGCCCGGTCGCCTGGAGTGATTACCAGCAATGGACGTTGTTCAGGCATGGCGATGTTTTGCGGGCGCTGGAAGACCACGTAACCTTCAGCAGTGCAGCATCCAGCCATATTTCGGTCCCCAACGGCATGGACCCACCCGAGCACACGCCCTATCGACAGCTCATCGAGCCCTATTTCTCACAACAGGCAATGAGCCAGTTCGAGCCAACCTGTCGCACCATCGCCCGCAACCTGGTTAATAGCCTGCCAGATGGCCAGCCGTTCGATGTCGTCGAAAAATTCAGCAGAGCCTTTGCCCTGCAGATACAGTGCGCGTTTATGGGGTGGCCCGACGCCCTTCACGAACCCTTGCGGGAATGGGTTCTGAAAAACCACCAGGCAACCCTGGCCCGTGACCGGCAGACCCTGGCTGACGTTGCGCATGAGTTCGATGGTTATATTCACGACCTGCTGGAAACCCGACGCCAGGCCGGAGCCAACGCCCCTAAAGACGTCACCACCTCACTGATGGAAGAGACCGTCAATGGCCGAACCATGACCGATGAAGAGCTCACCAGCCTTCTGCGGAACTGGACTGTCGGTGAGTTGGGCACTATCAGCGCCAGTGTTTCGATTTTGCTGAATTACCTGTGTGAACACCCGGACCTACGACAGAGTCTTGTCAACGATAACAGCGAGCTTTCGGATGCCATAGACGAGATACTTCGGATGGATGCACCACTCATTTCCAACCGCCGGATAACCACCCAGACCGTGGAAATTGGCTACAGGACGATTCCAGCAGGAGAGAAAATCACTATCCTGTGGGCATCCGCCAATCGCGACGAGAGAGCTTTCGGTGATCCCGATGCGTTTTGCCCGCATAAGAACCGAGATCACAACCTGCTGTACGGGGCAGGCGTTCACGTATGCCCGGGGGCACCTTTGGCAAGGATGGAACTCAGAGTTCTGGTGGAGGAATTTCTTGCCGCTGTCGACCGCCTGGAGCCTGCGCCCGACGAGCAATCCGAGCGGGCGGTTTTCCCGACCGGAGGCTTCAGTTACCTGCCTATGGTCATCGGGAAACGATAGCCAGCGCCAGCATCATGCCGTCACCAGCTCCATCCCCGGCTTGCCGTACCAGTATCCGTTGCAGGGGGGCGCCTCCACCAACTGCAGCGGATCGGTTGCCGGTATTTCGCCACGGCGAACCTGATCAAACCGCCTGACCACTTCATCCATGCCCTGATGTTCCGGGCTCAGGCGAACGGTAGACACCCCCATGCGCTCCATATCCGGCAGTTCCCGCATCAGGTCATAGCGCGAGCCAGAGAGGGTCGAAATACCGTTCAGCCGGAACAGCTCCTGGCTTTCACGGGAACGCAGTTCCATGCCGTCAGGATGCTCCAGGCAGCGGAATTCGCAGTTATCTTTCGGCAGATTGTAATGGCGGGCAGTAAAACAGCGTGACGACCAGGCCAGTGGCAGGAAGCCCCAGGCAAATACCTCGGCGGGCAGGTCCAGACCCTCTTCCTGCAAGCCTTTGATAAGCTCACCCAGAGTTTCCCGGCCCAGTTCCACCGGCAGGTTCCAGCCCTTCAGGCCCTGCTTCGCCAGCACCCTGAGCGTCGCCACATTGTAGATATTCATCGACGGACCGGTGACAAAAGGAATACGGTTCTGAATCGCCACTTGCAGGGCGCTCTGGTCATTGGCTTCCACCATGAATTCGTTCTGATTGCAGATCCGGCGCAGGCGACGCAGGTCGGCTTCCGATTCAATCAGCGTCTGGGTGGAAAGCACCACCTCCTTGCCGCAGGCTTTCAGGTCACGGGCGAGGTCGAACCAGTCGTCGGGCTTCAGTTCCCGCCGGCGGGAGCACACCGTTTCGCCCAGATAAACAGTATCGACCGGCCACTCCGCGGCCTTGGCATAGAATTCAAAAACACTTTGCTTGGACCAGAACCACAGAATCGAACCCAGAGATAACTTCATCATAGTCGGCAGAACCTTATTTCCATTTGCGATGATAGGCACCCAGGGTAGTCAGCCCGCCCTCGGACAAGCCCGACAAGGTGTTTCTCCAGGCGGGCTCCACCGCATAGTTGTCTGGCCGGGCTTCCAGATTGTCCAGGGCATGGCGCCAGGTGCGAGCCACATCGGCTATGTAGGCGGGGCTGCGTTGACGGCCTTCAATTTTCACGGCGCTGATGCCCAGCGATTTCAGCTCAGGAAGTAGGTCGAGCGTACTCAGGCTGACCGGTTCCTCAATGGCGTGATACACACTGCCCTCTACCTCGAATCGCCCCTTGCACAGGGTTGGGTAGCCGGCCGACTCGCCGTCGCCGTACCGGTCAATCAGCACATCATTCAAACGTGACTCAAAGCCTTGCGGGGTTTCCTGCCAACGCACAGCCTTGGCTGGCGAGCAGGCGCCGCGAGTATTCGGGGATTCGTCCGTCAGGTAGGAAGAGAGATAACAGCGACCTTCCGCCATTATGCACAGGCTGCCAAAGGCAAACACCTCCAGCTCTACCGGGCTGTGCTTCGCAACGCCACGCACCTGGTCCAGGGACAAAACCCGGGGCAATACGGCACGGCGGATATCAAAGGTGTTCTTGTAGAAAGACAGGGCTTCGTAACTGGTTGCGGAGCCCTGGACAGACAGGTGCCGGGGAATATGAGGATACTTGTTGGCGGCGTAATCAAGCAGGCCCATGTCGGCCAGAATGATCGCGTCCACTCCCAGGCCCGCCGCGCGATCCATTGCTCCCTTCCATAGTTCCCAGCCGTCCGGTTGTGGGTAGGTATTGATCGCACAGAAAACGCGGGTGCCCCGCTGGTGGGCATAGTCGACACCCTCGGCTGCGCGCTTGTCGTTGAAGTTCAGGCCGGCAAACTGGCGGGCGTTGGTACTGTCGCGGAAGCCCAGATAGACCGCATCAGCACCGTTATCCACGGCGGTTTTCAGGGCCGGCAGGCTACCGGCCGGGCAGACAAGTTCCATGAATTTCTCCGCTTGGTAGAGTGGCGGCGACGATAGCGGGAAACAGAAGCCACTGCCTTGACCTTTGTCACCAGACTAGCCTCAGGCCACTGGATACCTCTGAAGTGGTACTCTACGCACTACTACGGACGGGGCTTTTTTCTGGATATTTATCAGAACCGTAACAATCCCTTACAGCTGCTTACCGAACAGAAACTACCTCTATTCCTACTCCCTCACGCTGATACAACACACCGGATACGCACGCGATAATGGGCACAGTTTCCAAACAGAAAAGGCAATGCCATGAACCTCATCAACAATTTCTCCATGCGAGGCAAACTCATCACTCTGGTGGTGCCGGCCCTGCTGGTCATTCTCTATTTTGCGGCCGAGAGCATTGTGCTGGATTACGGCAGGCTCGGTGACATGCAGCAACTCCGCTCCATGGTAGAGGTTGCTGAAACCGGAGATCCCCTGGCCGAAGCACTGCAGAAGGAACGCGGCAGAAGTGCTATTTTCTTTGCCAGCAACCCGGGCACCGATTCAGCACGCAAAGCCCAAAGGGAACTGGCAGACCAGCGACGTCACACTGACGCCCGCATCTCCGACTACAGATCCGGAATCAATACCCTCATTTCTGAAAACACATTTGATTCCAGCGTCGAGACAAGCTTGCAGTCTGTCAGCCAGGGGCTGGACAGTCTCGCCTCCCTGCGTAATTCCGTTGACAACCGGGGCATTGCCGCCAGTGACTCGGCTGAGCGTTACACCGCTCTGGTGATGGGCCTGCTTGATCGCATCCCCCTCATCATCCGCCGTTCGACCGACCCGGAACTGACCCGGGACGTCAATGCATACTATGCGCTCGCTGAAGCCGCAGAGATGGCAGGCCGTGAGCGGGCCGCCGGCGCCTCACTGATTCGCACCGGCGATTTTGATCTGCCAGCTGTGCGCCAGATCGCTGAACTTGGCGGGCAACAACAGGCCTATTTCAATCAGGCACTGGCGATGCTGCCTTCCAATTCCTCGTTGCGTAAAATCCTTGAGAGGCAGTCAGGCACGACTGCCAGCCGCGCTCTGCAGGAACAGCGTGCAACCCTGTTCAGCAGCCCTTCCGGCATGTATGCGCTGGATGCTCCGGACTGGTTCGCCACAGCAACCGGGCGAATCAGTAACCTCAACGAGATTCGCGAGTCGATTCTGACAGAAACCCGCACACTGGCTGCAAACAGCGTCAACGAAGCTCGCAATGACCTGATCGCCGCTTCCGCAATTTCCGCCGGTGCCATTCTGGCTGTGTTGATGCTCATGCTCTTTATTATCCGGGCAATCAATCTGCAGGTTGGCAATCTTCTGAGCGGCGTCCGGTTTGCTATGGACAATAAGGACCTGACCCGCCAGATCGACATTTCCAGTAAAGATGAAGTGGGTAATGTCGGCAAAGCCATCAACGACCTGTTCGGGCACTTCGGAAAGGCCTTGCTGCAGATCGACCAATCCAGTGTCCAGCTGGCGACAGCCACCGAGGAAACCAGCTCCACCGCTGGCCAGAATTCGCATCAGGTGAAGAACCAGCAACAACAGATCGAGCAGGTGGCTGCGGCCACTGAGGAAATGTCTGCTACCTCCGAAGAGATTTCCCGCAATACACAGCAAGTGGCTGATGCGGCGAAAAGTGCCATGGAGAAGAGCCAAACCGGCGAGCAAGTACTGCATGGCAGCGTCCGCAGCATCCGTTCGCTGGCTGATTCGGTTCAGAAGGTGAATGACGTCATCGGGGAACTGGAGACCCGCAGCGTGACGATCAGTGATGTGGTGGATGTGATTCGCAAGGTAGCCGACCAGACCAACCTGCTGGCCCTTAACGCGGCCATTGAGGCGGCCCGCGCCGGTGAACACGGGCGCGGATTCGCGGTCGTTGCCGACGAGGTCCGCACTCTGGCGCAACAGACCCACGAATCCACAACCCAGATTGAAGACATCATCAACGGCTTCCGCGACATTACCGACAACGCCAGCCGCTCGATTTCAGAAAGCCATAAGCTGGCCAATACCACCAGCGAACAGGCTTCCGAGCTGGAACAGACCTTCGCGGGCATCCTCACCGATGTGAACAGCATTTCCGGTATGGCCAGCCAGATCGCTACCGCCTCGGAAGAACAGGTGTCAGTAACCCGGGAACTGGCGGGCAACATGGAATCCGTCAGTGAGGCCGCCATTCTGACCCTGACCGGCTCACAGGAAATCACCCAGGTGACCGGAGAGCAGGCAAGGCTGGCG
>JBHEPI010000155.1:0-6011 GCA_046260345.1 Marinobacter sp. | reverse complement strand
GCGTCAGCGAATATCCGCACCAACCCGAACAATCTTCATGGTATTGGTGCCGCCCTGGGCATTCACATAATCACCCTTGGTGATGACAACCAGATCGCCCTCCTTGACCACACCCATCCGAACCAACTCCCCGACCGCCTTTGAATTCGTCTGCTCAGGAGGCATCGCCGCCGAATCGAACGGAACCGTCTGAACGCCGCGAAACAGCGTCACGCGATGCTGTGTGGAATGTTGGCGTGAGAAGGTAAAGATCGGCAGACTGGATTTGATGCGGGACATCAGCAGGGGAGTAGCGCCGGTTTCCGACATGCAGATAATCGACGTCACGCCTTCCAGGTGATTGGCTGCATACATGGCAGATAGGGCAATGGCCTCATCTACATGTTCCATGCTTTCATGGATGCGGTGCTTCGACTGGTGCATCGAAGGCTGCTTTTCAGCGCCGATGCAGATGCGCACCATTGCCTCTACCGCTTCGGTCGGGTAATCGCCCACAGCCGTTTCCGCAGACAGCATCACGGCATCGGTGTAATCCATCACCGCATTGGCAACATCAGACACCTCGGCCCGTGTGGGCATCGGGCTTTCGATCATGGATTCCATCATCTGGGTGGCGGTAATGACCACGGTATTCAGGGCGCGCGCCCGGTTGATGATGTGCTTCTGCACGCCCACCAGTTCGGCATCGCCGATTTCTACGGCCAGGTCACCGCGGGCGACCATGACAGCATCGGAGGCCTCAATGACCGCGTCCAGCGCTGCGTTGTCGTGGGCCAGTTCCGCGCGCTCGATTTTGGCGACCAGGCGGGCTTCCGAACCGGCTTCCTTCAGCAGGCGGCGGGCAACATGCATGTCTTCAGCGGTACGCACGAAAGAGACCGCTACATAATCCGCGCCCAGGCGCGCGGCGGTTTTGATGTCCTGTTTGTCTTTCTCGGTCAGCGCTTCGGCAGACAGGCCGCCGCCCCGCTTGTTCAGCCCCTTATTGTTGGACAGAGGGCCGCCGATAAGAACACGGGATGAGATGCTGGTGCCGCCGACGGTTTCCACTTCCATCTCAATACGGCCGTCGTCGAGTACCAGAATGTCGCCTGGCTCGACATCTTGGATCAATTGTTCGTAATCAATGCCAACCCGTTCCTCGTTGCCCGCTTCCTTGTCCATGGCAGCGTCCAGAATGAATTGCTGACCCGCTTTCAGGGTGACCTTGTTATCGGAAAAGCGTGCAATGCGCAGTTTCGGCCCTTGCAGGTCGGCCAAAAGGGCGACGAAGCGGCCGTTGGCGGCAGCGCATTCCCGAACCCGGCGGGCGCGTTCCATGTGATCTTCCGCGCTGCCGTGGGAGAAATTCAGCCGGGTAACGTCTACGCCGGCGGCAATAATGGCCGAGAGCGATTCCGGCGAGTCGGTGGCGGGGCCGAGGGTGGCGACGATCTTGGTACGCCTTAGCATGGTTGGTGTTTCCTTTTAGTTTCCAGTGGAGCTGTTCATTGTTTGCCGGTCAAAACCTGGCAGGCGGCCATGATTACTGGCTCGCCTTTTTCATCAGTGCTGCTGCATTATCGAGCATCCGGTTGGAGAAGCCCCACTCATTATCGTACCAGGCCATGACTTTTGCATGACGGCCTATGGCCCGCGTGTGGTTGGCGTCAAAAATGCTGGACAGTGCGTTATGATTGAAGTCCACGCTGACCAGCTTTTCTGCGTTGTAACCCAGCACAGGGCTCTTTTCTGCCGCGGCCCTGACGGTTTCGTTAATCTCTTCTACCGTGGTATCGCGGCTGGCAATAAAGCCGAAGTCCACCAGAGAGACATTAATAGTAGGAACCCGTACCGCCAGGCCGTCAAGTTTTCCGGCCATTTCCGGAATGACCTTGCCAATGGCTGCGGCGGCGCCGGTCTTGGTGGGAATCATCGACTGGGTGGCAGAGCGTGCACGGTAAAGGTCGGAGTGATAAACGTCGCTCAGCTTCTGGTCGTTGGTATAGGAGTGGATGGTGGTCATCAGCCCGCTCTCGATACCGATCTTGTTGTGCAGCGCCTCAACCACGGGCGCGAGGCAATTGGTGGTACAGGAGGCGGCGGAAATAATGTGATGGTCGGCGGTCAGCACGTCTTCGTTGACACCGTAGACCACCATGGCGTCGGAATCCGGAGAGGGTGCGGAAATAATGACTTTTCGTGCGCCTGCTTTGAGGTGGCCTTCGGCTTTGTCGCGCCTGGTGAACAGGCCTGTGCATTCGAGCACCACATCCACCTGATAGTCTTTCCAGGGCAGATCTTCCGGGTTGCGGATGGCGGTAATGGCGATGCGGTCACCATTGACGGAGAGAGACTCGGAATCGTGGTTTACAATGCCACTGAAGCGGCCATGAACACTGTCATATTTCAAAAGGTGGGCGTTAGTCTCTGCATCACCCAGGTCATTGATGACGACAACCTGCATCTGGTTGCGGTAGTCATTTTCGTAAAGTGCGCGGAGAACATTGCGGCCAATGCGCCCGAAGCCGTTGATAGCGATGCGAATAGTCATGGTCTGGCTCCAAATCTGGTTGTTTGTTGTTCGTCTTTGTTCGTTATGTAGTAAATATAACAACATAATCTGCAAAACTGAAGGTTTGCCAGGTGAAAGACGCAAAAAAAGAACGTAAACTTACGGGAATTAGAAAGGCAATCAGATAACGACGTTTCAGGAGACCTACCATGCACCCGACCGTAGACGCGGTGACCAAAAGAATCATCGAACGCAGCCGCCCCTCCCGTGAGGATTACCTGGCCCGAATGGCAGAACTGCGCGACAAGTCTCCCCATCGCAGCACTTTATCCTGCGGTAATCTTGCGCATGGTTTCGCGGCCTGTGGTCAGGACGACAAAGACACGCTGAAGTTCATGAACAAGGCCAACGTCGCGATTGTCTCCGCCTACAACGACATGCTGTCTGCGCACCAGCCCTACAAGGACTTCCCCGACGTTATAAGGGAGGCCGCCCATGGGCTAGGCTCGGTAGCGCAATTTGCTGGCGGCACTCCCGCGATGTGCGACGGTGTCACCCAGGGCCAGCCGGGCATGGAGCTGAGTCTTTTTTCACGGGATGTGATCGCCATGAGTACGGCGGTGGCACTCAGTCACAACATGTTTGATGCCACCGTGTTACTTGGCATTTGCGATAAGATCGTGCCGGGCCTGCTGATAGGCTCTCTCAGCTTCGGGTATCTGCCCACCGTGCTTATACCCGGCGGACCCATGCCTTCGGGACTGCCGAATAAAGAGAAGCAACGCATTCGCCAGTTGTATGCCGAGGGCAAGATTGGCAGGGACGAATTGCTGGAAGCCGAAAGCAAGTCCTACCACAGCCCGGGCACCTGCACCTTTTATGGAACGGCGAACAGCAACCAGATGCTGGTTGAATTCATGGGGCTGCATTTACCCGGTGCCGCGTTCGTAAATCCCGGCACACCGCTACGTGATGCGCTGACCCGCGCAGCCACAGAGCAGGCGATAAAACTTTCGAAACCCCATGGCGGTGCCATTGGTCTTGCCGAGATGGTGGACGAAAAATCCATTGTCAACGCTCTGGTAGCATTGCTGGTGACCGGCGGTTCCACCAACCACACGATTCACTGGATTGCGGTTGCCCGAGCCGCCGGTATTGTCGTGGACTGGCAGGATTTTGCTGACCTTGCTGCGGTAGTGCCCTCAATGACACGGATTTACCCGAATGGTCAGGAAGATGTGAATGCGTTCCACGAGGCCGGTGGCACGCCCTTCCTGATTCGCGAACTGCTCGGCGCCGGTTTCCTTCACGATGACGTACAGACAGTGATGGGGCATGGGCTTGAGCAGTACACCCGCATGCCGGAACTGGACAACGACAAACTGGTCTGGAAGCCGGCACCGGAGCAAAGCCGTATGCCGGATGTGCTGACTACGGTCGACGAGCCGTTCGCGCCGGATGGCGGTCTCAAGCTGCTGGACGGGAACCTGGGCCGTGGCGTGATCAAGGTATCTGCGGTGGCGAAGGAGCACCATGTTGTTGAGGCTCTCGCGGTGGTATTGAACGAGCAGAACGATCTGAAAGCGGCTTTTGAAGCCGGAGATCTGGACCGGGATTGTGTGGTGGTGGTCCGGTTCCAGGGCCCGAAAGCCAACGGTATGCCGGAGCTCCACAAACTGACCCCGTATCTGGGCGTGCTCCAGGATAGGGGCTATAAAGTTGCACTGGTGACAGATGGCCGCATGTCGGGAGCTTCGGGCAAGGTGCCTGCCGCTATACATGTCTATCCCGAGGCGCTTGATGGTGGCCCTCTCGCCAGGGTGAAAGATGGCGATACCATCCGGCTGGATGCGGAAGCGGGCACCCTGAGTGTTCAGGTATCTGCGGATGAATTCGACAAGCGAGAAGCTGCAAAAGCCGATCTTCAGTCGTACCATACGGGTTATGGTCGGGAGTTGTTTGGCTGGATGCGTCGCTCTGCCAGCAATCCCGAGGAGGGCGCCAGCTTTTTCTGGAATCATGAGGCATGACAAAAACCAACTACTCGCTTGTTGGTGATATCGGGGGAACCAACGCCCGGTTCGCGCTTGTGCGCTCGGGTGATGTAGCGCCCGAGGCTGTTGAGATTCTGGCCTGCAGTGACTACGACAACCTGGATTCCGCCATCGTCGACTACCTGCATCGTACCGGTGTGGAAGTAGTTCAGGACGTTTGCCTGGCGGTGGCATCGCCGGTGCGCGGAACCCAGGTAAGAATGACCAACAACCATTGGCGTTTTGACAGTGAAGAAGTTCGCCGCCAGTTTGGCTGGAGCGCCTTCAAGGTCATCAATGATTTTACCGCTATGGCTCTGGGGGTTCCCCATGTAGCCGCCGAAAAGCTCGTTCATGTATGCGGTGGCCCCGGAGATGCCCGCCGTCCAAGGCTGGTTATCGGGCCGGGGACAGGGCTGGGCGTTTCCGGGCTGGTGCCGCTGCAGAATGGTTGGGTTCCCTTGATGACTGAGGGCGGTCATGTGGATTTTGCGCCCACGGACGATACCGAAATGGCGGTACTGCGGATTCTCAAGGCCCGGTTTGGCCGCGTGTCTGTAGAGCGGATTCTCTGTGGCCAAGGGTTGCTGAATCTTTATCAGGCCCATGCCGAGATACAGGATGTTGCGGCACCGCTGGATGCCCCGGAGCGAATAACCGCCGCAGCACTGGACCACACTGATCCGCTTGCACGGCAGACCCTACGGCATTTTTGCGAGATTCTGGGGCGGGTCGCCGGCAATGGCGTTTTGACCCTTGGAGGTACCGGGGGCGTTTACCTTTGTGGGGGTATCCTCCCGCGGTTTATCGATTTCTTCCTGGAAAGTCCGTTCCAGAAAGGTTTCGAGGACAAAGGCCGAATGCGGCCCCTGCTGGAGTCAACGCCGGTTTTCGTCGTGATGGAAGGCTATACCGGCCTGCTGGGTGCAGCTGAAGCACTCACCAACCCGGAAGTATAGGGCATAACCGCTGTCTTGGTCTGTCACGTGATCTGCGACAGCGTCTATTACAGGTAATGGACCAATCCTTCCTTATCAAAGCGATACTGGCGGTTATAGATCCCTTTTTCAGAACGCCTGCCCGCTGCTAACACCATGGTCACCAGTCCCTTTCTGGGCAGTTTCAGCAGTCGCCGTACCCGACACTCATCGAAACCTTCCATAGGGCAGGAATCATAACCATGGGCCCTGAGCGCCAGCATCAGGTTTTCAGCAGCCAGTGCCGTTGATTTCGTGGCCCAGATTTTCATCTCGTTCGGGGAGTAGGGCCCTCTGGGAACCGGGCGTGTCAGGCCCACAAACAATCCCGCGGTTTTCTTGGCGGCACCGAATAGTCCGAAGGGGCCCTGGTTGTAATGAATCGGCGCAATCCTGGAATAATACCTCTTCACAATGCCCGGCAGATTGTCTTCCGGCCATTGCTCCAGCGCCATGCGTGAGTGCTGGCGCCAGGTATCCGTTCTGGCAACCACGACAATCAGAACC
>JBHEPI010000144.1:0-5074 GCA_046260345.1 Marinobacter sp. | reverse complement strand
TGGTAAATGGCTTATGGATCGGCTGCCGCTGGCGACGGCCCGGATCGGGGCAAGTATTCTGTTCGTGATTCTGGCAGCTGTTACTCTATGGGCAGCCCTGATGTCGGTTTGAACCGGCGTGTCAGTAACCTGTGGTGCCGGATACCGGAATTGAAATTTATGGTTTGTAAACAGTTTACTGGCTTTATTGTTTTCTGGCTGGCTTTTGTGCTGGCTGCTCCTTTGCAGGCAGAACCCGAGCGACAGGCCACCGGTGATGAGCTCAGGGCCGAGCAGCCGGAAGAAGAAGCTGCCAACAAACCCCGTGTGCCCACCTTTGCCATTGACGGCGACCTGGCCGGGGAGCTGTCGGTTATGTCGACCCGCTATGAGGATACGTTCGCTGCGATTGGTAATCGCGACAGCCTGGGCTACCTGGAACTGGTAAAGGCCAATCCAGGGGTGGATCCCTGGCTGCCCGGCGAGGGAACCCGGATTACCGTACCCAGGCATTATGTGCTGCCCGATGGAAAGCGTGAGGGCATCGTGATCAACCTGGCGGAATACCGCTTGTACTACTTTACCGAGAACAGTGTTCAGGTGTATCCGGTGGGCGTCGGAACAGAAGACAATCCGTCGCCACTGACCGATGCTGAAGTGACCATGCCGCTGGAGTCGCCGGCCTGGTATCCGCCGGCCAGTATCCGTGCCGAATATGAAGCCTCGGGGGATTATCTGCCCAGAATGATTCCCCCCGGGCCGAACAATCCGCTCGGAACCCATGCCCTGATGCTGAGCGAGAAAGGCTACCTGATTCACGGCACCAACAAGTTGTTCGGTGTTGGCATGCAGGTCAGTCATGGTTGTTTCCGTATGTATAACGAGGATATATCCCGGTTCGTTTACGAAGTCAGAAAAGGTACGCCAGTGCGGGTAATCAACGAGCCGGTGAAGATTGGCCTGAACGGCAGTGAGGTCTGGATGGAAGTGCATCGTCCGGAAGAGGACTACAGTGAACAGGACCGTGAGGAGCTCTGGCATGAAGTTTCAAAGGCGGTTGAAGAGTTTCGCAACAAGATGCCCGGCGTGGAAGTTCAGCGCATGGCCATTGAGCTTGCTGTGGACCAGGCCGATGGACTTCCGCGGATGATTGGCGAGCGGACTGCGCGGGTTGCCAATGAAAGCTCAGAGCGACAACAGGCAGCCTCTGATGGTGAAGACGACGGGGAACAACAGCTATGGTTCTGAGTATCGCCGGAGGTTTGCTGCCCGGTCAGCACACAGAACCACGGAGGCCTCGTTGCCGTATCTTCTGTGTCTACTCTCTATTCCGGCTATAGTTGTACCGAGATAAATGAGTTTGTGTTGATCCGTTGAACGGATCCAGGGAGCAATGATGAACGCGAACCAGGCTACCCGAACGACTCATTCCAGCCGCTTGCATTGGTGGATGGGCACCTTCCTGCTGGGCCTGGCACTTGCGCTGGGTTCGCTGACCCATACCGTATTCGCACAACAGGAAGACGACACCCCCACCGGGCTTGTGCTCACCGTCGAAGGTGCCATAGGCCCTGCTACCATGGATTATGTGGTACGAGGTATCCGCCGCGCCGAATCTGAGGGAGCCGAACTGGTGATTATCCAGATGGACACGCCGGGTGGCCTGATGGATTCCATGCGCGGCATTATCAAGGAAATTCTCTCGTCCCGGGTTCCGGTCGTTACCTGGGTGTCTCCTGCCGGAGCACGGGCCGCCAGTGCCGGCACCTATATCCTTTATGGGAGCCACGTGGCGGCTATGGCATCTGCCACTCATCTGGGCTCTGCCACGCCTGTGCAGATGGGCGGGCTGCCCGGCACCGAAGAACCAGAGCAGGACAATGAGGAAAACGGCTCAGCAGATGACGCGAAGCAAGAGAACGGAAAAGAGTCATCCGGCAGTGACGCTGAGCCCGAAAAGCGGCGAGGCGGCTCAGCCATGGAGCGCAAGGTTCTGGAAGACGCGGTCAGTTATATCCGTGGGCTGGCCGAACGTCACGGCCGCAATGCTGATTGGGCTGAGGAGGCCGTAAGAGAAGCCGTCAACCTGGGTGCTAACGAAGCTCTGGAAAAGAATGTGGTGGATGTGGTTGCAGATAACATGGACAGTCTGCTGGAACAGCTGGACGGCCATACTGTAAAGATGGCCGGGGGCGAAAAAACACTGGCGACCGAAAATATGCAGCTGACCCGTGCCGATCCCGACTGGCGAACCCGATTGCTGTCCGTGATCACCGATCCGAACGTGGCCTATTTCCTGATGATTATCGGGTTTTACGGCATTATTTTTGAGCTATCCAATCCGGGAGCTGTTTTTCCGGGCGTGATTGGCGCCATCTGTCTTATTCTCGCGCTGTTTGCCTTCCAGGTGCTATCCGTAAATTACGCTGGCCTGGCGCTGATCCTGCTCGGACTGGCCTTTATAGTGGGTGAGGCCTTTATGCCCAGCTTTGGCATATTGGGGGTGGGGGGTATCGTTGCCTTCGTGACGGGTTCCATCATTCTGATGGATGGCAGTCATCAGGAAATCTCCCTGCCCACGATCGGTGGTACGGCACTGGTTGCGGCCGGATTCACGTTATGGACGGTTATCCGCTTTATCGGTTTGCGCCGGAGACACCCGGTCAGCGGCAGTGAGCAGATTGTTTATGAGCGGGTAACGGCGCTGGATGAATTCCGGAAGCATGACGATCAGTATCGGGGCCATGTCCGCATCAGTGGTGAACGCTGGAACGCCGTGAGTAACGCGCCTGTCAAAGCCGGAGACAGTTTGCGCGTAACAGCTATCGAGGGCTTGACGGTGCATGTTGAAGCCGAGCCGCAAGCCGCTGATTCAAAGTGATTGCAGGTTCCCGGGAAATAAAGTCGACCAAGGAGGCGTTATGAATATCACTGATCTGATTCCCTATATTGCACCCGCTGTGGTGTTGCTGCTGATCCTCGGGTCAGCTATCAAGATCCTGCCGGAATACGAGCGCGGTGTTGTGTTCTTCCTGGGCCGATTCCAGGGGGTAAAGGGCCCGGGCCTGATCATCATCATCCCCGGTATCCAGCAGATGGTGAGGGTTGATCTTCGGGTCATCACGCTGGATGTCCCAAGTCAGGATGTAATCTCCAAGGATAACGTCACGGTACGGGTTAATGCGGTGCTGTATTTCAGGGTAGTTGACCCGGAACGGGCGATTATCAGAGTGGAGGACTTTGGTTCGGCAACCAGCCAGCTGGCCCAGACCACATTACGTTCAGTGCTGGGTAAACACGATCTGGATGAGATGCTGTCAGAGCGCGACAAGCTCAATTCCGACATTCAGGAGATCATTGACTCACAGACCGAAGAGTGGGGTATCAAGGTTGCCAATGTTGAAATCAAGCATGTTGACCTGAATGAGTCCATGATTCGTGCCATAGCACGACAGGCTGAGGCGGAACGTGAGCGCCGCGCGAAGGTTATTCATGCCGAGGGGGAATTGCAGGCATCGAAGAAGCTGGTAGAAGCCGCAGAAGTGATGTCGACCAATTCAGGCGCCATGCAGCTGCGCTACATGCAGACCCTGGCAGATATGAGCACCAACAACAGCTCCACAATCGTGTTCCCGCTGCCGATGGAAATGATGTCGACCTTTATGGGTAAATCCTCTCCCAAGCCTTCTCCAGAGACGCCAAAGAACGATAACGACGACTCCTGATGGGGGCGGAATTCAGACGAAAAAAAGGCCGGGAAGCCCCGGCCTTTTTGTTACGTGGCAGCCTTACTTCTGGCTGGCACGCTCGAGCATGCGCTTGGCGCGCTCGTTGGCTTCATCGGCAGACTTCTGTGCAGCCTTGGCAGCAGCAAGAGCTTCATTAGCCGTTTCCTGAGCGGAAGTGGCTGAGCTGTTGGCGCTGTTGGCTGTATTCAGTGCATTTTCAGCAGTCTGCTCGGCTGAGGAGGCATTTGCGTTTGCTTCTTCAAGCGCACCCTCATCCGTAGTTGCACAACCTGCGGTCAGTGCGATTGCCGATGCAAACCCTGCGATCATCAATTTACGCATTATAATTCCCCTTATTGATCGTTTTATTTCCTGCGTTCCAGAAGTCATTGGTGCAGACATTCTGTCAAAACCGGGCCGATAGCAATTTCTGCTGACGGCGTCGTCAAACAGTGTAAAACACTCTAGACGGAAATGTTAACTAAGGATACGTAAAATTTCCTAGGTTATGACAACAACTTAATTCTGGAATGACGATTTACGATGTCGGCGCATTGTCAGATCGCTGTTGTCAGGGAACAATCCGGATAGGGGTTCCATCGGCAACCAGTTGCCAGATTTCGTCCATTTCTGCATTACTGACGGCGATGCAGCCATCCGTCCAGTCGAGGCCCAGATATGCAAAGGCCATGTCACCGGCTTCGTTGGGCAGGCCATGGATCATAATGCTGCCACCGGGGTCCAGACCCCAGGCTGAAGCCTGTTCGCGATCCTGCTTGTTGGGATAGGAAATGTGAATAGACTTGTAGAAGTCGCTGTTGGGGTTGCGCCAGTCCAGCACATACTCGCCTTCGGGCGTGCGTTTGTCACCCTCATAGAGTTTGTGGCCGGAAGGGTTGTCACCGAGGCCGATGCGATAGCTGCGAACCACCTGTTCTCCCGAAAGCAGATAGAGCCGACGCTCCTCTTTACGAACCAGTACTTCGCTGACTTCCGGTGCTTCCAGCATGGCTCCCATTGGCAGCTCAGACGCTGTTGCCGGACTGCCCGCCAGAATGAGCACGCAGGCAGCAGCCAGCCAGGCCATTACCATGGCTGTAAGGTCCGAATTGGCAGAGGACGATGAGGTACTCATTGGCATGGTGGAATCAATCATTAATATTTGTACACTTTATAGCACAGGAACTTCGTTAACCAAACCAGCGTTTTGACGTGATTTTGTTAACGATTTTTATTGGTTGTCCATTTTCAGGCCCACCTTGGTCACCCGGTCTGCCTCGGTTGCCCGGGCAACCAGCGTGACCGGCCCCAGTATGACCTTGTCACCGATAACCGGATGGCCCTTGGTGCGGCGGGCAAAACACTCG
>JBHEPI010000124.1:0-2553 GCA_046260345.1 Marinobacter sp. | reverse complement strand
AGCTCGATGGTCACACCGGCCTGACCGGTGACGTCGCCCATGGTGCTGTCGTCCATCGCCTGCAACTCTGCGTGAGCGGCGAATGGTGCAGCGGCAACAGCTGTTGCCAGTGCTAGTTTCTTCAGGCCTTTCATATTGTTCTCCTTGATTGAACTTATTGTTATCCAGTTGAACTTTTCATTTTGGTGTGAGGCCTAACCCCACATCTCCATTTAAGATTGTTTTACACTCCGGTTCCGTGAATACATTCACAAATTGTCACAAAACAACACAGATCTTAATGGAACCCAAAAAACCAACTTATTATTAATTAGTTACCTGAGCCTTCCGCTTCTTCTTTTTCGTCGTAAAAAATCTGGAATGGCTTGTCCTGGGACATCGGCTCACCAAAGCTTGCCTCTCCATCCTCAAGTCTCACCGGAATCAGCTTGATATCAGACACACCCAGCCTGTGCTCGTGCTCCAATACCAGCGCACGGATGTCTTCGCCATCTTTTTCCACACTACCGGGATAGGCAATAACGGCACCGTGTATTTCTTTCCTCCGGGCGATGGACTTGAGTCCTGCCCGATACATCAGCACTTTGATCTCTGCGGGAGCGCCCTCGGCATCTTCTCCAAGCTTCATCTCCTGCACTTTTTCCGATTTCATCACCATAAATGCCATGGGCCGGAATATGCCGGCCTCTTCCAACTCATCGCCAGCCTTTCTAAGCGCCGCATCGGTCATCTCCTTCAGGTGCCGCTGGGCAACTGCAACCACCGCAGCCAGATCCTTGTCATCCAGCTTGCCATCGGAAAGCACATGGTCGTCCCGATCAATCGCATCCTGCCCAAAAGCCGACGTCGAAATCGCAAAACCCACCACAAGTGCCAAGACAAATCGCTTACCAATACCGTTACAAATCTTCATACTGGTTACTGCCCTCAGGATTATTGTTTAGAATGCACCGGCCCCGGACCTCGTGGGATCAAGAACCCGTGTCTTGCCGCACAGGCTACCGTGAACCCATGCAAGATTTTGTTAAGTATGTAACATCGTGAAAACATTAAGTGCGGAAGAGGCGGAGCGCCTTGTTTCACAGATCAGCAGCGATCATGGGTTTATCGATTACACCGATGCCGGCAGGCAGCGGCGCATCGTCACTGCGTTTCCGTGGAAGTGCTGGCAGGTGCCACAACAAGCGTGGTCTTTTGCCAGGTTCACCAATGACATTGAACAGGCCTGGGCAGAATTCTCGGCCGGGGATGATCAGGAAGCCGCGGGCGGCCTCATGGGCACGCTGTTTTACGAAGCTGGCAATCTCACAGTACCGGGATTTGCCGGCAGAGCGACGACGAACACCGGCGATTATGGCTTTGTCGGCCTCTATCTCTGGCAACTGACTTTTGATACGTCCGGAACCCGGCCGCCGGAACTCGATTTTCACCCCCGTTGCGATAATGACACCAGGGAAAGGGTTATCACCCTGATCCGTGAAAAACCGGACGCCCCCGCTCCGTTTAGTATGAGTCACCGCTTCGCAGCCGACCGATCCGCAAAGCACTACCGGAGCGGCGTATCCGAGGTACTCAACTACATCCACGCCGGGGACTGCTACCAGGTGAACCTGTCCAACAAATACACCGGTGGCTACCGGGGTTCGCCCTATACTGCTTTCCAGGCCCTGTGCCGTGCCGTGCCGGTTCCCCACGCCGCTTTCGTCAATGCCGGGAGTTACCAGGTGCTGAGCATTTCGCCGGAACTGTTCCTCAGCATTGAGCAGGGCCGGAAGGTTATCAGCAAGCCCATCAAAGGCACACGGCCGAGAGACCGGACCTGTGCTGAAAACGACCGGAAGATAGCCGATGCCCTGGCCAGCGCAGAGAAAGACCGGGCCGAAAACCTGATGATTGTCGACCTGATCCGCAACGACCTGTCGCGATTCTGCGAGCCCTTCTCCGTCTCGGTTCCCCAGTTGTTCCGCATTGAAAGCTACGAGAATGTCCATCAACTGGTCAGCACGGTGGAAGGCAGGCTGGAACGCGATATCACTCCGTTTCAGGCAGTTCTCTCGGCCTTCCCGGGCGGTTCCATTACCGGCGCACCCAAGCGCCGGGCCATGGAAATCATCGACAGCCTGGAAGCCCACAGCCGCGGGCCATACTGCGGGTCAGTCTTTCGCTGGGATTTCTCCAACAATCTGGAGAGCAATATCGCAATCCGCACGCTGATGACGGATTCTGAAGGGATCATTCACTGCTGGGCGGGGTGTGGCATTGTGGCGGATTCAGACCCGGACGATGAATACCGGGAATCCGTGGACAAGGTGCAAAAACTGATGAGCGTGCTGGAAGCACTGTAAAGCAGAGGAAGGGGAAACCGGGGCAGTTCAACCACCCCGGCCTCATTGACCAGATCAGCTGTGGATAGCGCTGGCCTTCAGAAACTCACCCCTCAGCTCCTCGAACGTATGCACCGCCGGAAACTGCGGAAATTCTTCAATCACGTTCTGCGGCGCGTGGAACAGAATGCCCGCTTCCGCCTGACCCAGCATGGTGGTGTCGTTGTAG
>JBHEPI010000034.1:0-6589 GCA_046260345.1 Marinobacter sp. | reverse complement strand
ATACAGGTGGGACTGGAAGATGGCACGCTATGCCGGGAAAGGATCCAGGATCCCCTGCAAACCGCCCTCTATTTGCGAGGAGCACTCCATGGCGTGATCATGCTGTGCCAGCAGGAAATGTCAGAACCGGGGCCGCTGGCCGACTACCCCAGCGAACAGCTTATCCAGCACACCCTGGCGATGTTGATGTCATCGATCGCAGCCTGATCTGAAATCCGACACCGGCAACCTGTACCGGGCGCCAAGGCTGCCAACCAGAATCGGGCGACAGGATTATCAGCGCGATCCCGCCTTCCCCCAATCGCCTCATTCGCGACTGAAGTCGCTCCTACAAATACCTGACCTGGTAGGAGCGGTTTCAACCGCGATCAGATACGCAGGCGCCTCGCAGGAGCTATTTCAGCGCTGGAAATCGTAGATTGATCCCAGGCCCAGAATGCCCGTTAATTCATCGAGGGCATGGCGGCTTTCATCCAGCAGCATGGGGTCAGCCAGATCGGCCTGGCTTAACTCGTCCCGGTAGTGCCCCTGAACCCAGATACTTAACCGTTCAAACAAGGCGTCGTCCATCAGCACGCCCTGATGCATGGCTTTGAGCTCGTCGTCGCTGAGCGCGACTCTCAGCCGCAGGCAAGCAGGTCCGCCGCCATTGCGCATGGATTGCTTGACGTCGAACACTTCCACCGAGGTAATCGGCCCGGAACCGTCCACCAGTTCATCCAGGTATCGGCTGACCGATGTTATCTCGCGGCACTCCCCCGGCACCGCCAGCATCATGCCATCCGGCGTGTTCAGTAACTGGCTGTTGAACAGGTAGGAGGCCACGGCATCTTCCAGCGGCACCTGTTCACTGCTGACCCGCACCGCTTCCAGTTCTGCACCGGTCAGGCGGGAGCGGATGTCGGCCAGGACTTTTTCCTCATCCATGAACGCCAGCTCGTGGTAGAACAGGGTGTTGCCATTGCCCACCGCGATCACATCGTTATGAAAAACACCGGCATCGATTGCCTCCGGGTTCTGCTGGGCGAAGACCACATGGCTGTCTTTCAGGCCGTGCAGGCGGGCGATGGCCTGGGAGGCTTCCAGAGTCTGGCGGGCGGGATAGCGCCTGGGAGCCCGCGCCTGTTCGTTAAAAGCGATCTGGCCGTAGACGAACAACTCCACACCCGGTTCACCATATCCACTGCAGAAGCGGGTATGGTTGGCGGCGCCTTCGTCGCCGAACTGGCTGACCGAAGGCAACGCCGGGTGATGGGCAAACCAGGATTCGTCCGCAAAGATGGATTTCAGCGCCCTGCCGGTCACCACATGCTCAATGGAACGGTGGAACTTGGCGCTCAGGTTGGCCGGGGTGAAGTGCACCCGGTGATCCGTGGTGTCCGAACTTGGCGAGACGGTTGCGGCGTTGGCCGTCCACATGGCGGATGCGGACGATGCAGCTGCGAGGACTGAAGGGCTCTGTTCTGCGGCAGACCGGAGCATGTCGCTGTCTGAACCACCAAAACCCAGCGCCCGCAAGGTGGGGATATGGGGGCGTTCATGGGGCGGCAAAACCCCCTGCACATAACCCCGGTCTGCCAGCCGTTTCATCTTGGCCAGCCCCTGCAAAGCCGCTTCCCTGGGGTTGGATACCGAGCGAACGTTTGATTTGGAGGCCACGTTACCCCAGGACAACCCGGCGTAGTTGTGGGTAGGCCCTACCAGGCCATCAAAGTTGGCTTCTACCGCGTGCTTGGCCATGTGTGATCGTCCGTCAGTCGAAATTTAGTCCGGGTGCAAGGCTTTCCGGTACTTCACTTTTTTTCGCTTCCAGCGACGCCATGGGCCAGGCACAGTAGTCCGCCGCGTAGTAGGCACTGGGGCGATGGTTGCCGCTGGCGCCCACACCGCCGAACGGAGCCGCACTGCTGGCACCGGTCAACGGCCGGTTCCAGTTCACGATGCCGGCCCGGACCTCGTCAGCCAGGCGCTCATAGAGTTTGTGATCATCAGTCAGAATACCGGCAGACAGCCCAAATCGGGTGTTGTTGGCCAGTTCCAGTGCTTCATCAAAACTCTTGTAGCGATAAACCGTCAGCAATGGACCGAAGAACTCCTCGTCCACCAGGTCCAGGCCGGTGACATCCACGATGCCCGGTGACAACAGGCCAGTGTCGTCTTTCAGTCGCTTCATCTCCAGTAACGATTGGCCGCCCTGCTCCAGCAGTTCACTCTGGGCCGCCAGCAACTTATCGGCTGCCTCCGACGAAATAACCGAACCCATGAATGGCTGTGGCTCGGCGTCGAACTCGCCCACTTTTATGCGGCTGGCCACTTCGGTAAAACGCTTCAGGAACCGGTCGCCCTTGGTACCCTTGGGTACCAGCAAACGGCGGGCACAGGTGCAACGCTGGCCGGCGGACAGGAATGCAGACTGCAGCGCATGGTGAACAGCGCCATCCACATCATGAACATTCTGCACAATCAGCGGGTTATTACCGCCCATTTCCAGCGCCAGGATTTTCTCAGGCTGGCCACCAAACTGTTTGTGCAGCAGATGCCCCACAGTGGAGCTGCCGGTGAAGAAAAGCCCGTCCACGCCCGGATGCGACGACAGGGATTTTCCGGTTGGTGCGGCGCCCTGCACCAGGTTAATCACACCGCCGGGAATGCCTGCTTTCTCCCACAGTTTCACCGTCATCTCGGCAACGCCGGGGGTCAGCTCACTGGGCTTGAACACCACGGTGTTACCCGCCAGCAAGGCCGGCACAATATGGCCATTGGGCAGGTGCCCGGGAAAGTTATAGGGGCCGAACACCGCCACCACACCATGGGGACGGTGCCGCAATACCGCATGGCCGCCAGCGACATCGGATTCCGAATGGCCGGTGCGGTCGTGGTAGGCACTGACCGATATCCCGATCTTGCCAATCATGGCTGCCACTTCCGTACGGGATTCCCAGAGGGGTTTGCCGGTTTCCAGCCCGATCTGGTGTGCCAGCTCTTCCTTGTGCTCTTCCAGCAGCTTGCCGAATTTTTCCACCATGCTCTGGCGCTCGGCGAACGGGCGCTTGCGCCAGCCAACAAAGGCCGAGCGGGCCTCGCGCACCGCGGCGTCCACATCCTCAATGCTGGCGCTGACACCATCCCAGACCGTCTCGCCGGTAACAGGCTGGAGCGATTCAAACACCTCCCCGTGACCTTCGAGCCAGAGCCCGTCTATAAATAACTGGCCTGTCAGGTTTGCCATAGTCATTACCTCCTTCCGGTATCTTTCAAAGGGGCCAGCCGCACAAGATCCCCGGATTCTATCTCCAGCGCCTCTGCTACTTCAGCCGGTATACTGACAGTATCAAGCCCGATACACTCGGCCGGTATGGTGGTTACCCGAAAGTCCCGGAACGAACGGTTGGATATCATTACCTGCTCTTCAGCGGGCACGTTCATGTCCAGCGGTGTCTTGCGGATCATCACATGGCGGTTGATGCCCTCGCGCACGGTGCGAATATTGTGAATAAAAGCCTCCACCACCGGCCCTCCGTCAAATATGTCCACCATGCCATTAAAGTTGAACCCTTCCGCCTGCAGCATCCTGAGCGCAGGCGCGGTGTTCTCGTGCACCCGGCCTATTACCGCGCGGGCTGCATCGGGTAGCATCGGCAGATAGATCGGATATTTGGGCATCAGCTCGGCGATAAACGATTTGTTACCCAGGCCCGAGAGCACATCCGCTTCGCTGAACTCCATGTCAAAGAACTTGCTTCCCAGGGCATTCCACAGCGGGCTTTCGCCATTGCCATCCGATACACCCCGCATTTCAGCGAATACCTTTTCGGAGAAATGTTTTCTGAAGTCGTCCAGGTACATGAACCGGCAGCGGGACAGCAGCAGCCCGGTGCCGCCGCCCCGATGGGACCCCGACAGCAGTAATGAACAGACCTCGGTGGTGTCGGTCATATCGTTGGAAAGGTGCAACGTGGGTGTGCGCACATGCACGCCCAGCTCGCGGGAGGCGTTCACGGTAACGCTGAGCCGGTAATTGTAGAACACTTCATCAAGACCAACCCGCGCCTGTATGCCGCTGATACCCACACACTGGTTGAGCTCGGTATCCTCCAGGGCAAACAGGTACAGCCCGGCTTCCGGGGCGCAGCGCTGGTTGAAGGTTTCCCGGGCATGGTTGATTTTTTTCTGCAGCAACTCCCGGTCTGCCGGCAGCGTAGTCAGGCCTTTGCCTGCTCCCTGCGCCATGGCATACAGGGCGTCCAGGTCGTTTTCCTGTAGTGGACGGATCACTAACATACCGGCCTCCTGCGTGCGATCGCCCTGTTCATAATGGTGTGATCCGGACGTCGTCACCGGAGTTCCTGCCCAGGCACTGCCAGGTTTTCAGCGGCACCTTGACCTCGTCCCCAAGCGCTTCGTGCAGGGTGGTCAACGTGCAACGGAACTGTTCACCATGACCACCGGAAATGAGGCACATTTCGCCGTCTTCGGTATTCGCGGCATGCAGGGTTTTCAGATGGCTGGTCACAACCGATTTAAGTGCGTCCGTCCTGGCCTCAAGAACCGGGCCGGCATCGAAAATATCGATGTAGCAACCACGGTGAAACCCCTCATGCTGCAGCAGTTCAAAGGTTGCCCGGGTTTGCTGGTGCGGCTGGCCCAGCACCTCCCGCGCCGCCTTGCTCAGGAGCGTGACGTATATCGGATTGGGCGGCATCAGTTCGGCAATAAAGGTTTTGCTCAGCATGCCGGAATACTGGTCTGCCGTTTCAAAATCCATATTGAAGAAGTGCCGGCCCAGGCTGTTCCAGAACGGAACCTCTCCGTCCTCTGTCTGAACGCCCTGTATCTCCACAACAATGTGGTCAGTAAACAGGTGACGATGGCCCGCGATAAAAAGCATCCTCGCGCGGGATAACAGCTCGAAAGCATCAGTGCCACGCAGTTCGCGGCAGATGGTGAACGAACACAGCAGGGTCCGGTCTGTCAGTGCATGGGACGGGTAAAGAACCTCCACCCGGCGGGAGATGCCCAGCTCATGGGAGGCATGGATAAGCGCATCTCTGCGGTAGTTGTAGAAAGGTTGTCCGTTCCCCGACCGGGCATCAATGCCCGATACGCCGTGAACCTTGCCGGTGCTGGTATCTTCCAGCACAAACAGGAAGCGTTCGGATTCGTCAGGCTTGTTTTGGCCGGCAAACGAACGGGCCGAATGTTCTATCTTGCGGGACAGCGCTTCTTTTTTTTTGGGCAGGGTGGATGACATCCGGGGGCCCTGGCCCCCGGCAATGTCGAGCATATCGTTCAGGTCACCCAGCTGAGCCGGACGTACCAGCCACATAGGCGGCTCCCCTGGTTGCTGTATGCAAAGTTTACTGCCCGCAAACCTTCCTGACGCCGGCTTCAAAGCGCGTGAGCGCTTCGTCGATGTCCGGCTCGGGAATAATCAGCGACGGTGCCAGCCGCACCACATTGGGCCCGGCAATCAGCACCATCACACCTTCCGCCAGCCCGGCGTTGAGAAATTCCTTGGCCTTGCCCTGCCACTTTTCAGTCAACACGCAGCCCAGCAGCAGGCCAGCGCCGCGAACTTCGGTGAAAATGCCGTAACGCTCGCCGATGTCCATCATGCCCTTGCGAAGCCGGTCTGAACGGGCAGCCACCCCCTTGAGAATATCAGGCTGGCTGACGGTGTCGATCACCCGTTGGGCAACTGCACAGGCCAGGGCGTTGCCACCGTAGGTACTGCCGTGAGTGCCAACGCCCAGGCTTTTCGCGACTTTCTCCGTGGTCAGCATGGCCGCCACCGGGAAGCCACCGCCGAGGCCTTTGGCCGATGAGAGAATGTCCGGTGTTACGCCGTACATCTGGTAGGCGTAGAGATGGCCGGTGCGGCCAACACCGGATTGCACTTCGTCGAAAACCAACAGGGCATCGTTTTCATCGCAGAGCTGGCGAAGGCCCTTCAGAAACTCCGCGTCGCCGGGCATCACGCCACCTTCACCCTGAATGGGCTCCACCACCACGGCACAGGTTTTCTCTTTCGAGATCAGTTTTCTGACTGATTCCAGATCATTGAAGTCAGCGTGATGAATACCACCCGGGGCCGGCTGAAAGCCTTCCAGATACTTGGGCTGACCACCCACGCTGACGGTGAACAGCGTGCGGCCGTGAAAGGAGTTCCTGAAGGCAATGATTTCATTTTTTTCCGGGCCAAAATGCTCCCAGGCGTAACGACGGGCCAGCTTGAAGGCCGCCTCGTTGGCCTCACCACCGGAGTTGGCGAAGAACACCCGCTCGGCAAAGGTAAGGTCACACAGGGTCTTGGCCAGACGCAGGGCCGGCTCATTGGTCATCACGTTGGACAGGTGCCAGATCTTCTCGGCCTGCTCCATCAGCGCACTGACCAGGCCGGGATGGGAATGCCCGAGGCAAGTCACCGCAATACCACCCGCCAGATCGATATATTCTTTTCCTTCCTGGTCCCAGACGTGGGAGCCTTCCCCCCTCACGGGAATCACCGACCCCGGCGCGTAGTTGGGGACCATGACCTCATCGAATAATTCGCGGCTGACGGGTTCTCTGTTCATCGGTTTCTCTCAGA
>JBHEPI010000115.1:0-3740 GCA_046260345.1 Marinobacter sp. | reverse complement strand
TTCCGCCTTTTCCGCGATTGAATCCACCGCGCTTTGTGAATAGTCCAGCACGTGAACGTTAAAACCAGCACGAGCAAAAAACAGCGTGTCGCGTCCTTGTCCCCCGCCCAACTCAAGAATCTTGGTTTTGCCTTCTTTCTCGAATAGGTCGGCAGCGGCCTGGGCGGGTTGGCTTGGATCCGCGCCAAACATTTCCGGCTTCTGAACAAATGTTTCCTGCCAGTGTCGCTGCTGAGCATCGAGTATGTCTTTCATAGTGATTCCCCGGTTAGCTCTGAATATCCTTTTTCACTTGCTCGAATTCTTCCCTCGTAAGTTCGCCTTTCGCGTAGCGTTTCTTCAGGATCTCCATCGCCGTTTCGGAACCCTCATTATGATTCGACGTTCCTTCGGAGTTATTCCACGGCAGCTTGAGCCCACCTCGACCAAACACGAGGTAAAAAACAATAAAAAGAACCATGACCATAATGATCGGCATGACTACGGGGAATACCCACCAACCGCTCCAGCCAAAATGTTCGGGCCCCATAAGTTTCTCCTGCTTCAATGATGCATGGCCTATCAGCAATTCGACTTAGATCTCAGTCCTGAATCAGTGACTCCGCTTTCAATATACCCGCCTGAGCACCAGTCCGGCCAGGCTGTGCATTATTTTTGATGGGTTCAAATCAGTTTGTACATGCACTAGTCATAATCCGGATACCCGCAATGCTCAACAGAGCCAGGTTATTAGCTTCCGTAGCGCAGCCTGTAAAAACCAGCTCGCCAGGAGTTCCCCAATCAGGCTGGCCAACGCCTGCCGGGCGTCGGCAATCGTCTTAGCAGCCGCCTGCTCCTCTATGAAGCCCTGGTCTGGGCTGCTGACAAAGCGGCTCGGTTTAGACGCATCCAGAGTATCGACAGTGCAACAATTCCGATGGGTGCCAGCATCAGCAGATTCAGCGTTTCCCATCCCAGGTGATGCAAAAGCGTGCCGGACATCAGCGAGCCCACGGTGACCATGGCAAAAATCACCAAGTCGTTCACGCCCTGGACTTTGCCCCGTTCGGCTTCAGTATGCAGAGTGGCGAGCAGTGTACTGCCGCCGATAAACAGAAAATTCCAGCCCACGCCGAGAAGCACCAGCGCCACCCAGAAATGAACAAGGCTGGCACCTGTGAGGGCGGTCAGGGCAGTGCCCACCAGAATCAGGCAGCCTGCTGTCAGAATCCGGCCCAGGCCGAAACGGGCAATCAGGCTGCCGGTAAAGAACGACGGCGCGTACATACCCAGTACATGCCACTGCATGATGAAAGCCACCTGGCCCATGTCGAAGTCATTGGCACGCATGGCCAGTGGCGTGGCGGTCATCACCAGTATCATGATGGCGTACCCGATGGCACCTGCGGCCAATGCCACTATAAAGGCTGGATTTCGTGCAATGGTGCCCATGGGGCGAGTGCTTTCCCCTTCATGAGGTTCCCCCACGTAAGGGACTTTCAACTGGCTTAGCAGGAAGATCGCCACCAATGCCAGAGCCGCAATGATTAGATAGGGGCCGCCAGAGGGAACAGTCGGAAATAGATCACCCATAACACTGGCGTTCCAGGGTCCCAGAAATGCAGCAGCCACGCCGCCGGCCAAAACGAAAGAAATGGCTCGACTGCGGAACGATGGGCTGGCGACATCCAGCGCCGCGAAGCGGTAATACATGGCAAAGCCCTGATACAGCCCCAGCAACAGGCTGCCAAGGCAGAACACAGCGAAAGACTGGATGGCAATACCGGCAAAGCTGAGCACACCACCGCCGGCTCCGCCCAGAGCAGCACCAACAATGAACCCCCGCCGCCTGCCCACTTTTTTCATAAACAGTGATGCCGGCAGCGTGGAAATTACCGTGCCCAGCATCATGATGGCGATCGGCAGCGTTGCCAGGCCCGGATCGGGGCTCAACTGCTGCCCGACGACACCGCTCAGTGTCATCACGGTGATCGCGGCAACCATGAACATTATCTGGCTGATCACCAGAATGGCCAGGTTGCGTTTTTCCAGTCGGTAGATGCTCTGAGGTTGGCTCATGGCTTAAAAAACCAGCACTTTGTCGGCGGCAAGGGTCACATCCGCCAGTTCATCCATGGTGCTGCGCTGGGCACCCTTGACCACTTCCTCCTCGGAAATGCCGCGCGCATCCATACAGGTGCCGCACAGCAAAACATTACCCTTCAGAGCTACTCGCTTGACCATACGTTCGGCGTTATAGAAACCGTCCGGGGTTTTCTGGCCGGTCTTGGCACCCGACACCGCATCGCCCATCAGAAAGACCGTTACCTCACAGTCCTTCTTGCTCAGGGCATGGGCCATACGTAAGCCGTTGTAGACGCGTTCGGTTCCATAGGGCGGGTCGTTAATCAGGATCAGGGCTTTCACAGGTACGGCTCCTTAATACAAATTGACTTGCAAACATTCTATTGTTTATTAGAATAATGGAAAGAGATGGGCTGTCAAGAGATGGCCCGTCACCCGATTAAGCTGAGGTAGCAATATGGCATTTCGACAAGATCTTCTGGACACCCTGGCCCAGGTCGGCAAAGCGCTGGGTAGCGGGCATCGGCTGGCGCTGCTGGAACGGCTGGCCCAATCCGAGGCCTCGGTGGAAACACTGGCCAATACGGCGGAGCTGACGGTTGGTAATACCTCGGCGCATCTGCAGCATTTGCGCAGGGCCGGGCTGGTCACCGCGACCCGCTCGGGTAAGCAGGTGATTTACCGGCTGACGGACGAGCGCATCGTGACGCTTATGAGTCTGATGCGAGAAGTGGCCGAAACCAACCTGGCAGAGATGGAACGCCTGATTAGCCGGGTGTTTCACACTGACGATCCGGGCGGCAGCTTGGAAGCTGTCTCACAGGACGATCTGCTTGCTGGCTTGCGGGAAGGATCGGTCACGTTGCTGGATGTCCGGCCTCATGACGAGTATCAGGCAGGCCACCTGCCGGATGCCATCAATATTCCCTTGGACGAGCTAGAAACCATGCTTGATGCGTTGCCCAGGGACCGGGAAATCGTCGCCTACTGTCGTGGCCCCTACTGCGTGCTATCCCATGAAGCGGTAGAGCGGTTGCGCAAGCTTGGCTTCCGCGTCCGCCGGTTTGACGAGGGGTTCCCGGAATGGAAGGCTGCAGGCTTGCCGGTTCATTGAGGAGGGTAACCCATGTCCGATTTTATCCTGGCCAATGAACCAGCTATCCGGCTTTTGATTTTTGTCTCGGTATTGAGCGTGATGGCGGTGTGGGAAATTCTTGCCACAAGACGCCCGCAAACCATCAAACGTTCGGTACGCTGGCCCGGCAATCTCTCTATAGTGATTCTGGATACCCTGGCTGTTCGTCTGTTCTTTCCCCTGGTCGCCGTGGGTACTGCGATCTATGCCTCCAATCACGGATGGGGTCTGCTAAACCTGTTCTCAATACCGGGCTGGATAACCGTGGCTCTGGCTATTCTTGCTCTGGATCTGGCCATCTATTTCCAGCATCGGATCTTCCATGCCGTGCCCTGGCTCTGGCGACTGCATCGCATGCATCACGCGGATCTGGAATTTGACGTAACCACCGGCTTGCGCTTCCACCCGTTTGAGATTCTGCTGTCCATGGCCATCAAAATGGCGGTTGTTGTGCTCATTGGTGCGCCGGTTCTGGCCGTGGTGGTGTTTGAGGTGCTTCTAAACGCGACGTCGCTGTTCAATCACGGGAATGTTCGTCTTC
>JBHEPI010000104.1:0-28547 GCA_046260345.1 Marinobacter sp. | reverse complement strand
GGTAGGGGATATCGTTGGGTTTGGTACCGGTAAACGAAAACTTCAAGGTATGATTATCAGGGTGAACCGTAAGACTTGCACCGTTGAGGGCACCGGGCCGTCAAAAGGGATGCGTTACCGGGTGCCGGTTCAGATGCTTTGGCGAGTTTGACCTCCGCTCTACAGGCCTCTTCCTCCGCAGTCAGTATTTCAGAACATCGACCATCGAAAGCAGAGCCCGGGCAATCTCCGGAAGTTTTTTACCCCGATCCATCGCCAGTTTCCGTAACATACGATGAGCCTCATCGTTGCTGATCCGACGATGCGCCATTAACAGCAATACTGCTTTCTCCTGGGCTTTCCGGTCTTCAAGAGCCTCCCTGGCGCCCTGCAACTCGTTGCTCATCTGTTGTAGCCGACGGGTCTGTTCCTGTAGCAGATCGAAAATCGAGCGGCCTAACTGCTGCCCCGCGTCTTCGCTGGAAAAAGCATCACCGGACTCATTTTCATTTAATCTCTCACACAGAACCAACATGGGTACTTGCCCGGGTTTGCGAGCATCGAGTGAGGCAATCAGGGTCTCCTGGTGAGCAAGAGAATGACGAGCCTCGGCATAGCGTTCAATGTAGCGGATGTGGAAACAGCCCTCTATCGAATCCTCGACCTTCTTCATTGCGTCGATTCGCTCAGTCATCAGTGTGAACCATTGTCCTGCCACCTCCGGGTCGACGGCAGATAACTGAGAGGTGGAGGACGACAGGCGCCGTAGCCTCTGGATTTCTTCTTCACGCGGATGGGCCTGCACTTCGCGCCACAGAGACAGTGAATCCGGGGCCGCAAAACTCGCAAACACCTCGAAACAGCGTTCCTGTTCAGCAATTGGCTGCTCACCGGATGCCCGGTCAACTCCTCATGGGCTTGGGCCAACGCTTGCACGAACTCTTCCCTTGATTCGTCCGACTCTCTGACAAAAGCCAATCTCTCTTCAGAGAATGCTTTACCGGATGAGCCAAGAAAGATATTGGAGGCCCCTCGCTCCCGCTGCAGCCCGTGAACAAGGTTGCTGATGCATTGGACCAACTTACCCATCTGCAGAAAATACTGAAGATTTCTCAGCTCACAGGCTTTTGAAGCAATCAGATAGTCCCCGGCATCGGGTTTGTTAAAAACGGCATTACGCTTGGCATTCATAAAATACTCCGGGGCAAGCACCCATTGGGTCTTTTCGAAAAAGAACGGGCATCTGAATGATGACAAGAGCAATTACCGGGCCACCCGAAAACGGCCCCAAAGCCGTGCAATCCGCCCTTATGCAGGGCAATGAATTCGGAAAACTTCGCCCTGCAGAATCCGCCAACAATCGTAACCGCCATATTATCAACAACCTATAAAGCTGGCATGGAGTTCGCTAGATACACGATAAGGACGAATGTCCCGGCCAAGGATCAGGCCGGACCATCAGATCATTGTTGTTGGCATTGGCGCCGGACCATCGACTTCCCTTCACTGGGAATAGATGCTCCGGCTTTTTTTGTTTGTTGCGGAGAAAGAAGCGGCATGAAGATGAAAACCCTGATTGTGATAGGCAACGGAATGGTCGGCCATCACTTCCTCGAACAATTCACTGCCAGCAAAGCTGCCGCCGGCTACCGGATTCTTGTGTTTGGTGAAGAGAAGCTGCTGGCTTATGACCGGGTCCTATCCGTTCGTGCCGCCCATCAAGGGCAATGAGCATCCGCGCCAGCTCAGAGGGCGTCACAACCGGCGTTGTGGTGGGTGGCGGCCTGCTCAAGCGCAAGATCGAAGAGCTGGGTGTGCAGGTTCATACAGAGAAAGCCACCACCGGGATCATCGAGGGCGAGGACGCCCGCCTGCGCCTGAACTTCAGCAACGACACCCACCCGGAGACCGACCTGATCGTGTTCTCCGCCGGCATTCGCCCCCATCTGCTCCTGCCACAATGTGTCCAAGGGCGATATCTGCGGCGTGATCGACGCTGGCTGCAGCGATCTGGGCTCGGTCAAATCCGAAACCAAAGCCAGCACCGGCTGCGGTGGTTGCGCGGCGCGGCTGAAGAACGTGGCGGACAGCGAGTTGGAAAAACGCGGCGTGGAAGTCAGCAAAGACATCTGCGAACACTTCCCGTACAGCCGCCAGGATCTGTTCAACATCGTCAAAGTGAATGGCATTCGCTCTTTCCAGACCCTGGTCCGCGATCACGGCAAGGGCCACGGCTGCGATATCTGCAAACCGGCGGTGGCCTCAATCCTCGCCACCTGCTGGAACGAACACATTCTGGCCACCGACCATGTGCCCCTGCAGGACACCAATGACACCTTCATGGCCAACATGCAGAAAAACGGCACCTACTCCATCGTGCCGCGCATTCCCGGCGGTGAAATCACTCCCGACAAACTGATTGTGCTGGGCGAAGTGGCCAGAGAGTACAACCTGTATACCAAGATCACCGGCGGCCAGCGCGTGGATCTGTTCGGCGCCACCCTGAGCGAGCTGCCAGACATCTGGGAAAAGCTCATCGCCGCCGGCTTCGAAACCGGCCACGCCTACGGCAAGTCCCTGCGCACGGTGAAATCCTGCGTCGGCAACACCTGGTGCCGCTACGGTGTGCAGGACAGCGTGGGCATGGCGATCACCCTGGAGAACCGCTACAAGGGCCTGCGCGCGCCCCACAAGGTGAAAATGGCCGTCTCCGGCTGCACCCGTGAATGCGCGGAGGCCCAGAGTAAAGATTTCGGTGTGATCGCCACCGAGAACGGCTGGAACCTGTACGTCTGCGGCAACGGCGGCATGCGTCCTCGCCATGGGGACCTGTTTGCAACCGACCTGTCTGATGAAGAACTGATTCGCACCATTGACCGGGTGGTGATGTTCTACGTGCGCACGGCGGACCGTCTGCAACGCACCAGCGTTTGGATGGAAAACCTGGAGGGTGGCCTGGACTATCTGAAGCAGGTTGTTCTTGAGAACAGCCTTGGCATTGGTGAGGAGCTGGAACAGCACATGGCTGATCTGGTGGGCACCTATCAGTGCGAGTGGAAGACCGCCGTTGAGGACCCCGAGAAGCGGAAGCGGTTCCGGGAGTTTGTGAACGCTCCTGAGAAGAAAGATCCGGTTCAGGAGTGGACTACCGAGCGGGATCAGCGGCGGCCTTTGCTTGAGGGGGAGCCTGCTTAAGACTGAGGACCCGGGGTGGAGCGCGGGGGTCGGTATTTTTTCCCTTGGGAAAAAGAACTCGCTTCGCTCGGACACCTTTTTCCTGGCGGGAAAAAATACCGACCCCCACGCTCATCTGGGCACCAGTTGTCGCTGCTTACCGACTTGCTGGGGCTCGTGTTCATGTCTTGGATGAATCCTGCTGGAATTGGAGAACGTTATGAAAGCGCGGACTAACTGGGAAATCGTTTGTACCGTTGATGATCTGGTACCGGAATCCGGGGTGGCGGTGTGGACCGAGGATGGGCCGGTGGCGGTGTTTTATCTGCCGCATCGGTTGCCGGCTTTGTTTGCCATCAGCCATACCGATCCGTTTACCAGTAAGAACGTGCTGGCACGGGGTATTACCGGCGATCTGAAAGGGCAACCGGTGGTGGCGTCACCACTGTACAAGCAGCACTTCAACCTGCAGACCGGTCAGTGCCTGGAGGATGAGGACGTAACCGTTAAAACCTACCCGGTCCTGCTGGATGGTGACCGCGTCCGGGTAGAAGTCCCGAACACGGTGTCAGAAACCCCACCCCCCGAAGCGGCGACTCCCCCATTACCGAACGGGCCGCTTACCCCGCCACCCCAGAACAAACACCGTAAGCGCCGGCAAAAAGGTCACAGTCACCGTCGCAGCACCGGCCAGCCCGAACAGAACGATCGCGCCCACGCCACGATAGAGCTCGGTGCCTTCACCCGGCAGGAACACCAGCGGCGACAGGCCACAGATGGTCGTCAGGGTGGTCATGGCAATGGGGCGCAGGCGGGTTTCCACGGCGCCGATGACCGCATCCACCACCGACACATCCCGTTGCCGCAGGTTCTGCCTTGCCTGTTCCACCACCAGAATCGGGTTGTTGACCACCGTGCCCATCAGGATCAGGAAGCCCAGCATGGTAATCATGTCAAAGGGCTGGCTCAGCGGTAACAGACCGATTTTCGGCAACAGGCTACCCACCAGATTCATCAGCGCCAGGCCCACGATGCCGCCGGCGATACCCAATGGAATCGCCGTCAGTATCAGCAGCGGGAAGCCCCAGTGGGCAAAAATGGCCACCAGCAACAGGTAGACAATCACCACTGCAATCATGAAATTGCCGCTCAGGGCATCCCGGGTGGCGTTGAGCTGGTCGCTGGCGCCGGAGATGTTGATCGCCACGCCTGAAGGTATTTCGCCACTATCGCGCATGGCGTCAAGCAGTTCCGTCCGGACTCTTTCAACACCGGCCTCCAGTGGCACATCGTCCGGCGGGATCACGTTGAGCGTCACCGTACGGCGGCCATCCAGACGGCGCACGGTGCTGGTGTCCACGGTTTCCTCAATGGTCGCCAGGCTCGACAGCGGCAGTGTGGCACCCTGAGGCGTGTGCAGCATCACATCCGGCAACTGGTCCAGGCTCGGGTTGCGGCCTTCGCTGCCGTAGAGGTAGATATCAATCTTGTCGTCGTCCAGGAAGAAGTCATCCACGTAAGAGCCTTCGGTCAGCGACGCCACGGTGAAGCCGATGGCCTCAGTGCCCAGGCCCAGTTCCGCGGCCCGGTCCCAGTCCGGTCGCACCTGAATCAGGGGCTGCGCCAGGGTCAGGGTGGATGGCTGGGTCTGGATGCGGGGGTTGTCGAAAATCTCCCGGGCCCGGCCATAGGCCGTGTTGGCCACTTCGTAGATCGACACCAGATCCGGGCCGGAGATATCCAGATTGATGCTGCGGGTGCCACCGTCGTTGCTGGAGATAATCGACCCCTTGGCGGCAAACGCGCGCATGCCCGGAAACTGCTCGTAGAAACCGGTGATTTCGTCCATCAATGTTTCGATGTGACGGGCATTGACTGTTTCCGCGATGATCCGCACGTTGCTGGGGCTGACCTGCATGTTCAGATACGCCAGGGGCGGAATCGACGTTTCGCCGCTTTCATAGGCTTCCGGATCGGCCTGCACATGGGGCAGGAAGTGATCCTCCACCTGTTTGGCGATGCTCTCCATTTCAGACAGGTTGTAGCCTGGCGGTGCGTTCATGGAGGCAAACGTCTTGGGCTCCTCGCCTTCCGGCAGGTACTCTGCAGGCGGGGTGAGGAAGAATATAATCCAGAGACTCAGTGCCACTGTGCCCAGAATGGTGACGCCACGCCTGATAGGCCCACTTACCAGCCAGCGCACGCCACCGACAATCCTGCCGGCCCAGCCACCGGACACGGTGTTGCCAAAGCGATCCGTGTCGGTTTCGCGGATGCCGAAGTCCAGCCGGGCGCTCAGGGTGGGAATCACGGTAACCGCCACCAGCATGGACGCAAATATCGCCGCCGAAATGGCAATGGCCACATCGGAATACAGCTGCCCGGCTTCTTCCTCGATAAACAGGATAGGCAGGAACACCAGGATGGTGGTCATGGTGGAGGCCAGCACCGCCGGCCAGACTTCCTGCACGCCTTTCAGGGCCGATTCGAACCGGTCCAGCCCCAGGCGCCGGTGCCGCTCGATGTTTTCCAGCACCACGATACTGTTGTCCACTGTCATGCCGATGGCAAAGGCGACACCCGCAAGGGAAATCACGTTGATCGTGCGGCCGGTCATCATCAGCCCCAGAAACGCCGCGATGGCGCAAAGGGGAATGCCCACCACGCCCACAAAGGTGGCGCGGGAGGATCTCAGGAACAGGAACATCACCAGGGTCGCAAATACGGCGCCAATACCCAGATTAGTCCAGACATTGGCCACCGAGGCTTCCACGTAACGGGCATCGTCCGACGTCAACGCCAGCTCCATGCCTTCCGGCTCCAGCACCTCGTCATTGATGGTGTCCACTTCCTCCAGCATGGCCCGTTTGATATCAATAACGTTGGAGCCACTTTCACGCCGCACCTGCAGGCCCAGAACCCGCTGGCCGTTGATGTAAGAAAGCTGTCGGATGCGCGAGTGATCCTGGTGCACGGTGGCCACGTCAGACAGCCGCACCACACTGTCGCCGGTTCGGGAGACCACCAGACTGCGCAGTTCGTCAAGATCCCGGAACCGCCCAACCGTGCGCAGCAGGTAACGGCGTTTACCGGCGTCCACTTCGCCACCGGACACATCCTGGTTACGGCTGGTGATGGCATCCCGCAGGTCCAGCAGGCTCAGGCCCCGCTGGGCCAGTTCTGCCTCATCCACGGTGATCTGCATCTGGCGGTCGGCGCCACCGCCCACCGTAACTTCGGAAACCCCGGCCACGCTCTCCATACGGGGGCGAACCCGATCCTCCACAAAATCCCGCATCAGGTCGATATCCAGCTCCCGGGGATTATCCTCCAGGGTGGACACCCGGAAATACATAAAGGCGTTGGAGGAGAACGAGGCTGCCACTATGCGTGGCTCATCTACGTTGGTGGGGTAGTCGGAGACCTGGCTGAGGGCGTTGTTCACCTGGATCAGGGTTTCGGTGATGTCCACACCAAACGGAAATTCCAGTTCAATCTCAGCCGAACCACTGGAGGCGGTGGAAGCCATTTCGCTCAGATTGGGCACGTTTCGGAGGTAGCGCTCCTGCTCGACCAGAATTTCCTTCTCGATGTCCTGGGGCGTGGCCCCGGGCCACTGGGTTTCTACGGTAATGGTGCGGGTTTCCAGGTCCGGAATCATCTGCACCGGAATGCGCAGCGCGGCGGCAGAACCGATGACCGCAAGAATCAGCGTCACCACGGTCACCAGGGTGCCATGGCGAATCACTCCGGCAAACATCAGCGCGATCCCCGTTCAGCCAGCCTTACCCGGGCGCCGTCCTCAAGGGATTCGTTGCCGCGGGTCACCACCCGTTCGCCACCTTCCAGACCACTGATGATTTCCATTCGGTTGTTGAAGCTTGAGCCAACTTCCACCCGTTTCTCGCGGACCTCATAGAGATCGTCGCCCGCTGACTCGGCAATCCATACCGTGATCCGGCCATCGGGATAGCGATTGATGGCATCCCGGGAAACCGTCAGACCCTGTTCACCGGTGGATACCCTCAAGGTTGCCCTGACGGCCATTCCCGGCAGTGCGGTAAAATCATCTGGCCCCGTGGCTCGCATCAGGAAGGTTCTTGCCTGAGGGTCGCTGACAGGCACCAGGGACTCAATATTGACCGCGACCGGTTCCTGACCAGCCCCTTGCGGGCGCACCAGAAGTTCCGAGTCGTCGGTGATACGCTGGTAATAATCCTCGGGTACCTGAAAATCCAGGCGCAGATTGGTGATATCTACCAGCGTCAGCAGTTCATCGCCGGGAGTGACCCATTCTCCCAGATCGCTGGTACGATCACTGACCACGCCGTCAAACGGTGCTTCAATGCGGTGCCGGTCAAGCACCACCTGACGTCGTTTTTCCTCTGCACGCAGGCGGACGAGGGTGGCTTCCGTGGCAGCGACTTCGCTTTCCCGGGCACTGACCTCGGTGGCGGCAATATTGCGCCCGGCGCCTACCGAGCGGGCCTCGGCCAGTCTTCGTTGTGCTTCCTCCAGCCGCGCCCGGGCTTCGGAAGCTTCTGCACGGGCACTTTCCAGCTCGAACTCCGCCTGCTCATCATCCAGGCCCACCACAAGGTCACCCCTGGCAACCCGGTCTCCGGTTTCAACCCGCACTTCGTCAACCAGGCCCGCCACTGCCGTGGAAAGCCGGGACGTGCGAAGCGCATTGGCCGTACCGTTGAGGCTGACTTCACTGATAATGTCGGAGGTTTCCACCTGTTCCAGTTCCACCCCGGGGCGATCCTGGGCCTGGGCCAGTGAAAGCGAAAAACACCACACCGTGGCCAGAAAGCCCAGTTGCCAGACGATCAGTTTCACTCAATTCCCCTTCTGTCCCTGCGCTGCTATGGCGCTGAATTATGTCTCCTGATCCTGCACTGAACCTACGTCTTTGACCCCCGGACAGACCTGTCTGAACCGGAGCTTCCGGCCTGTTCAGCCACTATCCGGCGCTTCCACCGAACCTGAAATGCTGCAACACTGACGGCCGGAGAGCAATAATCACAATAAGCGAGATTCATACCGTGAAACCACTGAGCCCCCTGGACCAACTGTTCCTTTGGCTGGAAAAACGCCAGCAGCCCATGCATGTTGGTGGCTTGCAGCTATTTTCGTTCCCTGAAGGTGCGCCTGATGACTACGTCGCGCAACTGGCGGATCAACTGCGGGAACAGACAGTTGTCACCACCCCGTTTGACCAGCATCTGACAAGCCGTTTCAGCCAACCAGCCTGGGTGGAGGACGAGCACCTGGACCTGGAGCACCATTTCCGGTTTGAAGCCCTGCCCACCCCGGGCCGGATTCGCGAGTTGCTGGCGTTCGTCTCCGCGGAACACAGCCACCTGATGGACCGGGAAAGACCATTGTGGGAGTTTCACCTCATTGAGGGTCTTAAAGACCGGCAATTCGCTGTTTACATCAAGATACACCACTCCCTGATGGACGGTGTTTCCGCCATGCGCCTGTTTCAGCGCATGCTGTCGCACGACCCGCAACAGCGGGACATGCCCCCCATCTGGGCTCTGCCACTTCGCGACCGCAGCAATGTCGACGACAACGGACCATCCATGTGGCGTAACGTCGCCCATCTGCTGGGGGAATCCGGAAAACAGCTGGGCACCGTGCCGGCAGTGACCAAAGCCTTGCTGAGCACCGTCAACCGGGCACGCAAGGACCCGGCCTACGACTCTATCTTCCACGCGCCCCAATGCGTCCTTAACGGCAAGATCACCGGCTCCAGACGCTTCGCCGCCCAGTCATACTGTTTGAAGCGCATCAAAGCTGTGTGTAAGGCTTACGACACAACCGTCAACGACGTGGTCATGGCCATGTGTGCCACCGCGCTGCGAACCTACCTGATGAACCAGGACGCACTGCCAGACAAGCCTCTGGTGGCGATGGTACCTGTCTCCCTGCGTAAGGATGACAGCTCCGGCGGCAACCAGGTGGGTATCATCCTCGCCTCTCTGGGCACCCATCTGAACAATGCAGCGGAGCGGTTGCGGTACATTCATGAGGATGTGAAGGCTTCCAAAGAGCGCTATGCGAACATGTCGCCGGAAGAGATTCTGAATTACACGGCGTTATTGCTGGCACCGGCAGGCTTCAACCTTCTCACCGGCCTGGCGCCGAAGTGGCAGACCTTTAATGTGGTGATTTCCAATGTGCCCGGACCAAAGGAACCGAGTTACTGGAATGGAGCAAAGCTTGAGGGGATGTATCCGGTGTCCATCGCCATGGACCGTATCGCCCTGAACATGACCCTGACCAGCTACTGCGATCAGATAGAGTTCGGCCTGATAGGCTGCCGCCGCACCCTGCCCAGCCTGCAACGAATGCTGGATTACCTGGAGGACGGCCTGGCAGAACTCGAAAGCGCTGCCGGGATCTGAGGTTTAACCAAACCTTACCTCACGGTTGCGCTGGGATATCTGATCGTTCAGCGTCCAGAAGTCATAGAGCACACCGATCAGGAACAGACCACCGGTCAGCAGGTAGATAATCCCGGTGATCCACTTGCCCATGTACATCCGGTGGATCCCAAAGATCCCGATGAACGTCAGCAGAATCCAGCTAATACTGTAACTCACAGCACCGGCCTCATACCGTCTGTCGGCTTCCCGGTCCATGGCGGGTATCAGGAACAGGTCAATGAACCAGCCGATAAACAGCAACCCGAGAGTAAAGAACCAGATGGTGCCGGTAATCGGTTTACCGTAATAGAACCGGTGGGCTCCCAGAAATCCAAAGATCCATAGCAGGTAGCCTATGAGTTTGCTGTGGGTATCCTGATTGAGTGACATTTGGTTTCCTTTTCACTTTGGTGCTGGCCTGGTTGGTTGGCCCCAGCCTGCCGGGTATGGTGCCTGGCTGGGGGGCTGGATTATTTTTCCTTGGGAAAAAGAACTCGCTGCGCTCAGGCGCCTTTTTCCTGGCGGAAAAATAATCCAGCCCCCCATCCGTCAGACTATTAGGGCATAGTTTTGAAAGACAAACTGAAAAGAATGAAAAAACCGACAGACCGCCATCTTTGGTGCCGCTGACCGCCATCACTGATGCCTCTGGGTGTGGGGTGGTGGACTTTATTTTTCTCGTAAAAAATGGTGTCTGAGCGAAGCGAGTTCATTTTTCGAAAAATAAAGTCCACCACCCCGCAACCACGCTCCCAAGCCCAAGGCCAAAAAGACCGGAGGCACCAAACTCAAGGCCCCACCTCCGGCGCAGGATCGGGACCACCCTCGCGAAATTCGCTGGCCGACTTGCCAGTCCACTTACGGAAAGCGCGGCTGAAGTTGGACAGGTCCGCGTATCCGAGTTCGTAGGCGATCTCGCCAGCACCCGGAGATACACACCGGGAACCAGGAACGGCCCCAGCATCTGCCGCTCTTTGTCCGGGCCCGGGTTAGCCATGCAGGTTCCTTTTTGTTGTGGCAGAACTCATCGCTAACGATGCTATCAAAAGCCCGGCACAGCGGCACTGTGGCTGGAAGCACCTGCAACCACGTCAGCACAGTCAATCGAGGCCAGGGCTGGCCCATACTCCACGATGGCCGTCCCCTTTTCGCATTCAAAGGCTACACCGACTCCCCCACACTGAACCCATCACATCAGCTATAGCGCCAGAGCGCAGGAGTCATGACATGCTGAAAACCAAAACCACTGAATCCCGACCGGTTGCCCGCACACCCGACACCGTCGCCATCAAGGACCCGAAGCTGAAGGCCGTGGCCTACGATGTGTTCAACCAGGCTGGCGGCACCTACGCCGAAAGGACCTTTTACCTGGCGTTCAGCACCGCCGCATTGGGCGTGATAGCCAGTTATTTCACCACGCGGATGATGCTCAATGACCGGAAGAATTTTTCACTGAAGGATACCACCCGCGACCTATGGCGGATGTGGGGCAGGAACGGAACTTTCTCCAGCCTGATTCCCTCCTGGCTGGAGTATTTCAAACCCGGATTTCATCCCTGGGACCATGACAATAGCGAGCTGATTGCGCGGTTCAAGGAGCAGATCAACGAGTATATTGCGCCGGAGTATCGTGAGGGGAATCGCCGGACGATTCAGTAACAGCTAACTCCGCCTCGGACCTGAACCAGAGTAAAGATTAACAGGCTAAACCGGTCCGCCCGCAAGACGCTGCCCTTTGAGAGGTGACACACCGGCTCTGGCTACCGCATTACGACCGGCACGTTTACAGCTGAACAGGCAACGGTCAGCTTTCCGGAAGAGGGTCTCGACTTCGGTGCCGTGGTCCGGGTAGTGGGCAATGCCGAAAGACGCGGTTACCCGGATAACGGCCTCGCCGTAGCGTAGTTCACTGTCAGCAATACGCTGGCGCAACTCATCCATTAAGTCGAAAGAATCCTCTGGTTTTACATCCCGCAGGATCAGACCGAATTCTTCTCCGCCAAGGCGACCTACTGAGTCTGTGGTGCGCAGTCGTTCAGTCAGGCGGCGGCTGATATCACGCAGTACCTCGTCGCCGGCATCGTGGCCCATGGTGTCGTTGACTACCTTGAAGTGGTCAATATCCATCATGACCAGCGCAAAACCAGCACCGCTGCGGTTACTTTCGGCGAGGGTCCGGGCCAGAGTGCCCTGGAAACTGGCGCGGTTGGACAGGCCGGTGAGTCCGTCAGTCTGCGCCAGGGTGAACAGTTTCTGCTCGGCTTCTTCGCGGCGGGTTTCGTAGAGATGGATGAAGCCCAGCATCAGCACGGCGCAGAGCACCATGTTCAGCAGGTCGATCATGCTACGTGCGTCAGCAACGAACTCCAGGTAAAAATAGTAGGTCACACATCCCGCTACCATGAACGGGGCGCTGAGCAGGCAACCCTCTTTCTTGCCAAGCAGAAGATAGGCCAGGACCGGCATCATCAGCACCCAGACGAACGCCGCAACGGAAGCATTGGGCACGAGCATGATGAACAGGGCAAAGGAAAAGCCGGTGATCAGGTAACTGTATATCCAGGCTTGCAGATGCGGCGTGCGGTTGATCCGGGTCACACCAAGGAACAACACCACGCTGGCAACAAATTCCCCGGCCGCAAGCCAGAGGTAACCGTTAAGGATCTGCAGACAGCCGAACACCACCAGCGCAGAACCGGTAACCAGAAACAGGGCCCGCATCAGCGAGCGGCGGTGGGTATCTCGGAGCCCGGAACGGCTTTGTTCAAGTGACGCACCGAGATCCGGGTGCTGTGGTGTTGTCATGCTGCCTCTTTCCCTGAATTACAGCGGACGGGGCACTGCCCCTGTACGTAAAATATACAGGGCCAGTCTCCGGGCTTCAATCATCCCGGCACCCACCTGCAAATCAGAACGCTACGGCAAACACCAGCAGACGGATCAGATATAGAGGTTCTTGCGGGAAAAGCGCTCCACCAGGGGCTGATAGGCAGAACCCAGTACCCGGTTCAGGGCATCAATGCCCCAGGCGTCCGGCCCCACAAGAATGCGGGACTCGTTCTTCAGAATTCCCCGGACAATGGTGTCTGCCGCTTTCTCGGGTGTCGTCATGGCAATTTTGTCGAAGCCCTTGCGCTGGGCATCGGCATTCTCAGACTTGCCCATACGGGCAGAATTGGCAATATTTGTGCGGATACCGCCAGGGTGCACACAGCTTACGGCCACCGGCTGCTTTTCCAGTTTCATTTCCTGACGCAGCGACTCGGTGAAGCCACGAACCGCAAACTTGGCGGCGTTATAGGCGCTCTGCTTGGGCACTCCGATCAGCCCGAACACGCTGGAGATATTCACCACATGACCGTCCCCTGAGTCTATCAGGTGGGGCAGAAACGCACGGGTGCCATGGGCCACGCCCCAGAAGTCGATATCCATGATCCACTTGAAGTCTTCGTCCGTCATTTCCCGGACACTGGACGACAAGGCCACTCCGGCATTGTTGATGACCAGATTGACCTGCCCGAAATCGCCGGCCACCTGATCGGCGTGAGCGTAGATCGCATCCCGGTCTGACACATCCAGGCGGTAGGTTCTGACCTCTGCATTACTGCATGCGTCTGCCGTCTCCGCAAGACCCACTTCGTTTACGTCTGACAGCGCCAGACGGCAGCCTTTTGCAGCCAGTGCCACGGCCAGCGCACGGCCAATACCGGAACCCGCTCCGGTTACCACAGCTACCCTGTTGTTCAGATCCTTCATCGTCGATGACCTCTTGTTAAGCGATGTGTTGCTTACTCTATCAGGTGTTCCGTCACGGGATATGGCAATAATGCATCAGCGTGGCGGGCAATAGAGTCACTTTCGGTGACCCGTGGCTGGATGACAGGGTACAATCCGCCGCCCTTATCAATTTTCTGTCACTAACGGGTGTCTTTATATGGAATGGAGTCTTGCGCATCTCTGGCTGATCCTCGCCCTCGTGCTGAGTCTCGCGGAACTGACCTCCGGCGTGCTGGTTCTGCTGGCGCTGGGCATTGCCGCCGCGCTGACGGCACTGCTTGCCTTTCTGGATGTGCCATTCGAGTGGCAACTTGTGGGCATGGGAGTATTTTCAGGCATTCTGGTGCCCGTAGCCGTGCGCTGGATCCGCCCCCGGTTCTCTCCCAAAGGCGTGGCCTACGGCACCACCGGAACCGGAGTGGAACAAGGCAGACGCTACCACACCCTGAAACGGGATTTCGACCACGCCAGCGGCATCAAGGTCAACGGCGATTTCTATCGCCTGCGCACCAGCGATACCGATATGACCGAATTGCCCGAAGGTACCGAGGTCATTTTCGAACGTTTTGACGGCACCACCGCCGTTGTTCACACCATCACTCAAAAGGAGCAGTAAACATGGAATCGGTTATTTCCCCCGGGCTGGTCATCAGCCTCATTTTCGTCGTCATTGGCATTTTCATCATCGCCAAGGGACTGGTTATCGTGCGCCAGTCCGAGGTAATGGTTATCGAACGGCTGGGTTCGTTCAATCGGGTACTGGAAAGCGGCGTGAACATTATCATTCCGTTTATCGAGCGCCCCCGCGCCATCATCATGACCCGCTATGTCCGCATGGGCGACGAATACCACCCGAGCAGCAGCTTTGAAACGCGCATCGACCGACGCGAAACGGTGATGGACTTTCCCGGCCAGCCGGTGGTGACCACCGACAACGTGACCGTGAACATCAATGGCGCGCTCTATTACCAGATCATCGACCCGCGTCGTGCGGTGTACGAGGTGGCCAACATGAGCCAGGCTGTGGAAGTGCTGGCAAAAACCACCCTGCGCTCGGTGGTGGGCAAGATGGAACTGGACAAGCTGTTCGAGTCCCGCAGCGAAGTGAACAATGCGATCCAGGCAGAAATGGAAGAAGCCGCCTCGAAGTGGGGCGTGAAACTGACCCGCGTTGAGGTTCAGGACATCAGCATGCCGGAAGAAGTCGAAGAAGCCATGCGGCTGCAGATGGCGGCCGAGCGCAAGCGGCGTGCCACGGTCACCGAAGCCGAAGGTGAGAAGTCCGCAGCCATTGCCATGGCCCAGGGCCAGCGCGAATCCGCCATTCTCAATGCCGAGGGTGACAAGGAATCCGCCATTCTGCGCGCTCAGGGTGAGCAGGAGTCTATCCGTCTCGTGCTCAGTGCCATCGGGGAGACCGAGGACAACAAACAGACGGTTATCGGCTACCTGCTGGGGCAAAGCTATATCAAGGTGCTGCCCAACATGGCGAAGGACGGCGAACGGGTATTTGTACCTTACGAATCCTCAGCGCTGCTGGGATCCATGGGCATGTTCCGGGAGCTGGCAGGCAGCCCTGAGGACGTTGTGCGCCAGAGCATGAAGCAGGATGGTCTGCGCGGCGGCATGGTGGCTTCCGCCGGCAACAGCTAAGCCAGGTGAGTGGCCGCCGCCAGCCTTATCCCAGAAGGCTGTCGAGCGGCCGCTGGTAGCCCGGTGCAAACACTTCGAGAAAGTAAAGCACCTCTGGCAGGGCGTCGTCTTCCAGCTTTTTCAGGATATGGCCTGCCGCCGGCTCAAACTCCTTGTTACCCGCCTGCATTTCCGCCTGGCATTTCAAAAGCGCTGACAGCCTGTCAGCTGCCTTGATCAGCTCCTGCTCTTCAGGGGTCCACCGGGACTCGCGGACGTAGGGCGCAAATTCATCACGAAGGTCGTCGGGTAGTAAGGCAAGCAGTTCGGCTTCTGCCTTGTGCTCTATATCTCCGAACGCTTCGCGCATCACCGTGGAATGGTATTTGACCGGTGTGGGCATATCACCTGTAATGACCTCTGTCGCATCGTGATAGAGCGCGGCGGCTGCAATACGGTCAACATTGACCTGTCCGCCAAAGTGTTTGTTACGAATGATGGCAAGGGCGTGAGCCAGTGTCGCCACTTCCCAGGAATGGGTGGCAACGTTCTCTTCAATGGCATTGCGCATCAAACCCCAGCGTTTGATCCAGCGGAGCCGGGACACATAGGCAAAAAAATGGCTTAAAGGGCGGCTCATAGAAGTTTCCCGTTTTGCATGAGTTTATATTTGGCCTCTTCTGACAGTAGCGCAACGGTGCTAATCTGAATACACGTTCAACTTTTACCAGCGCGGAATCGCACTCTTGAGCCTCAGACGCCTTTTGAAAACCGCTATGCTGCTTGCCTGTCTGCCCATGAGCCTGGGATTCGCAGGCAGCGCCTTTTCAGGGACCGGTATTACTGTTGGCGTCTATAATTTCCCGCCTGTGGCTGCCATCGGTGACAATCACAAGGTGGACGGTTTGCTGAGCGACCTTCTGGCCGAAGTAGAAGCCTCTCATCAGGACATTACTTTTCGAATCGTACATACCTCTCCCAAACGCAGACACCTGGATTTTGAAGCCGGTTTGTACGACATTATCTTTTTCGAGAGCCTGGACTGGGGCTGGGAGTCCCAACCTGTCGAAGCAACCCGTCCACTGCTGAAGGACGAAGAGATCTACGTGGCCCTTGATAAGGCCGGCCGCGACCAGAGTTTCTTCGATAATGTGGCTGAGAGACGCATCGTTGCCATTTCCGGCTATCACTACGGCTTTGCCGGGCTGTCGACCGACAATGCGAGCCTCGAAGAGCGTTTTGATATCGAGTTCTCCCATAGCCACAGCCGCAATCTGAACCTGATCAAGGCAGACCGGCCATCACTGGCGGAAATCGCGATTGTCAGCCGCTCGTATCTGCATATCCATTTCAGTGAGAACCCGGAGGACAAGGGCCGCTTCCTCATTTCTGACATGACGGATCAGACCTATAATCTCCACATCCTGGCCCGGGAAAACGGACCGGTTGATGCCAACACCATTGAACAGCTGCTGGCACCGCTAATTGAAGATGGCCGTTATCAGAACCTCGTTAAGAAATACGGCCTGCAGCTTCCATCGGCACTGACCAACCGTTAAGCCGGTTGGTCAGTGCCGCCGGCAAGGGTATCAGCGGGCATCCAGTGCAAGCCTGATCATCACCTTGCCGTCGTCGCTGGCACCAGCGTCACGTGCGGGATCCTGCAAGTATAACTGACTCTCCGGCACATCGTGCTGCTCCAGCATTTGCTGTCGTAGCCAGATGCCGCGGGACGAAGCCAGGCTGCCCAGCGAGTCAGCAGGCAGATCAGCATCATCCGTCAATCGTTCTACCAGAGCATTAACCCATTCGGGGTTGCTGATTCGGCCATCCTCACCGGCCGCATCCTCACGGAATGCTTCGACGCTGACGGAACCGTCGGATTCCGCGTAAGCCTGCTCTAACTGCCGAATCTGCGTTTCAGCCGTCGCGCCCTCGTTTATGCCAAGCTGACCGAACAGGCGCTCTCGCCGCAACGCCCCGCCGTCCACGTCTGGAGATACCGCGCCACGGATATTCAGCAACAGTTTGGGACGTTCTTTAAGAGCTTTCGCCAGTGCTTCCAGTTTATCTCCCTCACCGTCCGCCAACTCAACCTTGCCGGGCTCAAAACCAACCATGCCCAGCTCCTCACCGGACAAACCGGCGACATCGGCAATGGACCCCAGCACGCTGAACGGCGATGTCGCCGCCTTGGCAACAACATTGACGAACGCCCGCATAACCACATGGCCAATTCTGAAATCCGGATCCTCGAGGTTGCCGCTGATTGGCAGATCAATCTCGATGACATCATCGCTGTCCCGCAACAGTGCCAGGCCAAGCCTGACAGGCGCGTTGACTGCCTGCTCGCTGGGCACCGCTCCACCCAGCTCAAGCCGATCCAGCACCAGGTGATTACCCGCCTCAAGGCTGGTACCGGATAGCTCGTAATCCATTTCCAGATTCAGCTTTCCACTGTCCACTCCGTAACCGAGATAACGCCCGAAGTAGGGGGACAGTATGGGCAGCGACACTCCCTCCAGAGACAGCGTCAGGTTACTGGTGTCATCGGTGCCGAGCGTGCCCAGAGTGCCGTCAAATGCCATGCGTGACACTTCGCCTATCCGCCCCTGGATCGATACTTTACCCTGCTGAGGTGCCACATTGCTCAGCCCGGTCACCGAGCCCCTCAACTGATCAAACCGTGTGGCAAAGGCAGGATCCAGCGTCCGATCGGTATAGGCAACATTACCTTCTTCAAGCATGACCTGGCCTATACGGAAGATAAACGATGACTCTTCGTCGTCTTCACTGTTGCGGTCCTCGCTGGCTGGTTCGTCGGCGGACTCCGGCTCGGAAGAACGAATAATACGCTGGACATTGTGCCCGCCACCGCTCTCCCGGACCAGGTTAACAGCGGGCCCCATGAGTGTAACGGTGCCAATCTCTAGCCGTGCCGGCGCCACATTGTACTCGACCGGCTCCAGACGCAGATTTTCCCAGCCGACCAACTTCTCGTCACTGTTTCCCAGACGAAGATCCAGAGACGCCACCTCGCCGTTACCGCTGAACGTGCCGGTCAGCGGATCCTGCTGCTGATCCAGATCCAGGTTACCATCGATAGTCAGAAGGCCCTCTCGCATGTCCAGGTTTGCTGCTTCGTTGAGATACGCATCAAATTGCGCCAGGGCGATTTCGGTTCCCGAAATTCCTGCTTCAAGCGTAAAGGGTACGGGCGTTGCCTGGCCATTGAATACCAGCCTGCCACCATCACCCAGAGAGGCATCTGCGCGATAGTTGACCGGCTCTTCCAGGCGATGGGACAGCTCATCAACACGGATATTCAGATCCGTTAAAGACAATTCTGCCTCTTTTCGCAACTGCTGATCCCGCCAGCTCACGGAACTGTTGCCAAGCTCCACACCTGCCACCGACCAGCGGAAGGGGGCATCGGTGCCCGCTGTATCGTCTGTCTGCTCCTGATCGGCCTGCTTTTCAAAAGGCTCAAGCAGGTTGATCAGACCCTCCGGGTCCCGTTGTAATGACAGATTCACACCATCAATTGTGACCACGCCGGTGGATAACTCGCGGCTGTTCAGACCAAAGCCGATATCGCCGACACGGAGACTGTCCGTTGTGAACAACGGTTCGTCGCTGCCATCCAGGCCAAGATCCAGATTGTCGATATCGAGCTGCCCGTTAGAGGTAGTCAGGAACAGTTCATCGGCGGACTGCAGCTCGTATTCGGAACTCAGGGTGACACGGCCATCGCGAAGCCGGTAAGGCAGCCAGGGTTTGAGGAAATGCTCCAGCGTAGTATGGGTTACCCCTCCCAGTTTGATAAAGCCCTTTGAGTACAACGGAGCAATGCTCAGGTCCCCCTCCCACTCAATGGTCTGGCTGCCCAGGGCCGCCAGCATGTAATAGTTACTGTCGGCCTCCTCTCGGGGCCAGGTCGCCAGATCATTCAACGCCAGATCCAGCGGTGTTACCCGGAATTCTTCCTCACCCTGCTGGCTGAAATCCCGGAACAAAAGCTCACCGCCCGCAACCCTGACGCGTTCAAGGTAAAGGCGAAGCGGCTCTTCGGATATGCTCTCTTCGCTGGCTGCCTCCGCCGGCGGGTTGTTCGCCTGCCAGTCCCGGGCAAAATTCACACTGTAGTCGTCAAGCAGGTCCAGACGGATATAGGGTTCTTCCAACTCGACATTCTGTAATGCAACAATACCGGTAACCAATTGCCACACCCCGAGATTGCCGTACAGACGGTCAAAGGCAACAACCTGCTCGCCATCGGCGTCTTCGGCCGCAAGCTCCAGGATTTCTACGCTCATGACGAACGGGTTCACCCGAATGTCTCCGACCTGCGCCTGCCACCCCATGTGCTGGTCAAGCCTTTCCGGCAATGTCCGCTCCAGCCACCAGGGCAGGCCCAGGAATCCGATAAGGGCGTAAATCACGACCAGAACCAGGACAACTACCGAGATATTTCTGGCAGACAATCGTCGTGCGCGGTTTGCAACCACCGTGTTCTCCTTGTTGGTTATCAGTAACGGACGTAAGTCGATCCCTACCTGTTCCACAAGGATAGTCCGCAAGTAACGGTTTTGTCAGCCGCAAAGGCCGGTGAACTGACAAGGAGAGGTGAACCCGATATTCTGTCCGGATCGTATTAATCGACGAATTCATTGTACAGGTAACCCTGATGGACATAAGCGATATGCGCCGCGAATTCGAGAGTGAAGGCCTTGACCGTGAGGCTCTCGATGACAATCCGGTAAAACAGTTTCAGACCTGGTTCGGCGATGCCCGTGAAGCCGGCATTCTGGAACCCAATGCGATGTCTCTGGCAACGTCCGGCAAGGACGGTATGCCCGATATCAGAACGGTATTGCTGAAGTATTTCGACGAGTCCGGCTTTGTGTTCTACACGAACTACGGCAGCCGCAAGGCCCGGGAACTGGCGGAGAATCCGAAAGCGGCGTTACTGTTTCCCTGGATAGGCCTAAACCGCCAGGTAAGGATTCAGGGCAAGGTGGAGAAAGTGAGCAAGTCCGAGTCACTGCGTTACTTTGCTTCTCGTCCTCGGGGCAGCCAGATCGGTGCCTGGGTGTCGGAACAGAGCAAGGCAATCACCTCCCGGGGGTTGCTGGAGCAGAAAGTCGCAGAGATGAAGCGCCGGTTCAGCGAGGGCGAGATTCCGCTACCGGATTTCTGGGGCGGTTACCGGGTCGTACCGGAACGCATAGAGTTCTGGCAGGGCCGGCCAAGCCGGCTCCATGATCGTTTTGAATACGTTAAACAAACCGACGGGTGGATCATTGACCGGCTCCAGCCCTGATATCGCTCCCACCGTCTGGCTATGCCGGGAAACGGGCGCAAAGAATCCGGCCGCACCGCAATGGCTGACCGCCTTCGAGAAATCCACGGTTGAGGGTTTCAGCGACCTGCGCCGCAGCGAATACCTCTGCAGTCGCTGGTTGATTCGCCAGGCGCTTGCCGGCACATCCGGTGCCAACGGCGCACAATGTCGCCCCGTCAGTGGCCGACCGGTATGCTCGGATAACCCACCGGGATGGTACCTGTCCCTCAGCCACAGTCATGGGCTGTCAGCCTGCGCTGTATCTGCCACAAACGGCGTGGGGCTGGATATCGAGCCCCGTAACAGGCATCCACACTGGCAGAAAGTGGTTCGGCGATGGTTCACACCCGATGAGCAGGCGTGGCTGCTGTCTTCTGACTATTGCGAGGACTTTCTCAAGGTCTGGACCCTCAAGGAAGCCTGGCTGAAGGCAACCGGACGCGGCATTGCCGGTAACCTGCAGACACTGGAGGTTACCGCGGATTTCCGGATGTTCGGCGATCGCAACGGGGAAGGCTGGATGGCATCGTCCGGACAGGTTGACGATTTCCTGGTGGCACTGGTGTATCGCAGGGCCGGAAACTCGCCACCTTCTGGTACTCTCTTGCAGCCCCCCGGCGACACACTGCAGGTGGATCAGCCCGCCAGACCCGTTGCCCCGGTGCGTTGGCTGTTCCACACTCCCGTCATGGCCCGAAAACAGGAGTGATTATGGCCGAACAAAAACGCTGCCCCTGGTGTGGTGACGATCCCCTGTACATGGACTACCACGACAACGTCTGGGGCCGGCCGGAATATGACAGCCTGGCACTGTTCGAAAAACTCTGTCTCGATGGCCAGCAGGCGGGCCTCAGCTGGATTACCATTCTGAAAAAGCAGGAAAACTATCGCGCCGCCTACGACCACTTTGATCCTGAGGCCATCGTCCGTTACGACGACAACAAGGTTGAATCCCTGCTGCAGGATACTGGCATTATCCGCAACCGCCTGAAGGTGCAGTCCATTATCCGCAATGCCAGGGGGTATCTGGCACTTCAGGACCAGGACCACTCTTTCAGTGACTTCCTCTGGTCATTCGTGGATGGAGTACCGGTTCAGAATCACTGGCAAACCCTGGAGGAAGTGCCGGTATACACACCGGAAGCGGAGGCCATGTCCAGGGCACTGAAAAAGAACGGCTTCAATTTCGTCGGCCCCACCATTGTTTATGCCTTCATGCAGGCGGTCGGGATGGTGAACGACCACCTGACCAGCTGCCCCCAGCATCCTGTCTGCAAGGAGCTGGCGGGCAAGGCGTGAACCCCCGTTTCTGCTGCCTGTCTCAGGCGGCCGGATGATCCCAAACGATCCAGCGCTCGTAAATCCGTGGGAAACACATCATCCCCGCGTACGACCATGAGAGCGAAACGGTGAGAATAACCCTTGAAGAACTGAGGCAGATGTCCGACCTGACCATCGACCTGCTGGAGATTATCTCTCTGGAGGGCCAGCAATATATGGCCCGGCTGGTCATCGGTGAGGAATACCACCTGTTATCCGACACCAGGGATCAAACCCGGCTTTTCCGGAGCAGTTGGGAAATCCAGGACATGCTGGCGGCGTTCAACGTCATATCCACAGACGTGGTTCACCCGTCTGCCTACCATGAGATGGTGGGCATGGAGCCGGCCAGGATCGAACCCATGAGAATACGGGTCCAGGGGCGTAACTCGTGATTGCTGTCGCCAGGCTGGCGATTGTCGTTGGCATTGCCGGATTGCTGCCCTTTCTTGCCGCCGTAGCCGGACTTTTCATGATGCCCGCCAAAAGCGTGGTCATCATCAGCTATTTCTATCTGTACAGCGCCGGCATTCTGGCCTTTATGGCGGGTATCTACTGGCCACTGGCGATGCAACTGGAAAACCGGTGCTATCCGATTTCACCACTGGTTACCATGCTGCTCAGCCAGGTGTTCTTTATTTCCGCCGGCATAGGGCTGCTCTTGCCCGTTGCGGCGCAGATCGTACTCTATACCGTCGCCTACATGGGCCTTTACGTGGTTGATGCACGCTGGATGCGAGGATACTGGCCGGACTGGTATCTGAAACTGAGGCTGGTGCTTACGTCCGTGGTCCTGTTATGTCAGGTAGTCGCCGGCACCTGGTTTGTTGTGGCTCATGGCTGAGTTTTCATGGCTCACTCCTGACTTCGGATCAGGGGCTTGAACCTCCGGAGCCTAGCTCCGGAGCACCTGTTCGGGGCTTTCAACCAGGTTCCTCAATTTCTTGAGGGCGCCCTTTTCGATCTGCCTCACCCGCTCGCGGCTGATACCGAGATGATCAGATATCACCTGCAGGGTTTCAGGCTCCGGTAAGCCGAGTCCGAAACGCCGGGCCAGTACATCCTGCTCCCGTGAGCTCAGGTCTGCCAGCAGGGCTGCCAGGGTGCGCATACGGTCGCGATGGACCATGTCGTGATCCGGTGCAGACTCTTCACCGGCACTCAGGCTATCACCCAGAGTGACGCCACCCTCCATGGTAACCGGCATATCCACAGACACTTCCATGTTGGCAAGGGCACGCAGTTCTCCGATGCGGGATGGCGATACTTCGATCTCCCTCGCCAGCTCACTCTGTGATGGCGTGCGACCCAGGGTCTGATGCAGGGCAAGGGATTTTCTCTGCAGCAGGCGAATCTCGTCCACCACATTCTCGGGTGTATGCACCAGGCGGGTACCGCGCTTCATGCAGCGCTTGACCTCTTCACTGATCCACCAGTAGGCGTAGGTGGAAAAACGGAACCCCTTGGTCGGATCGAATCGTTCTACCGCCTTGATCAGACCGACATTGGCGTCCTGAATCACGTCAGACATCGGGATACCGCGATTGGCGTAGCGCCGGGCAATGTGAACGGCGAGCCGCAGATTGCTCCGGATCAGCCGCTGGCGACTGTCAGTGGCAAGGTGGTAGGCGCGGCGACAGCGGGTCGAAAACGCGCAGGCATCACCCAGGCTCCCTACCACTTCGCGAAAGGTTTGTGGCGTATCTTCAGGCAGCCCGAGATCTACCGAGATGACCCGGTAACAAAAGGACAATCTGCGAGAGAGACGGCGCTCACCCTCGTTGGTCAACAACTCGTAACGGGACGCATCCCTGAAGTACAGCCCTACAAGGGATTCCGTTTCGCCGGAGTGGGCTATGGTCGGAGACGGCCCCGGGCTCTGAATGTCATTCATGGCACAGGTTCCGATCGTAAATTTATAAAAGATACGCGCGGAACAGGGCCATGGATCCCCGTCTACCAGGGCCGGAATTACCCATTGCGGAAACTACCGACTAGGGCGAGCCCTGCCCGGATTACGCCGCTACGATAGCGTACTCATGGTTATAGGGTTCAATCAGCACACCGTGGAGTGCCACGATCGTCTTCTTGTAGGCATCTTCATCCACCACAAACTGGATGTCTACCTGTCGCATGCACTGGTGCAGGGCGAGAATGTTAATTTCCTCATCCGCCAGGGCCTTGACCGACCGCGCTAGAATGCCCGGTATCTTGATATCACTGCCAATGGCAGAAACAATCGCCACCTTGCGGGTACTGATTTCGGCGTTGGGGAACTCGTCCTTCAGAGCCTTTACCACCCGTTTAACATGTTTCAGGGTACTGTCCACGTAATGGGTAATGGTGTTGGCGTTGGTATCCTTGGATACAAAGCGCACCTTGAAACGACCCAGCACCTCCAGAATGCGACGGTCGGAACCTGGCTCGCCCTGCATGTCCTGGTCGAACACCTCAATCGCAAACACGCCCTTGTTACCGGCAATGATCTCCACCTGCGGCTTTTCGCTGATGTAATCACCGGTGATCAGGGTACCGGTGTGTTCCGGCTCGAAGGTGTTCATCACCCGCAGCGGGATCTCGTTCTGGCGCATGCCTTTGCCGGCCCGGGGGTGGATGGCCTCCATACCCAGGTTTGCCAGCTGGTCGGCAACGTCGTAGTTGGTGCGGCCCAGGGGCACCACCTTGTCCGCTCCCACGATATTGGGGTCGGCAGAGCTGAGATGGTATTCCTTGTGAATGATGGCCTCACGGGCGTTGGTAATCACCGCGACCCGGCTGAAGGTCATCTCGCTGTAGCCCCGGTCAAAGGTGCGCATCAGGCCTTCCCTGCACTGGGCATACCCGGTGACAATAGGCAGCTCACGGGTCAGATCCACTGCATCGAAGGCCTGCTTGAGTTTTTCATCCAGCGGCAGCAGCTCATTGTCGCGCCAGCCGGTCAGATCCACGAAGCGTGCATTGATACCTTCCTGCTGAAGCTTCAGGGCTGTATTGAAAGCGCTGTGAGCCTCGCCAATACCGGCCAGCATTTCCCGCACCGTCAGCAGATGCTCTTCCAGTTGGAACTGGCCATAGGAACACAGGCGCTGCAGATCAATCAGGCAACCACGAACACCTTCAATCCGGTCGGTGATAAACTGGTCTGCCTGCTGCTTGAGCATGGGGTCCGGAAAGAGTTCACCGTTGATGTCGGTAATAAACTTGATCAGATTGGTGAGGTCGTCACCCCAGGCCCAGTCGGATTCCGCATCCGCAAACAGGGCATAAACGCCCGGTTCACCGGTTTTCTTGTGCTCCAGCAGTTCATCGGTGACACCGCCATAGGCGGAGACCACGAATATGCGCTGGTAGAGGTCTTCCTTTTCGCGCCCGCCGAGAATGATGTTATCGCGCACGGCCTCGTAGTTGCTCATCGAGGTGCCGCCTATCTTCTCTACGGTATGTTGTTCGCTAGTCATAGTGTTACCGTCGTTATCCTGCAGAATGAATTTGGGGGAGATGGCAGGCGCGTCAGGACGCCTTGCTCATTCCTTCCTGCATGATTTCATCCACGCTTTCTGCCAGAAGTTTAGCACCTTTGCGCAGATCATCCTCGCTGGTGGTCAGCGGCATCAGGCATTTGATCACTTCGTCGTTGGGGCCACTGGTTTCGATAATCAGGCCCTTCTCAAAGGCACGGCCGGTGATCCTGTCCGTCAGCTCGGCGTGGGTGGCTTCAATACCACGCATCAGGCCACGACCCTTAATTTTGAACTCGCCCGGGTACTTGTCACAAATGGCCTGCAGACCTTCACCCAACACTTGGGTCTTTGCCTTCACCTCATTGGCAAAGACATCGTCCTTCCAATAGGTTTCAACCGCTGCACGAGCTGTCACGAAAGCCATGTTGTTACCCCGGAAGGTACCGTTGTGCTCACCCGGGCCCCAGATATCCAGCTCGGGCTTGAGCAAGACCAGTGCCATGGGCAGGCCGTAACCACTCAGTGACTTGGAAACAGTCACAATGTCCGGTTTGATGCCGGCAAACTCAAAGCTGAAGAATTCACCGGTACGGCCGTTGCCTGCCTGGATATCGTCCACAATCAGCAGTATGTCGTGCTTTTTACACAACTTCTCAAGACCCTGCAGCCATTCGGCACGGGCTGCGTTCAGGCCGCCTTCACCCTGCACCGCCTCAACGATGACCGCAGCCGGCAGTTCAAAACCGGATGACCCATCTGATAATACTTTGTCCATGATCTCGAGGGTATCCACATTCTCACCCAGATAGCCGTCATAGAACATGAAATCCACATTGCCCAGCGGAGTACCGACACCGCCACGATGCTGCTTGTTACCGGTAGTGGCAACCGCGCCCATGGTCACGCCGTGAAAACCGTTGGTGAAGGAAACAACGCCGTTACGCCCTTTCACCTTACGAGCCAGTTTCAGGGCCGCTTCCACGCAGTTGGTACCGGTCGGACCGGTAAACTGCATTTTGTAGTTCAGGCCGCGGGGATCCAGGATATGCTTCTTGTAGGACTCAATGAAATCGTGCTTGGCGGTGGTAAACATATCCAGCCCCTGGCTGACACCATCGCTTTCAATGTACTCCAGCAGTGCTTTCTTTAGAATGTCGTTGTTGTGGCCATAGTTTAGTGACCCGGCGCCGGCCAGAAAATCCAGGTATTCCTTGCCGTCTTCGGTGTAAAGGTGCGCGTTCTTGGCACGGTTGAAAATCACCGGGAAGGCACGGGAATAGACACGTACTTCGGATTCAGTCGACTTGAAAAGTTCCATGGTCTCGCCTCTTAGCATGTCAGGTTCGAGGTAATTGTGCGGTGGCACGTTGGTTGAGGCCGTTGTGACAGATTCACCTCAGCAATCTGCCGGCCAGTCCAAACAGGGGTATCGATCGTTCGGGAAGGCGGTTACGCCGGCTTTGTGAAAGGCCCGATGCGGAGCAGAAACTCGGAGTCGTGCTTACCGCCAAAGTGGGTTTCTTTCTCAAAGTGCTCGTGAAAGGTGAGCTCAGCACCCATGTCACGGGCAAAAGACCGGAACAGTGCCCAGGAAGCCTCGTTGTCTTCGGTGATGGTGGTTTCCATGTGGGTCACGTTTTTGCACGCGTCCCGGGCCACGATCGCCTTCAGCATCCGCTTGGCCAGACCCTGTCCACGACCTTTCTCGTGAACGGCAACCTGCCAGACAAATACAGTTTCGGGCTGTTGGGGGGGGATATATCCGGAAATAAAACCGACCAGATCGCCGTCTATCTCCGCCGCCACGCCGGTTTCGGCAAAATGGCTGCACTGCAGGAGGTTGCAGTAGATCGAGTTGGGGTCCAGCGGCGGGCATTCTGCGACCAGCTGGTGGAGCCTGTAGCCATCATCCTTGACCGGTGTACGGAGGTTGATGGCGGTGGTATTCGAGCCTTCTGATGTCATAACGTGATCGATTCGCCTCAAAAAGTTAGCGTTGAATTATATAGACCACAAAATATATTTCAAGTAAGGGTTACTCAACACCCAACAGGGTGTGCCGCCCAACTCTTTAAGAATAGACCGGATTGGGGCAGGCGCCAGTGACAAATTCATTAAACCGTGGGAGGAAACACAATCTGATGGGGCACCAGGAATGTGCCACTGATTATACGGTTCCGGTAGGATACAGAGGCGGCAGAACCAACCGGCCAGAGCCGGTCGAACCGTGGCAACCAGGCCTCCAGATCATAAGCTACTGGCATCATAGATATATTCAGGCCACGATGTTCAAAGCCGGCAATCGGCTGAGCCGGTGGGCTTGTCAATGCAATACGGGTGATCAGCCCCCGCGGGTCCTGTGCCAGATTACCCATACCCGCGGAGCCGTTGTTAACCACTGCGCGACTGCGTCCTTCCACCGTTCCGGACCAGAGCACGGGCAGGCAGCTATGAGTGGAGGCAATCACATCGGCACCCGACTCGGCAAACCATTCCGCCAGCTTCAATTCGTTGCCCGCCACAAACGATTCATGAGCGAGCCCCCAGCCTGCCAGGGACTCGAGATCGCCATGCAACACCAAAACCTTTAGGCCTCCAAACAACAGGCAGTGATAGCGGGGCAGAAGGCGGAGCCGTTTCTGGATATCCGCATGTTCAGCAGCAACCCCTTGCAAGCGCTCCATAATGGCGTTGGAGCGCTCGACCACCTCCTGACCCACAAACTCCGGGTAGGCACAGCCGCACCCGGCATTGTCGTTCGGATTTGCCAGTTCGTAGTCGACATTGCCCAGGCTTGCGGTGTGTTTTAAAACCCGCTCGTTAATGTCCCGAAATAAGCGGTCACTGGCGTTGAACCAATTGAAATCGCCATTAAAAACCAGCGCAACAGAGCGACCCTCACGCTCTTCTTCCTTAGCCATCCGCTCGATTTCATCCAGGGCGTAGGGGTTACCATAGAGTCCTCCGATAACATACAGCACATCGGCGTCAAGCGTGTCAGGCGCCGAACATAGATCTTCAGGTCGGTATCGATAGGCCAGAGGACAGCTGCGGCCTTCGGTCATGGTCAGACCTCCCCCGCTGCGAGCGAACGGCCCGCCAGCATCCGCAGTACCAATGGCAGGAAGAAACCCGCGGTGCAGATCAGGAAGCCGTAGGCGTTCACCCCCAACAGCATGGCATAGGCGCCATCACCAATCGCCCAGCTTGCGGGCATCAGCCCCGCCGCCAGCAACACACCCAGACCCAGCCCGGTCCAGAAACTCAGATGGAAACTCCAGGGTGACCAGCGGGTGAAACCATAAAACAGAAACACCGGCGCCAGCCCCATAACCATGGTGCCGGAAATGGTGGTGGCCAGGAGAATATCAGTTCCTGCAAACATCGGAATATTACCCAGGAAGGCAAAGATGATCATGATTG
>JBHEPI010000079.1:0-13791 GCA_046260345.1 Marinobacter sp. | reverse complement strand
GAGCCCGAAGGCGGCTTCACCCTCTGCCAGGACCTGAGAAGCCTGTCGAAAACCCTGCCGATCATTTTCCTGACCGCCCGTGACAGCGATATCGATTCCGTTCATGGCTTGCGGCTGGGCGCGGACGACTATGTCACCAAGGATATGAGCATTGACCATCTTCTGGCCCGGGTAACCGCCCTGCTGCGGCGGGCGGATGCCTGGGCAGAGGCTCTGAAACAACCGGATGAAGTGGTGCACCGGGGCCGGCTGGCACTGAACGTGGACCGGATGACTGCTGAATGGAATGGTCAGCCCATCGACCTGACGGTGACCGAATTCTGGATGCTGCACTCCCTGGTTCAGCACCCCGGCCACGTGCGTAGCCGCGACCAGTTGATGGAAGCCGCCAGCACGATACTGGATGACAACACGGTGACCTCCCACATCAAGCGGATACGCCGCAAGTTCGCCCGGGTCGACGACAGCTTTGACGGCATTCACACCGCCTACGGCATGGGATATCGCTGGAACGCCCATGAGGCCTGAGTTGTGACTCTCAAACGCCAACTCTTCATCGCCAGCCTGCTGATGCTGCTGATCCCCTGGGCCGGGCTGCAGTTTGTGCTGGAACTGGATCAGGCCCTGCGGGATCAGGCTGCCGTGCAGTTGCAGAACCAGGCTGGACGTGTCGCCGGGTTTGCTGTAGAAAATCCTGCCACAAAAGAGGCCATCGAACCGGGAACAGACGTGATCTACGCCGATATACTGTCCCGCCAGCTCAACCTCGACGGCTATGGTGACGACTGGCCAGGCTACGATGAAGAGGAGTCCCGCCCGCAATGGCAGGATACCGGCAGGGTAAACGGGAACGGAGAGGCCAAAGTCTCCTGGCAAGCCGCCGTGGACCGCAACCATCTGTTCCTGCTGATCCAGGTCAATGGTCGCAACGCGGTGACCTTCGACCCCGGCAACCCTGAACAACCCCATGATCAGATACAACTCAACCTCACCAATGGCGGCGAGAGTGTCCAGCGCCTTATCCGCACCCAGGCACCTGGCTCCATAAACGCCATTGAACCGGGGCGCGACGGCGCCACAGATCTTCGCATCAGCGGCTACTGGCAAGCCGTCAGCAATGGCTACCAGGCTGAACTGAGAATGCCCCGCCCGGACCCATCGGCCAGATTTGGCTTCCAGGTCACATGGCCCGGAACGGATGCCGACGCCAGTGATGATGACATCGTGGCCACCGGCCCTGCGGCAGCAAGAATCGTCACCCGCCTGCCAGAACTGGAAAGCCGCCTTGAAGCCATGATTGCCCCGGGCCAGGGCGCATGGGTTCTGGAACCGGACGGCTGGGTGATTGCCCGCAAGGCACGGGAACCAGACCAGGACAGACCAGAGTTTGACAGCCTGAGCCCGTTTCAGATTCTTGAGCGCATCAGCCTGAACGGGCTGCGGGCACTGGTGCGCTTCTATCAGCCCGAACCCATGCCCCTGAATAACGAATCCCATCGCATAGCAGCGGGAGACCTGCCGTCGCAGGGACTCGTGCGCCACCGGAATGGGGATACCTATATGCTGGTCAGGCATCAGCTGGATGACGGCCGGGTGCTGGTACTGGAAGAGTCCCTGGACCAGCTACTGGCCCTGTCCGGCAGCACGCTGGGTTCGGTTATCGCCCGCAGCGTGCCGCTGATCACCGGCCTGATGCTGGTGCTGCTGGGTTATGCCAGCTGGCTGTCCTGGCGCATCACCCGGCTGCAACGGGCGGTCAGCACCAGCATTGATGATGATGGCCGGATACTGGGTGCTATGCCGCCGGCGAAAGCGAAGGATGAACTTGGCGATCTTTCGCGGCAGTTCAGCCACATGATGGAGCGCCTCCAGGGTTATACCGACTACCTGGAAAGCTTTTCCCGCCGCCTGTCCCATGAACTGAAAACCCCGGTGGCCGTAGTGCGATCATCTCTGGAAAACCTCAGTCACAGCACTGATCCGGCCGACCAGGCCAGCTACATTGAACGGGGCCGCTCCGCCACTGACCGCCTGAGCCAGATACTGCAGGGCATGAGCGAGGCGGCCCGGCTGGAACAGAGTTTCGACCATGCTGAAAAGGAAACCTTTGACCTGGCCGACGTGGCTGCGCAGACCACCCATGCCTATCAGTCACTGGACCCGGATCACCGCATTGATTATTCCGGCCCCGCAAAAGACTGCCCATGCCACGGCTCCCCTGAACTACTGGTACAGCTGCTGGACAAGCTGGTGGACAATGCACGGGATTTCACGCCAGCCGGGGGCCGGATAGAAGTGCGCCTGAAGCCCGGCCCGAAAGAGCTGGAACTGAGTGTATTCAATGAAGGTTCCTCGTTGCCGGAAAGCCTCACCAGTGATATTTTCAGCCCCTTCGTTTCCGTGAGAACCGGCAACGAGGAGGGGCACCTGGGCCAGGGTCTGCTGATCGTCAGACTGATCGCCGAACATCACAACGGCCAGGTACTGGCAACCAATGAACCGGGCGGAGTACGCTTTACGGTGGCATTACCGGTACCGGCCTGAATCGCCGTCAGAGGAACAAGCCTTGAATCTCCCACTCAATCAGCTGGATCTGCACCCGCTCCGGTCAGAGCTTTACAACGAACTCCACTCCCGGCCGTTCCACGTATTGCCCTGCCCGGCACAGGTTACCCACATCGCCCTGCTGACCACACCGGAGCAACGAGCCGCCCAGTTCCGACACTGGCAAGACCTGCATATCATGCTGGGAGTTGATGAACCCGACGATGATGTCAGCTGCTATGAGGCCACCTTTGGCTCCCTGCGCATCCGGCGTGAGATGCACATGGAGTTTGCTTCCTACACCTTTATCAACCTGGACGCCGGGATCGGGCACCAGCCCTTCAGGAACACCGGTATTTCGTCACTGCCCAAAGGCTGGCTTGAAAAGCTTACCGGCACCGTAGTGGCTGCCTTTCACATTGACCTGCAGCAAGACACCAAAGGCCCGGAAACCGACCTGGCGCAGATCCGCGAATGTTTCGAAGGGGAACGGCTGGTAGGAAGCAGTCCCTGGGAAGGCAAGGCCCGGGTCTGGGGCACCTTCAGGCTTCACAGCGACGGTTTTGGCCGTTTCATGGTGCTGAACCGGGACATGTCCGATAGCCAGCTCGGCCGCCTGACCCAGCGGCTGATGGAAATCGAAACCTACCGGCTGATGTCGCTGTTATCGTTACCGCTGGCGCGTGAAATGACACCCTCGCTGAACGACATGGACCAGCAACTGGCGGTGGTCACTCAGTCTCTGGCCGACAACAGGAACATCGACGAGCGAAAGGTGCTGGCGGAACTGACCAACATCGCCGCCCGCATCGAGGCTTTCCGCGCCCATTCCACCTTCCGCTTTTCAGCAACACGGGCCTATCACAAGCTGGTCATCACTCGATTGGAGGAACTGCGGGAAGATGAGCTGTCCGGGCACCTGACCATCACCGAGTTCATGACCCGGCGCCTGACACCTGCTGTGGAAACCTGTGAATCGGTGAAGGACAGGCTTGAAGACCTGTCACGGCGGGTGGATCGTGCCTCGGACATGGTACGTACGCGGGTGGAGCTGGCGATACAGAGCCAGAACCAGCAGCTACTGAGTTCCATGGACCGGCGATCGAAAATCCAGCTGATGATGCAGCACACCGTGGAAGGGCTGTCCGTGGTAGCCATCAGCTACTACCTGGTGGGGCTGCTGAAACTGGCACTGGATTCCGCCTACGATGCCGGTTTTGATTTCAACAAGTCTCTGGTGCTTGGCGCCGCCATCCCAGTGGTAATGATCCTGGTATTCGTTGGCGTGCGGCTGGTGCACCATCGTTTTCTGAAGCTGGCACGGCGACAGTAGCCTGTGGCTCACCCACCAAAAGCGTCAGGGTCACCGGCGAACTGCCGGTAGAACTGCTGTGCCGTGCGTCCATTACGGGAGCCCCGACTGGTTGCAAAGCGGATAGCCTCCCGGTGCAGTGCCTCACGGTCCCCCACCCTGGGAAACAGCGCGTCAATAGCCTGCAGGTAGACGTCCTGGGCAAATCCGTAGAATGACAACTGCAAACCAAACCGGTCCGCCAGCGACACCTGCTCCTCAATCGCTTCCGCCGGATGAAGCTCGCCGCCACGCATCTCGCTTTTCAGGTTATCGTCCATGAATTCCGGCATCAGGTGACGGCGGTTAGACGTCGCATATACCCGCACATTCTCCGGCGGCATTTCCAGCGATCCTTCGAGAACACTCTTCAGTGCTTTGTAGCCCGACTCACCCACTTCGAAAGACAGATCATCGCAGAAGATCACGAACCGCCAGGGCAACTCCGCAATGTCATCGACAATTTCCGGCAGGTTCACCAGATCAACCTTGTCCACTTCGATCATGCGCACGCCCCGGCTCTGATAACGGTTAAGCAACGCCTTGATCAGTGATGACTTGCCGGTGCCCCGGGCGCCCCAGAGCAAGGCATTATTGGAGGGTTCCCCGGCCAGAAAGCGTTCCGTATTGCGGGCCAGTGCCTCCTGCTGCCGGCCGATACCGGTCAGGTCGTCCCAGCCCACGGGATCCAGCCGCCGGATAGCCCGCAGCCCCTGACGATGGCTGCGCCACACGGCGGCTGGCGTTTCTGCCCAGTTGATGGGTTGGTCTGCTGCCATAACACCTTTTTCCTGTTCCGCGTCTGTTGTGATTATGAAAGACTGGAGCCTGATACCAGACAATATCCCAAAAAGAAGACTTTACTGCACATGGCCGTTCTGTCAGCTGAATGGCTTACGGGCCAGGAACACGGTATTGGTCGACTCCCGGTTCTGGAACGGGTTATAGAACGACACCACCCTGGCGTCCACATCCGTGAACAGTTCCCGCAGAACGTCCATGAACGGCTCATCCGGTGGCTCGTTGGACCACATGGCGAACACTCCGCCCGGGCACAGGTGACCGGCCATTTTGCCAAGACTTTCAGCGTTGTAGAAACTGGCATTGGAGTCGTTCAGCAGTGCCCGGGGGGAATGATCAATATCCAGCAGAATGACATCGAAGATCTTGGCCGGCGCCTGCGGATCAAACCCGGTTTCCGAAACGGCAAAGTCAAAGAAACTGCCCAGTACGTAGCGACAGCGCGGGTCGTCATTCAGCACCTTGCCCAGCGGAACTTTCTCCTGTTGGTGCCAGTGAATCACCGTATCCAGCGCATCCACCACCAGCAGTTCGCTCACCCGCTTATGCCTAAGCGCCGCTTCTGCGGTGTAGCCCAATCCGAGGCCACCGACCACCACCTTCAACTGGTCACCATCTGCCGCCTCCAGCCCCAGGTCGGCCAGAGCCACCTCCGCATCCACAAACATGCTGGACATCAGGAACTCTTCGCCCAGTTTTACCTCATAGATATCGCGGTCGCCCAGAGCCGGAATACGGCGGCGGCGAAGTGTGATTTCACCCAGTTGCGAGGGTTGGCTGTCGATCTGTTCAAACAAGAGTCCCATAGTGTGTCCTGTGCAGAGTCCGGAATTCCTACATCCTACCATCGGACATCAATCACCACAGACTGAAACGCAACGTCCCGTTAGGAAAACCCGGTGCGAGCGACTACACTCTCGACTTAACAAACACGGAATTGCGAATCACCCAATGAGCGCCGCAGTGACACGCCACAGGCAATATCTGAACGCAGTTCTGTTCTTTGCCTTTACTGTGCTAACGCTCTTCTCACTATCAACACCCGTCTTGGCGGCGGATCACCGGACGGTCTCCGTCGGCATCGTGTCTGACAACAAGCCCTACTCCAATATTGAAGGCCGCACCCCCTCAGGTTTCTCGATTGACGTTCTCCGGGAGGTGGCACGCCACTCGGAACTGAACTTCAACTTTCGTGCCGGCACCTGGCCGGAAGTGTTTGGCGCCTTCATGCGCGGTGAAATCGATATTATCGACGGTATTTCCTACCGCGAAGAGCGGGCAGAAAAGATCCTCTTTACCAGGCCTTACCACATTCGCCAGATCTACCTTATGCACGACCCCGCCAATCCTCTGGGCGATATCAGCTCGCTGGAAGCACTTTCGGGCTATCACATCGGCATAGTGCAGGACATTTTCTATGATGACGCACTGAAAGACGCGGGAATTGAATTCACCAGTTATAACTCGATACCCAGCCTTGTGAGGGCGCTGGCATTTGGCTGGGTGGATGGGGTCATCGGGCCGGAATTACTGCTGAAATACTATGCCAATCAGGCCGGCTTCCGGTTTCTGGAAGTCGTCGGTGAGGCGCCTTTGGGTGAACTTTCACGTGAAGACTTTCGGCTGGGCGTTCTGAAAGGCAATGAAGCCCTGTTTGAAGCTGTGAGCGATGGCCTGGATGCGATTCCGGAATCAACGATCAATGAACTTTTCCAGCGCTGGCAGGAGTTTGGCGGAGCCAGTATCAACGAGTCACCAGGCCTGGCACTCACCAGCGCCCAACAACGATTCCTCAGTGAAATCGGCCCCATCAGGGTCGGTTTCATGAGGGACTACGCGCCGTTCAGCTTCCGTGATGCCAACACCCTTCAGGGGCTGGCTGTTGATGTCATGAATCGGGTCGCGGACCTGACAGGCTTACAGATTATTCCGGTCACAGACCAGTGGTCGGAGCTGTATCCGATGTATCTGCGTGGCGACATCGATATCATGGCCAACATATCGGATAACCAGGAACGCCGGGAATCCAGTCGGTTTACCGCCCCCTACCACATCATCCCCAATGTTGCTTTTTCACTCGATGACACGCTGGAGTTCAATGCAATTGACGACTTACAAGGCCTGAGAGTAGCCACCGGGGCCGGCATTTATTACGAAAAGGCGCTGAAAGAACAACTGGGCGATAACGTCTACTCCTTTACCTCACAGCGAGCCATGTTTCAGGCGTTGAAGGAAGGCACGGTTGATGTGGTGTTGGCGGCTTTGCCCAATGGCAATTACTGGGTTCGCGAGTTGCGTATGACCGGGGTCACCATTGCCGGGGAGATCACCCTTGACGGCAAACCTGGAGAGGACTTGCGGTTTGGTGTGCGGCCAGCGCTTGAACCCCTGGCATCGATCATCGATGAGGCTCTCGCCGCGATCAGCCCCACTGAAATGAGAACCATCGAAAACCGCTGGCTGGGAGCCACCTTACGCAGCGCACCCGAGCCTCCCGGAGAAGTCACATTTACCGATGCCGAGACAGCCTGGCTGGAACAGGAAAACCAACAACTCACACTCTGTGTCGACCCTGACTGGCTGCCACTTGAAGGACTGGACGACGGTGGCCGGCACACGGGGATAGCAGCCGATACCTTCAAGCTGTTTTCCGAGCGTTCGGGCATCGAATTCATGCCACTACAGGTCGGCACCTGGCCCGAATCCGTTGCGGCCGCCCAAAACCGTGATTGCGACATGTTTTCCATGGCCATGGAAACCCCGGAACGGCTGGGCTACATGAACTTCACAGCATCCTATGCCGAGATCCCCGGCATTCTTGTGGGCCGCATAGAAACGCCCTTCATTGACTCACTGGCCGACCTGGGCGACCGGCCCGTGGGCATTGTGGCGGACTACGCATTTGTCGAACTGCTGAAAACCCTGAACCCGAATCTCAGGCTGGTGGAAGTGGCCAATGAAAAAGACGGACTCCGCATGGTACAGCAACGGGAACTGACGGCTCACCTGAGTACTCTGGCCACCGCCAGTTACCACATGCAGGAACTGGGACTGGCCGACCTCAAAGTGATAGGACGTGTACCGCTGGACTGGTCACTTGCCGTCGCTACCCGTAATGATGAGCCGGAACTGCTGAGTATCATGCAAAAGCTGGTGGAGAGCCTGACCAAACAGGAGCGTAACCGCATCGAACAGCACTGGAGCGGCATTAACCTGCAGCAGAAAACTGACTACGCCCTGGTTGCCCAACTGACAGGCGCTGCGCTGGTGATTCTGGGTTTGCTGTTCTACTGGAACCGGAAGCTCGGCCGGTTAAACCGGGAACTGGCCGCTGCCAACGCAAGGCTCGCCCACCTGAGCGTCACCGACGACCTGACCCAGATCGGCAACCGTAGCTACTTCGACACCGAATTCAGCAAGAGTTTTCAATGGTGCCAGAGGCACAAGGAAGGTTTTGCCGTTGCCATGGTGGATGCTGACCACTTCAAAAACATCAACGACACCTACGGTCACGAAGCCGGTGATCAGTGCCTGAAAGCGCTGGCGGACACCATGCGTAAGCATTTTCGGCGCGATACCGACCGTCTGACACGGTTTGGTGGCGAAGAATTCGTTATGTTTACCTCATTCGACGACCGCGCCGAACTGATCTCACGGCTTGAGAGCTTTCGGGAAGCGGTCGCCCGGAGCTCGACCCCCTGCGAGGATGCACAACTGCAGTTCACCGTCAGCATTGGCCTTGCCACCGGCATCCCCGGTAAAGATTCGTCGGCAGCAGAGTACCTGCGAATGGCAGACCAGGCACTTTATGCGGCCAAACTGAACGGGCGCAATCGCCTGGAAACCCGGGCGGTCGCATCCGGTAACGCTGATCAGTAGGGCGTTATCACACTCCTGTGACACGTTATATCGGAAACACCAAAGACAAAGCCATTACCACCGTTGCCGTTGCACCCGATGACTCAACGATTGTCACCGAGCCCCGCGAGGCCCGAAGCCAGCAACGATACGCCGCGATAGGACAGGCGTGAAATACCGTGGTGGACCGAGCGGACAGCCTCACTCCAGGGCCGGGTAACCGGTACCCGCTGCAGGATGTCAAACGTCTCATCGGCAATAGACAGGTGCACACGCTCAAGCTTGAGCGCACCGTGGCTAATGCCAGTGGCCGCGATATCGGCAACACCCGCCCACCAGTTACGGTCCTGCTCGTTCATAGCAACCACTCCTTGAGCTGGCCGGACACATCGGGATGATGGGCCAGGCGGATGTGATCAATACCGGGAAAAGTGGCTACGCCGCTGAGAGCCCAGCCCTTGCGCTCGCTGCCATGGGCGCTGGATTCGTGCACCAGGGCATCCCCGAACAGTGCGTTAACCGGGTTTTGACGGGAGCGCGCCAGCAAACCACAGACGACGTAATGCCGGGCGCCCGGCAACAAGGGCGGCTCGCCATCGTCTGGGGTTACAACCTCTCCGCGGGACAGGTTGCGAATCCCCTCACTGCGAAGGTCTATCACCTCACCGACCACACGCAGGTAATCCCTCGGAGTCCGGTTCATCAGGTCGGCCGTGGCCTTTGCTCCCTTTGCCAGCCAGGAGCCGTCGTGGGGTGATCCGATGTAGACACAATCGCCAAGCTGTTCCACCCAGCGCAAGCCCCTGCCATGGCCATAATGACAGGCGCTGCGAATCAGCAGCCCACCCATGCTGTGACCAATCAGGATAATCCGCTCTAAGGGCACAGGCCAATGGCCGACGAGAGTTTCAAGCAGCATCGCCAGGTCTTCCCCGTTACGATAGATCGGCCGTCCGCTGTTGTAACGCAGAGTCAGAGGGGTGACCTGTCGATCCGCTTCCGCCAGCAGCGAACCGTAATGGGCTCCGTTCTGTCCGGGCAGATTCCACACGGACTCCAGCTCCATCAACCCGTGAATGAAAAGGCAAAGCGTTGTACCAGGTTGCTCGACTTCCGGCACATAGGGATCAATGGCGTCACGCCCGTGGAAGACCTCCATTGGCAGGGCCAGCGGGTTGTTGCGGGCCTCAAGCCAATCCCCGAGAAAACCACTGAGAATGGCCGAGGCCTGCTTTTGCCATACCGGGCCGGTGTCTGTACTCATAAACAACCGCTACCGTCTGAGGATGTGCCTTCAGTCTACTCCAATAAAGGCCATTACGATTGGCTGAATTTCCGCCAGAATCCGGCGGCGGGGACACTAGCGCCGAGCCAGGCCCATGCAATTGGCGTAGAAAGTCGTTGTAGCCGGCCAGTCGGAGAAGATACCGATCACGCCGACATCGCGGGCCAGCACATCAATCACGTTGAACACGTCGCCATCGTTATCGATAGCCTCGGTGATGGTCTGATGATACCAGCCTCCGCCATCGGCCAGCGGGCCGCTGCGTTCAACGGTCCAGACGATCAGATCCAGCCCTGCCGCCCTGGCGTTTTCTGCATACTCTGAAGGCACAATCTGCTGGTGGCCATCCAGGGTCAGCAGTGTGCCGCAGATGCACCTGGCGCTTGCCTCGATGAATCCTATCTTTAAGTTCCGGCCTCTTGTCGTGCCATTTTCCCAGGCCCGGCAGTACCCAGTTCTCACCCTTGCCCTGCCCGCCCAGGGCCGCATTAGTGATGGAGGAGAGTAATAGCGCCAGCAATGCCATGAACAGGAACGTGCGCAGCATCATAACAAACTCCCTATGCGATGAATGGTACTGCACAGTTATTGTTGACCTGGCGGGTTACCTTGACGTGACGATCAGATTGCAGGTGCTTCCCTGTCGTTTGCCGCGGTGTCTACTTTGTCATCGCCGCGCGCCTGTTCGGCTTCCGTTTCCTTCATCAGCACCATACCACCCTGCAACAGCAGTGATTTCAGGCGCGGGTCACCCTGTTCGACCACTCCGAGTGTGAAGGCAGCAAAGACGGCCTCCAGAGGGTTCTTGCGGACAAGGTCCCGTATGGCATCGATTGGCGTAGGCGTGGATTGCCTCTTATCACCACTCGCAGGCTTATTCGATGACGCCGGGCGGGTCATCCTGTAGAAAAACAGCGCGAGCAATAGCAGACAGGAAAAGCCCGTCACCGCCATGGCTCCGGCCTCCCCCAGCAAAGGGGAAAGGGCCAGTGTCGCGGCATTGACGAGCAGATAAAAACCGGTAATCAACAGGGCGACCAGCAGCACAAGGGCCAGCATAAAACCAAGAGCGGCCGCGACTGCTTTGCGCAGGACGCCCTGTAACCAGGCTGAATCAGGCATGATCAGCGGTCCAGAAACCGACCAACCAGCAAGCCGGCAAGGAACATAATGACAATGCTGAGGAACGGGCGTTCTTCAATCCGGTGTTCCACATCGTCGACGGCTTTCGTGCCGGCATCACGGGCGCGATTGAAGGCCTCATCCCCGCGCTGCTTCACCTGGTCAAACGCCTCGCGGCTTTCACGACGGATTTCATCCCGAAGATGGCTGATGTTGTTCTTCTGCCCATCAGCAACGCTTTTGGTGAGTTTGGCGAGATCCTCGCGGAGTTTCTGGACATCCTCCCTGACCTGCTCGTAATCGTTTTGACCGGATTTCGCTTCCATTTCTTGCCTCCTTATCAGTAACCAATACTGCTATTTCGGCTTTTGGTGACGATATGATCTGTTGAATGAATGCCGGCAAGAGAAAGTCCGATTACCTTCCTGCTGACATTCAGGAACTGTGGGTTGCTGAATACTGTCCACAGCTACCGTAACTGTAGCACAAACTCGATAACCTCAGATGAAGACCTCGTAACCGGGACCTGCCGGATCATGGTGCTTCAGGCTCATCATTCCGTACCCGCAGGAAACTGGCAAACCGCGGCAGCCCCGTGGCGGTATAGCCATAGTATTTATAGGTGATGGTTGAGCCTACCGATGGTGGGTTCCTCCTCTGCGCGTCACTGAAGCCGGTACCAATACGAAACTGCCTGCCATCCTCCCGCTCTACCCTGATCGATCCCATCATTTCCCGGTATTTGCCGCTGCCGGGCAAGTGTGCCACCACGACGGCTTCGGCATCGTCGAAACGTTTCACCTTCAACAGGTCATCAGAACGGCCGGCAGAATGACGGCTGTTGCCACGCCTCAGCATCAAGCCTTCGCCACCGGCTGCCACCATCTCATCCAGCGCCGCCATAAGCTCCTCATGGCCTTTCGCCCTGCGTTGCGCCACCATCGCCAGGTACGGTGAAGGCGATGGCACCAATAAGGCCTCCATAGCCCGGACACGCTCCGAAAACACGCGATCTACCGCCGGCAGATCAAACACCATGAAACGAACCTGCCGCCAGCTCTTATCAATGGGTTCAAGACGGCGCACCGCGCCCGACAGCTCCGCAAACTTTCCCCGCGCCATCCACAACTCACCGTCCATAGAGGTATCGGGAAAGCCGTCGGTAAACCACTGCGGCGCCCGATACTCATTGCCACCCCGGGACCAGAACCGCTCCCCGTCCCAGTAGGCCCTCACACCATCGAGCTTTTCACTGACCCAATAGTCGTCAAGCGGAACACCCTCTTCGTAGACACCGGCAAGGGCCAGATCGGGAGGGTCTGCATGGGCGATGGGGCCGGTTAGTATGCAGAGGAGGATCAGGAATCCTTTCATTGGTCACTATCCGTGTTAATAATTTGAAATATCTTACAACGTGAATAAATGGAATTTATGTTTCAGTCCACTACCAGGAATGATTGCCCAGCGCGGTACGGTTTTCCCACTTGAAGGCCTCGTAGTCGTCCTCATTCATAGTGCGCCAGTATAAAGGATCCCTTTTCTTTTTCTCATCGTGCGCCCGGGTAGTCGGGTCGAGGTGGCGGCAAGTAACTGGTTCATGGGCAGGGCCCATTCCTGTGTTTTATGAACCAGTACCAGCCGATACCAGATATTGCCCTGATGGTCCGGCAGGCTGAGCAGGTAGCCGTCCCATTCGTGGAACGGTGCTTGGCCACAGATTTCGCCGGACTGGCCGCCCTTCGCCGGCTCCTTGAACAGGGTGACCATTCCAGTGCGGCGGTTGAGCTCCCACAGAGGACCTTTAGGCTCCCGGTAGACCACCGTGGGGTATTTTTCTCGATAAAATAGCCGATGCCCCAGCAGAGGAGCATGGGTAGAAAAAAGAACAAAAGTGTTGGAAGGATGCCGTCTGAAAAGAATTGGGAAAAAGAGTCCCTCTCAGGGTCAATAAACCATAAAACCAACCAAGCAAATACAAAAAATGGAAATAGCCACAGGGCTGTGAGGCGCCCCCCATGCTGGAGCCACAATAGCGCCCAACTCATCTTGGGCAGAGAGGCGTAGCGTATGCTGTCGCCATTAATCCAGCCCACTGGATCAAATGTCTCTCCGCCAGCCTCAGCCTCGGCTTTGAAGCGACGGAGGTTCTCGTCGTCTTCCCTGACTTCCGCCGGCCCCCAGGTTTGTAGAAAGTTGGGGGGGAACACCTCAGATAAGGGACCTTTCGGCAAAGGCGGCCCCATGGTCCAGCTCTTGCGGAACAGGGCGCTTTGCTGGTCGGGTTCTTTTGGGACCGGAGCTTTCCGGTTGCTGCGATACGCCGTTGGAGCGTAGCCGGAATCCTCCATAGTGGCGGTCATGTGGTTTCCTCCGCTTTATGGGTTTGCTCGTCCGCCCAGAAACGCTGGCCAGTCTCGCTGAAATCCGGTTTGCTATGAGTGACCAGATCAAAGGTGGTGTCATCATGCAGTTCTGGCGGAGGAAACACTAGGTTACGGCACGCTTCGTCAAATTCCACACTTCCCTGCCATTGGGCACGGGCCACTACCTCGCTGGTTCTTACGCCTTCCTGGCTCCAGGTGGTTTTGAAGGTTTCCCGGGGCGGAAGGGACAAATAACAGATCTTGCCGTTGGGCAGCGGTTGTTCGAGTCTCACCTTCGGTGGTTCTTCGGCGATCTCCCGTCGCGTTCTCAAGCCCCGGCGAGTGGGAGTACGGGTAATCGTTACCGGTCGCATGGCGATGGTAAGGCTGGCTGAGTCCAGCATGGCAACGAGATTGTTTTCCACCCGCACAACGGTGTTGATGGTTGCAAGCTCTCTGTCCTGCCC
>JBHEPI010000054.1:0-18052 GCA_046260345.1 Marinobacter sp. | reverse complement strand
TTGATGAAGAAGTCCAATCTCAAGGGCTATGGTCGGAACGGTTAATCCCGTTCCCCTTGAAAACTGGAGTCGACAATGAAAGTACGCGCTTCGGTAAAGAAAATTTGCCGTAACTGCAAAGTAATTCGTCGCAATGGCTCGGTAAGGGTCATTTGCTCGGAGCCTCGTCACAAGCAGCGCCAGGGCTGATCCATAGCGGATCCGGAACTGACATTGCAGGGGGTACGAATGATAGCGCTTGACCTCAGGTGGGGTCAGGCGCTATTATTTCGCGCCCTTTTATAGTGGCGGAAAATTCACACAGCAAAGCTTTGAACGCGGAGTAATTTGGATGGCACGTATAGCCGGTGTCAATATACCCGATCACAAACATGCTGTTATCTCGCTGACTTACATATTTGGAGTCGGCCGGACAGCAGCCCAGAAGCTTTGCGATGCAACCGGCGTTAAGCCGGACGTCAAGGTCAAGGACCTTTCCGACGAGCAGCTTGAGTCACTTCGTACAGAAGTTGGCAAGCTGGCCGTTGAAGGCGATTTGCGTCGTGAAGTTCAGATGAACATTAAGCGTTTGAAGGATCTCGGTTGCCACCGTGGTCTGCGGCATCGTCATGGCCTTCCGGTCCGTGGCCAGCGCACAAAGACCAACGCCCGCACCCGTAAAGGTCCTCGCAAACCGATTCGTAAGTAACAGGTAGGCAAACATGGCAAAGCCAGGTACACGTACCCGTAAAAAGGTGAAAAAGACGGTTGTTGATGGCGTCGCGCACATACACGCGTCCTTCAACAACACTATCGTGACCATTTCTGACCGTCAGGGCAATGTATTGTCCTGGGCCACTTCCGGTGGGTCCGGTTTCCGTGGGTCACGCAAGAGTACACCTTTTGCTGCGCAGGTAGCAGCTGAAAGAGCCGGTAATGCGGCTGCTGAATACGGCCTTAAAAACCTGGACGTAGAGGTTAAAGGTCCGGGGCCCGGACGTGAATCCGCTGTACGCGCGCTCAATGGCTGCGGGTACAAGATCACTAACATCACTGATGTGACGCCGATTCCCCATAACGGTTGTCGTCCGCCCAAAAAGCGCCGCGTCTAACACAGGAGACAGTGAATTATGGCTCGTTACATAGGCCCGAAGTGCAAGCTGTCTCGTCGTGAAGGGACAGATCTTTTTCTGAAGAGCGGTGTTCGCGCGCTCGATTCAAAGTGCAACATTGAGACTCCGCCAGGTATGCACGGCGCGCGTCGCAGCCGTCTGTCCGAATATGGCGTGCAGCTTCGTGAAAAGCAGAAGGTCCGTCGTATCTACGGCGTGCTGGAAAAGCAATTCCGCAACTATTATAAAGAGGCCGCCCGCGGTAAAGGCGCAACCGGTGAGAACCTGTTGCAACTGCTGGAAGGTCGTCTTGATAACGTTGTATATCGCATGGGTTTTGGTTCTACTCGTGCTGAGTCCCGTCAGCTCGTTTCTCACAAAGCGATCCTGGTCAACGATAAGATGGTCAATATCCCGTCCTATCAGGTAAAGCCAGGTGATGTTGTGAGTGTGCGTGAGAAGGCAAAAAACCAGCTCCGCGTAAAAGGCGCACTGGATCTGTCTTCCAGCCGCGCACCGGTGAGCTGGGTAGAGGTCGACGCCAGCAAGATGTCAGGCGTTTACAGGTCAGTGCCTGAGCGCACTGAATTGCCGGCCGACATCAACGAGAACCTCATCGTCGAGCTTTACTCCAAGTAAAGCCCAGTTAGCAACGAGAGCAATTAGGGGCGTCTATGCAGCGTTCAGTACATGAGTTATTGACACCTCGTACCATTGACGTGAAAGAATCAAGCGCCATGCGCGCCAAGGTGACACTGGAGCCTCTGGAAAGAGGTTTCGGCCACACCCTGGGTAGCGCGCTGCGTCGTATTCTCTTGTCCTCAATGCCGGGCTGTGCCATTACCGAGGCACAGATTGACGGTGTTCTGCACGAGTACAGCGCGATCGAAGGTGTTCAGGAAGACGTCATTGAGATTCTACTGAATCTCAAGGGCGTGGCCGTGAAAATGGGCGGCCGGGATGATGCCGAGGTAACACTCAGCAAGAAAGGCCCGGGCGTTGTCACTGCCGGTGATATCAAGCTGGATCACGATGTCGAGATCACCAACCCGGAACATGTCATCTGTCACCTGAGTGCAAACGGTGAACTGAACATGCGTCTTAAGGTTGCCCGTGGTCGCGGCTATGAGCCGGCGGATCAGCGGGGTCTGGACGAGGACGAGACTCGCGCCATTGGACGTCTGCAACTGGACGCCACCTTCAGTCCGGTTCGTCGTGTTGCATACGCCGTGGAAAGTGCACGCGTAGAGCAGCGCACCGACCTGGACAAGCTGGTTATTGATCTGGAGACCAACGGTACCATTGACCCGGAAGAAGCAATTCGCCGGGCGGCCACCATCCTCCAGCAACAATTGGCCGTGTTTGTTGATTTCGATCACGAGAAAGAGCCCGAGCGTGTTGAGGAAGAGGAAGAAATCGATCCGATCCTACTGCGTCCGGTTGATGATCTGGAATTGACAGTGCGTTCAGCTAACTGCTTGAAGGCTGAGAACATTTACTACATCGGCGATCTGATCCAGCGCACAGAAGTTGAGCTGCTGAAGACGCCTAACCTGGGTAAAAAGTCGCTTACCGAGATCAAGGACGTGCTCGCGTCCCGCGGTCTTTCATTGGGTATGCGTCTTGATAACTGGCCGCCGGCTAGCCTTCGGGGCGACGACCGGGTACTGGGCGGTTAATCGCCGATTAGTTTAAGGTAAGGAATAAGAGCAATGCGTCATCGTAAGAGTGGTCGTAAGTTCAGCAGGACCAGTGCGCATCGCAAGTCCATGTTTCGGAACATGACTGCGTCACTGGTTGATCACGAGCTGATCAAGACAACGCTCCCCAAGGCGAAAGAGCTTCGCCGGGTAGCCGAGCCTTTGATCACGCTCGCAAAAAATGATTCGGTCGCTAATCGTCGTCTGGCGTTTTCACGCCTGCGTGACGATGCGGCGGTTGCCAAGCTGTTCAATGAGCTTGGCCCCCGTTACAGCGAGCGTCCGGGTGGTTACCTTCGTATTCTGAAGTGTGGCTTCCGCGCCGGCGACAATGCCCCGATGGCATTCGTAGAGCTGGTCGGTCGTCCGCTGGATATCGAAGCTGAAGAAGTTGACGAAAGCGAAGATTAATCTTTCGCGGAGTCAAAAAAACCGGAGCCTGATCGCTCCGGTTTTTTTATGTCTGGGTTTGGTGCCTGGCGAGGGGATGGAGGCAAGTTTTCTTCAGAAAAAGAACTCGCTTCGCTCAGACACCTTTTTCCTCCAGAAAACTTGCCTCCATCCCCTCGCCGTTCCGGCCTCAGTAATAGCGCCTACCGGTGTTTTCGTCCGTGTGTCTGCGTTGTCTGTGGCTAATTCCTTTTTATTTCCCGGCCAGCACCCCTTTCAAATACCGTCCGGTATGTGAGCCTTCAGCCTCTGCAACCTCTTCTGGCGTGCCTTCAGCGACAATCATGCCGCCACCGGAGCCACCCTCGGGCCCGAGATCGATGATCCAGTCCGCGGTTTTGATCACATCCAGGTTGTGCTCGATGACCACAATGGTGTTGCCGTGGTCCCGCAGCCGCTGCAGCACCGTCAGCAACTGCTGGATGTCGTAGAAGTGCAGCCCCGTGGTGGGTTCGTCAAGTATGTACAGGGTTTGTCCGGTATCGCGTTTGGACAACTCTTTTGCCAGCTTTACCCGTTGGGCTTCACCGCCGGAGAGCGTCACGGCACTCTGGCCCAGGCGGATATAGGACAGCCCAACATCGATCAGTGTTTGTAGCTTGCGGGCCAGGAAGGGGACAGGGTCGAAAAACTCCCTGGCTTCCTCAACGGTCATTGCGAGAACTTCGTGGATGCTTTTGCCCTTGTAGCGTACTTCGAGGGTTTCCCGGTTGTAGCGCCTGCCCTTGCAGACATCGCAGGGCACGTAGACGTCCGGCAGGAAGTGCATCTCCACCTTGATCACGCCGTCGCCCTGGCAGGCTTCGCAGCGCCCGCCTTTGACATTAAAACTGAAACGTCCGGGCTTGTAGCCTCGGGACCGGGCTTCCTGGGTGCCGGAGAAGAGTTCCCGGATTGGCGTAAACAGACCGGTGTAGGTGGCCGGGTTTGAGCGTGGTGTTCGGCCGATGGGGCTCTGGTCGATATCGATGACCTTGTCGAGCTGGTCGAGCCCCTTCAGGGATTCATAAGGCGCGTGGGTAAGGCTGGTTGCCTTGTTCAGCTTCGCTGCGCAGACCGGGTAAAGCGTGCTGTTGATCAGCGTTGATTTGCCGGAGCCGGAAACGCCGGTTACACAGGTCATCACGCCCAGAGGTAGTGTGAGTGTTACCTCACGCAGATTGTTGCCGGTAGCGCCTTTAAGCACGAGGTTCTTGCCGTTGCTGCTGTGGCGGTTTTCGGGGATGGCGATTTCCTTCTTGCCACAGAGGTATTGGCCGGTGAGCGAGTCCTCGGACGCAATGATGTCTTCCGGGGTGCCCTGGGCGATGATATGGCCGCCGTGAACGCCTGCACCCGGCCCGATGTCGATGACATGATCCGCGGCACGGATGGCGTCTTCATCATGCTCCACGACGATGACGGTGTTGCCCAGGTCCCGGAGGTGAAACAGGGTGGCCAGGAGCCGGTCGTTGTCCCGCTGGTGCAAGCCAATGGAGGGTTCGTCGAGAATGTACATGACGCCGACAAGGCCGGCGCCAATCTGGCTGGCCAGGCGGATACGCTGGGCCTCGCCCCCGGAGAGGGTGTCGGCGCTGCGTTCAAGGGTCAGGTATTCCAGCCCCACATTGACCAGAAACTGCAGCCTCTGGCGAACTTCTTTCAGTATCTTTTCGGCGATTTCACCTTTGCGCCCGGGCAGGGCGAGTTGGCCGAAGTAGTCGTGTGCGTCACCTACAGGCATGTGTGTGACATCAGAGATATTATTCTTTTCGATAAACACATGACGGGCACTGCGCCTCAGGCGTGAGCCGCCACATTCCTTGCAGGGCTGGGTGCTCAGGTTGCGCGCCAGTTCCTCCCGCATGCTCTGGGATTCGGTTTCCCGGTAGCGGCGCTCAAGGTTGGGGAGGATGCCCTCGAAGGGGTGCGCTTTCTCCATGATGTGGCCGCGGGAGTTAACGTAGCGGAACGGGATGTCTTCCGTGCCGGAACCATAGAGCAGCGCCTGGCGGAAGTCCTCCGGCAGATCGTCCCATGGGGTGTCCATATCCACGTCGTAGTGTTCCGCAACGCTGGTCAGCATCTGGAAATAGTAAACAGCACGGCGGTCCCAGCCCTTGATGGCGCCTTCGGCCAGGGTAGCTTCCGGGTGCTGGACGATTTTTTCGGCATCAAAAAACTGCTTCACGCCCAGGCCATCGCAGGTAGGGCAGGCGCCGGCAGGGTTGTTAAAGGAAAACAGCCGCGGCTCCAGTTCGCTGATGGCATAGCCACACTGGTTACAGGCATAACGGGCGGAAAAGGTGTGTTCTTCACCCTCATTATCCATGGGCGCTACCAGGGCGATGCCATCGGCCAGCCCCAGGGCGGTTTCAAAGCTTTCCGCAAGCCGCTGCTCAAGCCCCGGTTTGACCTTGAAGCGGTCCACCACCACGTCAATCTGGTGTTTGCGTTTTTTGTCCAGTGGTGGAACGTCGTCGATATCGTAAACCCGGCCATCCACCCGCAGGCGGATGAAGCCCTGGCTGCGCATGGTATCGACGACGTGCAGGTGCTCACCCTTGCGATCGCGGATCACCGGGGCAAGGATCATCAGTTTGCTTTCTTCTGGCATTGCCAGTACCTGGTCCACCATCTGGCTGACCGTCTGGGCCTCCAGGGGCTGGTCGTGGTCGGGGCAGCGGGGTTCACCTGCACGCGCAAACAACAGACGCAGGTAATCGTAGATTTCTGTAATCGTGCCGACGGTAGAGCGGGGGTTGTGGGAGGTGCTTTTCTGCTCAATGGAAATGGCCGGTGACAGACCCTCAATGTGGTCCACATCCGGTTTTTCCATCATCGACAGGAACTGGCGGGCATAGGTCGACAGGGATTCCACGTACCGGCGCTGCCCTTCCGCGTAGAGTGTGTCGAAGGCAAGCGATGACTTACCGGACCCGGACAGGCCGGTAATTACGATCAGCTTGTCCCTCGGCATATCCAGGTCAATGTTTTTCAGATTGTGGGTTCGAGCCCCTTTGATCTGGATATGGTCCATAACACCTCGCTGTTGGAAAAAACGGAAATTATACCGTGTTTGGCCCCCGGCCGGCCAAGGCGGGATCGCTTTTCGGCACTTTAATGCAATATGCCCTGCCTGTGTGGCATCTGTTACAATGCGCGGTGATTTCGCGAAGGGCAGGCGACTCTTCTGAACCCCTATTTCCGGAACCTTTGGCAGGCCAGGCACCGCATGAACTCACTGGAAAGACGCTCCGTTGCAGCACTGGCATCCGTGTATGCCATGAGGATGCTCGGGCTCTTCATGGTTATGCCGGTGTTTGTCCTTCTCGGCAGCGATCTTAAGGGCGCAACCCCAACTCTGATAGGCCTGGCTATTGGTGCCTATGGGCTGAGCCAAGCGTTGCTGCAGATCCCGTTCGGTATGCTTTCTGACCGGGTTGGCCGAAAGCGCATGATCTATATCGGCCTGGTGCTGTTCGCAGCAGGAAGCGTTCTGGCAGCCGCCACAGACTCCATATACGTCGTAATCGCCGGGCGGATTCTTCAGGGTGCGGGAGCCATCGCCAGTGTGTTGATGGCGCTGCTCAGTGACCTGACCCGCGAAGAGGAACGCACCAAGGCAATGGCGACTGTCGGTATCTCGATCGGCCTGTCTTTTTCCGTGTCGCTGGTGCTGGGGCCATTGCTGGGTTCGGCGTTTGGGCTGTCGGGGATTTTTTACACCACCGCGGTTCTGGCCATTCTGGCCATGGTGATTGTCAGTCGCCTGGTGCCAACGCCTCATGAACACAAGTCCAGCGCCGATACGCATCCGGCCCGGGCGATGCTGGGCAGGGTAATATCGGATAAGCGACTGGTTCGACTCGATTTCGGGATTTTCGCCTTGCATCTGGTGCTGACGGCGATTTTTCTGGTCTTCCCGACCCTGCTTCAGGACGGGCTGGGTCTGCCATCGTCATCCCACTGGTGGTTCTACCTGACGGTCATGGTGACATCGTTTTTTGCCATGGTGCCGTTTATCATCATTGGTGAGAAAAAACGCAGGATGAAACCGGTTCTGTGTGGCGCGATTGCTTTGCTGGCAATCTCAACGGCCGCCATTGGCGGGTTGTCGGGAAATCTGGCCGCTGCCTGGGGGGTGTTGTTCTTTTTCTTTATGGCGTTCAACCTGCTGGAAGCCAGCTTGCCGTCACTGGTGAGCAAGGAGTCTCCGGCAGCGGCAAAGGGCACGGCCATGGGGGTGTATTCCACGTCGCAGTTCTTCGGCGCATTTCTGGGAGGTGCCGTGGGCGGTATACTCCTTCAATACGTGGGGCTGCAGGGAGTGCTGTGGTTCATGGTTGTGGTGTTGCTGCTTTGGCTGGCGGTGGCGCTGACCATGCCGAGCCCGGGTTATACCGCCAGTTTCGTGGTACAGTTACAGCATGTGGCACACAGCCAGTTTGACTATATTGACGATGCACTGAGGAAGCTTCCCGGGGTACAGGATGTGGTTATCCTGGAAGAGGCGGAAACGGCCTACCTGAAGGTGGATCGTCAGAAATTCGATGAACTGTCGCTTGCGGACTTCGCGTTTGTCCGGCAGGGTAGCAGTTCTTGAAAACCGGAAGCCTGCAGGGAAAGCAGGCTATCCCTGAAAACAGAGTCAGGAGCAGATCATGGCACGAGGCGTAAACAAGGTTATTCTGATCGGGAACCTGGGGCAGGATCCGGACACCCGCTATACCCCGAACGGCAACGCGGTGGTGAACCTGAACCTTGCGACAGACGAAAGCTACAAGGACAGGCAAACAGGCCAGCTTGTGCCGAAAACCGAATGGCACCGAATTGTGATGTTTGGCAAGATTGCCGAGATTGCCGGCCAGTATTTACGCAAAGGCTCGAAAGTCTACATTGAAGGCAAACTTCAAACGCGCAAATGGCAGAACAAGGAAGGCCAGGATGTTTACACGACCGAGGTGGTGGTAGATATCAACGGCCAGATGCAGATGCTCGACAGCCGCGGTGCTGAAGGCGGTGGCGCGAGCCAGGGCGCTCCGGCAGGCCGGCCCCAGCAAGCCGGCAATGCGGCGCCTGCAGCGGCAGCGGCCGCGAACCAGTCAGGTCAGCAGTCCGGTGGCGGTGGCTACAGCCAGCCCTCCCAGGGCAGCATGCCTGAACCGGTTGATGATTTTGATGATGACATTCCGTTTTAGGTGCGCCGTTTTGCTAGGTAAATCAAGCACTTGCGGCATTCGTGCTACAAGTATAGGCTGTTGGTAGGCCTATTGCAAACCTGACTTATCCTCGCCCAGTAATGGGCTTGAACCTCGAAAGAGGGAGGGGAGTGCAGCATGTCAGGAAAAGGCGGGTGGCGGTGAAAGAGTCTAACTTGCGCCCGTCATTGCAAGTCCCATACGGTTAAGCCTGATTGGTTGAACCATAGTCCTTTGTGGGTTTCGGGATATCAGTGACCTATGACTCTTGAGAGGTCACTTCACGTGTAGTCGGGGAGATTGTTAGAACACCCGGCTAACCAACCACGTGACACGCGCTCGGTGAGAGTGTTAAGGGGACGTAAGTGGAACCTAAGTGGGACGCACCTTGACCACCTAGAAATGCGGGATTGCCTAAACAGGTCTCAACTATGGGCCTGCACGGCAACGGAGACTTCGTAGTACCCAATGTTGACCTGTAATGGGTCTAGCAGTCAGTAACCAACCTGACCTGAAAGCTGGATATAAGTTTCTAGCAATAGCAATGAAAGTCCAACCGTAAGGGGGAAGGGAGTCAGACAAGAACATGCCAATAGAGCGAGGTTCGATAGTCAGTGCTATCACAAAGAACACTCAATGCGCTAAGTGGTATAGGCAAAGCGAGTAAAAGTGGAGCCAAGGTAAGGAAGCTGCACAAGATCATGTGTAGCAACAGGGACTTGTGGACTCAAGCGTATGCGAACATTTACGCCAATAAAGGGGCTTTGACCCGAGGGGTAAATGGAAACACGCTGGATGGATTCGAGGAAGACCGGGTGACTCATCTGATCTACTTGATCCAAACCGGAGTTTACAAACCAAGTCCTTGCCGCAGAGTGGAGATACCGAAAGACCCAAGGAACCCAAAAGGCAAAACCAGACCTCTGGGGGTGCCAAATGGTGATGACAAACTCATCCAAGAAGTAATGCGGATGTTGTTGGAGGAGATCTATGAATCGGTCTTCTCAGATTGGAGCTTTGGCTTTCGGCCAAACCGATCGTGTCATACCGCCCTCAATGAGATAAGGGATAGCTGGAAGGGGACCAAATGGGTCTGTGACGTAGACATCAAAGGGTACTTCGACAATATCGACCATGATCGTTTGCTGCACTTTATGAGCAAACGTGTTGATGACCGAAAGTTTCTGAACTTGGTTCGGAGATTTCTTAAGGCCGGATACATGGAAGATTGGCGATACTACGGCACGCACAGCGGGACACCTCAAGGAGGGATTATCTCTCCAATTCTGGCCAACATTTACCTGCACGAACTCGATGAGTTCATGGTGAGTAAGGTCAAGGAGTTCGGCACGGGCAACCGGAGAAGACCCAACCCTGAATACCGAAAGCTTCTGTGCAATCGGAGTAATCGGATAAAATGGCTCAAAGAGCGAAGCGACATATCTGAAGAAAAGGCTGCCAAGTGGCGGCGTGAGATTCAGGCATGGGGGGAAAGACTCAGCAACATGAGCAGTGTGCTGATGGACGACCCCAGCTTCAAGCGCTTGAGGTATGTCAGGTATGCGGACGACTTTCTAATTGGTGTCATTGGCACTAAGCAGGAAGCGAAAGCTATCATGGCAGACGTCACCCGCTTCGTGGAAACGGAGTTGAGGCTGGAAATCTCGCAAGAGAAATCCGGCATTGTGGACCCAAAACAAGGTCTTACCTTCCTAGGCTATTCCGTCGTCTGTCGGCGTGAAAGCAAGAGGGTAAAATGCGTCGTCAGCCATAAGGCTGATGGAAGCAAGGTGCATGGAACTAAACGTACCATTACCGAGCACGTACATCTTGGGGTTCCTCGGGAAAAAGCGCAGAAGTTCGTGGAGCTTAAGGGCTACGGTCTCTATGACTCAGGAAAGGCGTTGGCCAAGAAGGCGCTCCTATTCCACAGCGACACCGAGATTGTTGGTCAGTACAATGCAGAGCTGAGAGGCTTTGCGAACTACTACAACCTCGCGCCGCAATTCTACCTGAATAAGGTGGAGTGGATATGGCAGAACAGTCTCTTCAAAACGCTTGCTGCAAAGCACAAGACGAGTAGGGCCAAAATCGCCAGTCAACTCAAAAGAGGAGACGGCTCCTATGTTCTCAAGGAGTGGCGAGGGGATAAAGTCTTCGAAACAACGGTGTTTAAGCTGAAAAACCGGGCTGCACCTAGGCCAGGTCAGGTGGATATCCTCCCCAACCCCTATAAATACTCGGGGCGAACGGAGCTACTTGACCGGTTGAATGCTAGTGTCTGTGAATACTGCACCCAACCCTCGGGTCGTCTGGAAGTGCACCATGTGCGCAAACTGAAGGATATCGCGAAGGGTACGGAGCCATGGAAAAGGCTCATGATGGCAAGACGCAGAAAGACCTTGGTCCTATGCTTTGACTGCCACCGTGATTTGCACAAGGGGACACTACCCGACCTACGCGCTTTCCGGAAAAAGCTTGTTGGAGAGCCGTATGCATAGAAATGTGCACGTACGGTTCGGTGGGGGGGCAACGGCTAACCTCTTTGTGAGGCGCACGTGCCCTACCCAACGATCTGACCTATGTAAACTGTAACGTTTTGGCTGACATATACTGCGACGCCCCCGCTGAGCGGGTGCGTTTGTGTTAAAGAGTTGCAAAAAGAGGTCAAATATAACAATTAAACATAGAATTACGTTCACTTTCTCAACTATTATGCACAGCGGGTATTAAGCCCGTTCATTTTTTGCGCACTGAGGCTGGCGAGTGGCCCGAGGTTTCATAACGAAGATTCTGCAGCGTTCCGGCAAGCGGCAACGTGTATACCTGGAAGTTCGCCCCGACGGCATCGCCTGGGCGGAATCCGCAGGCTCGGCCGGTTTTTCGGACTGCTCCCCGGCAAAGCGTGAGGAAGTCCTTGGAAATCTCGCCAGTGATCGTGGGTGGGCTGGTGCAGACACCACCCTTGTCCTTCCGCTTGATCAGTACCAGGTGTTCCAGCTTGAGCGCCCGGAAGGCGTTGAAGAGTCCGAGCTTGGCGATGCCCTGAAATGGAAGCTCAAGGACTTTCTCGATTTCAATCCCTCTGATGCCGTATCTGATGTGTTTCCTTTCCCGAAAGACGCTTCACGCGCACGCGGCAACCTGGTGAATGTGGTCGCCGCGCGAAAGTCGCTGGTCAGGGAACTGGTGGCGCTGGTGGAACGTTGTGGCATGGCACTGGTGTCCATCGACATTGCGGAACTGGCGTTACGCAACCTGATTCCCCGTATTGATCCGGATCACCGGGGTGCCGCTCTGGTTCATATGCGAGAGCGCTTCGGCCAGATGATTGTGTGTAAGGGGCAGACGCTTTACCTGTCCCGGCGCCTGGATGTAACGTCTGATGATCTGCGGGATGCTTCAAGCCAGGAAAATGCAGTGCAGTCGCTGGCGCTGGAGATGCAGCGATCCCTCGATTACTACGAAAGCCAGCTTGGGCAGGTGCCCCCTGCCGTCATCAGGCTCGTGGCTCGTGACAACGTTCTGCCATTATCCTCCATGCTGGCATCCTACGTGGCTGCCGGCGTTGAAACGCTGGACTGGGCGCATTTTGATCTGGAACAGGCACTGGACAGTCGCTGTCTGGTAGCCTGGAGTGCCAGCCTGGCGATGACCGGAAGTGGTGATGAAACCTCCCAGCAGGTAAATCTCTACACTGACGATCTGCGGCCCCGCAAGGAGAAGCTGCAGGCCGGGGTGGCAATGGCCGCTCTTGTGCTGGCACTGGTGGTAATTGCTGTCGCTGCCGGCGTTACCCGTTATCAGGAATCGCAGCTGCAGGCAGAGACCATGGCCCTGCAACAGCAGAATGATCAGCTCCAGCGTTCCGTGGATCGAAAGACAAACGAGGTGGAAGCCCGTCGGCCTGATCCTGAAATCGAAGCGGATCTGGAGCGTGTGACAGAAACCCTTGCGCGCAGGCAACAACTGCTGGACCGGGTGGAAAATCTGATTGCTACCGAAACCAACGGCTTCTCCAAACCACTGTCGGCTCTGGCACGCCAGGTACCGGAAGGCTTGTGGTTAACGTCTATCCGCCTGGATGCCCGTCACGGCGATGTTGGTCTGGCCGGCAGGGCTCAGTCAGGCCGGCTGGTGCCGGTGTATCTTGAACAACTGGGGGGCGAGCCGGCGTTTGCAGGCAAGACCTTCGGCAGCTTCCGGCTTGAGCGGGAAGAAGATGGGCGCTGGATCGAATTCCAGGTGGCAACAGATGCCGGCCGGGAGGGGTCACAATGACCCCGGCTTTCCGTCAATCGCTTGATCGGGGCGCGGCCTGGTTCAATGGGCGCCCCATCCGTGAGCGGATTCTGCTTGCGGTCACTGCAGTGGTGGTGGTCCTGTTTGCCGGCTGGGAGCTTGCCGTTGCTCCGGTGGCAGCGAGCAACGAACAGCTCCGGTCCCGCCAGGTGTCCCTGGATGACACTCGCGCATCATTGCTGGAACAGCAGGCGCGGCTGACGGAGCAGTTAGCCTCCGATCCATCGCAGGTGCTGCGGGATCAGCTTGCGGCCCGACAGCAGAGGCTGGAGAGACTGAATGATGAGCTCGCTGAAACTACCGGGCGGCTGATTGCGCCCCGGGCCATGGTGGTACTGTTGCGGGATATGCTTGCGGCCCAGGACAAACTGGAGCTTCTTGGCGTGGATTTGCTAGCGCCAGAGCCGGTTTTTGACGGGCAAGCCGAACGAGCCAACGGGGAAAGCCGGAGTGAGGAAGCTGAGGCTGAGGAGCCGCTGCTGTTTGCCCACGATGCAGAAATCATTGTGCGTGGCGGGTACATGGATGTGCTGGCTTACCTGGAGACACTCGAAGCAATGGATGCGCGCCTGGGGTGGGTGCTGCTGGAATACGATTCCAGCGACTACCCTGAAAACGAAGTCCGGATCCGGGTACGAACCCTGAGCCTGGATCGCGCATGGCTGGGAGTGTGATATGAGGCTGCTGCTGATTGCAATCCTGGCTCTGGCAGCGCCGACTGCGGTGGCTCTGCAGGACCCGACCCGCCCGGACGGCTACGGTGCGGCTGCGCAGGCGCAGGTGCCGGAAAAAGAATTGACGCTGGCATCGATATTTATTGGCAACGATCGCAGGGTGGCGGTGATAGACGGCGAGGCCCGCACGGAGGGGCAGACATTCGAGGGGGTTCGCGTCAGGCGAATTCACCCGGACCGGGTAGAACTGGTCGATCAGGGACGAGTGCGCGTTTTACGCCTGGAACCTCTTCCGCAAGTGCGGAGTTCTCAATGACAGACAAACGAGCTGCTATGACATCGAACCGAACGTTTCTGACCCTGTTGCTGGCCGTTTTTCTGACGGCCTGCAGCAATAATCCGTTGATGCGAACCAGTCAGGCTACGTCCACAGACGCCGCCACCGCGATTGAAAAAGCGATGGCGGAGGCTGAAGCAGAGCAGCGTCAGAAAGCGAAAGAAGAGCAGATGTCCGGAGATGTACCCGAGGACGTCAGTGCCGCTCTTATGCCTTCGCTGTCGGGCGAGACCGATGATGAAGACCGCTTTGACGTAAACGCGCGCGGGCTGGCTGCCGGACCATTCTTTGAGGCTTTGGTTGAGGGCAGCCGTTATAACGTGGTGGTCCACCCTGATGTCCAGGCAACCATCGATCTGCGGCTGAAAGATGTGACGGTTCCTGAGGTAATGGATATTGCCGGTGACCTGTATGGTCTGGATATCCAGCGCAGTGGCCGTCTGTTTCGGGTCAGGGCCGACAGTGTCCAGACCCGTTTATTCCCGATCGATTACCTGCACTTCAAGCGCAGTGGTGGTTCCGAAACCCGTGTCAGCTCGGGGCAGGTAAGTAGCTCGCGGGACAACTCAACCGGTGCTGGCTCAACCCGCGACAGTTCCAACGACAACAGCACGGCTAACCTGGTGGGTACGCGGATTTCCACGGAAACCGAATCCGACTTCTGGCAGGACATTGAGCGCGCCCTGGAGATGATCGTTGGAAGCGACAACGGCAGCCAGGTGATCGTCAATGCCGGCGCCGGCCTGGTGATGGTCCGGTCTGATGGTGACTCTCTCACGCAGGTGGAGGAATACCTGCGCCGCACCCAGCTGACCATGCAGCGGCAGGTTGTTCTGGAGGCGAAAATCCTGGAAATTGGTCTGAATGAGGGCTATCAGCAGGGCATCAATTGGGCGGATATTCAGAGTGCCTCCAGCATCACTGCCTCTGATGGATTGCCGGAAGACTTCACTGCACAGGCACTGGCCGGACAGGCTGTCAGTACATCCGATATTGGCGGGCTGTTCTCGGCCAGTGTGCGGGCCGGTGACTTTACCGGGCTGATTGAGCTGTTGGGGGAACAGGGCAACGTGCAGATTCTGTCGAGCCCGCGAATTTCCACCGTGAACAATCAGAAAGCCGTGATCAAGGTAGGAACCGATGAGTTCTTCGTCACTGATATAGATTTCGACGACAACAATTCGGCAGCCACCGCCACTGACAGGACGTCCACTTCGGTGGAACTGACGCCGTTTTTCTCCGGCATCTCGCTGGATGTGACCCCGCAGATTGCTGAAGACGGCGCCATTACCCTGCATGTTCACCCCTCGGTCAGCGAAGTGAATGACCAGGAAAAAGTCATCACCGTGGGCGACCGGGATGTGACCCTGCCGCTTGCGCAGAGCACCGTTCGCGAGACAGACAGCGTGATTCGTGCCGAGAGCGGCCAGATCGTGGTGATTGGCGGGCTGATACAGAACACCAGCGAGGACAACAACTCGGCGGTACCCTTCTTCAGTGACATTCCCCTGCTGGGAGAACTGTTCAAGCAGCGCCGTTTCGAGTCCCGCAAAAGTGAGCTGGTTATCCTGTTGCGCCCGGTGGTTGCCGGTAGCGAGCAGATGAGTGCTGATGTGTCATCCAGCCGCGAGCGCATGCAGGTTCTGCGGGAGCTTCTGGAGTCGTCCGATTCTGCCAAACCCCAGCCGGAGAAAGCCAAACGCTAGCATGTACGAAGCCCATTTCGGACTGCAGGAAGCACCGTTTGCATTGACGCCCAACACCCGCTACTTCCTCAGGGCTCGCAGCCATAGTGATGCGCTGGAGTTGCTGCTGGTGGCGTTGCGTGAGCGGGAAGGCTTTATCAAGATCACCGGCGAGGTGGGCACCGGCAAGACGCTGCTCTGCCGGCTACTGCTCAACGAGCTGGAGCAGGATGCTCATACGGCCTATATCCCCAATCCGCACCTGACGCCGGATACCCTCTATGAAGCGGTGGCCGAAGAACTGGGCGTGGATGTGGCGCGTTGTGCCAACACTCACCAGGTACTCAAAGCCCTGAACGAGCGGCTGATCGCCCTGGCCATGGAGCAGCGGCCCGTGGTGCTGGTGATCGACGAAGCCCAGGCCATGCCCGGGGAGACTATCGAGGCCCTGCGGCTGCTCACCAACCTGGAAACTGAAAGGACCCGTCTGCTGCAGGTGGTACTCTTCGGTCAGCCGGAACTGGACCAAATTCTGCAGCGGGACAGCATGCGCCAGCTGCGCCAGCGCATCACCTTCCAGTACCGCCTGGCGCCTCTGGACAGGGTGTCCGTTGCGCAGTACCTGAGGCACCGTCTGGCACAGGCCGGTTACAACGGTGGTGATCTGTTTGCGCCTGGCGCCCTGCGGCTGATCTCCCGTTCTTCCGGTGGTATTCCGCGGCTGGTCAATATCATTGCTCACAAATCGCTGCTCTCCGCCTGGGGCCGTGGCGACCGGCAGGTCGGGCGCTCCCATGTCATGCAGGCCATTCGTGATACCGACAGTGCCCATCTGCCCAACCTGCTGGTGAGGTGGCTATGAGCCTGCTTAATGATGCCCTCAGGGCAGCGGAACAGCGGCAGAGCCAGCCAGCGGCACCGGGCGCCTATGTGGGTGAGCAGGCACAGCCCCGAAACAGCCGGCCCTGGCTTATCTCCTTGCTGGTGGTTCTGGTGCTGTTGATCGCTGCAACAGGTGGCTACTGGATCTTTACAGATACCCCGTCACCGGAACCCACGGCGCTGGAAAGTGAGCCGTCTCCGGATCAGCCGGTTCAGCGGGAAACCGTGGTTGCCGTCGATGACAGGCCCGAGACCCGACAAGTGGAAACCGTAAGCCCGGCACCGACGAGTGAGGCCGCCGGGCCTGCCCCTGAACCCCTGCAGGAGCCGGCACCGGAGCCGGTTGCGGCAGAGAATGGCTCTGCTGAACCGGGAACTGAACAAAGACAGCGGGAAGAGGCTATGTCGGACGTAAGCCAGCCGGAGGTGACAGCCGAATCTGCCGCTCCGGCAGAAGAGGAGGGCGCGACCAGTCAACAAAGGGTCGCCGCCCGGGACGACGAGAATCAACCCGGTGAAGTGTCTACGGCCGGCGTGAAACAGACCCCTGAAACGCCAGCGGCCCTGGACCGAAGCACCGCAAGGGAGCTGGAGAGACTGGTGGCCCGGGGCAGCATCACCGACGCTGAGCGCCGTCTTGCATCACTGACACAGGAACAGACTGCGCCACGCAGCCGCTATGTGGTCGCAAGGGCCCTGCTGGTGGACGGCAAACAGGATCAGGCTCTTGGCTGGTTGCCCGAGACCGTTGCGACCGGGCATCCGCGTTTGCGCTTGTTGAGAGCCCGGGCACTGCACGCCAACGGTGATCTGAGTGCAGCTGTCGACACGCTCAGCTCGGACGTGCCAACAGTGGAAGACCACGCGGAATACCGGGTAACTCTGGCGACCCTGCTGCAGCAGCAGGGAGAAAACAGCAAAGCCGCCCGCCACTGGGCCGAATTGATTGCCTGGGATGACAGCCAGGGCCCCTGGTGGGTAGGACTGGCAATTGCGCTGGAAGCCCAGGGCGAACAGGCCGGTGCCGCCCGGGCTTACCGGCAGGCAGCCGAGCTGCCGGGGCTGCCCCGTTCACTGGCAGATTACGTGCAGCAACGGCTGCAGGCGTTACGGGCAGGATGATTTATGGCTGAAGCAAAGAAAAAAATCCGCATAGGTGACCTGCTGGTCCAGAACGACGTCATCACTGAACAACAGCTGATGACCGCTCTGCGTGAGCAGAAGAGCACCGGGCGAAAGCTGGGCCGCACCCTGATCGATCTGGGCTACGTGGAAGAGGACAACCTTCTTAACATCCTTTCACGCCAGTTGGATGTGCCCTTTGTGCAATTGCGGCACTTCCAGTTCAATAACGACCTGGTCAAGAAACTGCCGGAAGCCATGGCCCGCCGTTTCCGCAGTATCGTGCTGGCGGAGCAGAGCGGCGAATTGCTGGTGGGCATGGCCGACCCGCTGGACATCTTCGCCTACGACGAACTGGTACGGGTGCTCAAGCAGCCGATCAAGCAGGCCGTGGTTCGGGAGAGCGAGCTCCTCAGTACCATTGACCTGGTATATCGCCGCACCGACGAGATTGCCTCGCTGGCGGAAGAGCTGGAAGACGAACTGGGGGACGATGCCTTTGACCTGGCCGACCTCAGTGCTGAATCCGAAAGCGCCGAAGCCCCGGTGGTCAAGCTGTTGCAGACGCTGTTTGAAGATGCTGTGCAGGCCCGCAGCTCGGATATCCATATCGAGCCCGACGAAACCGT
>JBHEPI010000039.1:0-8959 GCA_046260345.1 Marinobacter sp. | reverse complement strand
ATAGCCAACCTGGCATCCGTTTATGCAGATACCATCAGCACCTTCCGCCAGCGCATTCAGGTGACTGGTGAACCCACCATTCTCCAGCGCGAGGAAAATGCCGCCAAAGTGCGCGCCCTGCTGCTGGCTGGCATACGCTCCGCGATACTGTGGCACCAGACTGGCGGGCGCCGCTGGCAGCTCATTTTCAACCGTCGCAAGGTCATCATGACCGCCCGGGAACTGGCCGAGAAGGCAAACCGGTCGGTTTACGACTGAATCCCGACCACCGCTGGTGTATCATATTCGCCCGCTTTTTCTTTTGACCGTTTATTTGATGACTTGAGAGGTTTTCGATGGAACTCAACGCCCTGACCGCCATTTCCCCGGTGGATGGACGCTATGGCAGCAAAGTCAGCGTTTTCCGCGACATTTTCAGTGAATATGGCCTGATCAGAAACCGCGTGACCGTCGAACTCCGCTGGCTGCAAAAGCTGGCCGCCCACCCCGGGATTACAGAAGTAACCGCTTTAACCGCTGAAGCTAACCAGTTTCTGGACAACATGATCTCCGGCTTCAGCCTGGCAGATGCGGAACGGATCAAGGGTATTGAGCGCACCACCAATCACGACGTCAAGGCTGTTGAATACTTCATCAAGGAAAAAATCGCAGAGGTTCCGGAACTGCACGCTATTACGGAATTCGTGCACTTTGCCTGCACTTCCGAGGACATCAACAACCTGTCCCATGCCCTGATGCTGCGGGAGGGTCTGGACCACGGCCTGCTGCCTGCCATGGACAGGGTGGTGAACCAGCTGGCCGATCTGGCCCACGAACATGCCGAACAGCCCATGCTGTCCCGCACGCACGGCCAGACCGCTTCGCCATCGACCGTAGGCAAAGAACTGGCCAATGTGGTTTATCGACTGCGCCGGCAGATGAAGCAGGTTCGCTCCGTGGAACTGATGGGCAAGATCAATGGCGCCGTGGGCAACTACAATGCCCACCTGTCGGCCTATCCGTCCATCGACTGGGCCACTAATGCCAAAGAGTTTCTTGAAAGCCTGGGGCTGGACTGGAACCCCTACACCACCCAGATCGAGCCCCACGACTACATCGCCGAACTCTACGATGCCATTGCCCGCTTCAACACCATCCTGATTGACCTGGACCGGGATATCTGGGGCTACATCTCCCTGGGCTATTTCAAGCAGAAAACCGTTGAGGGCGAAGTCGGCTCCTCCACCATGCCCCATAAGGTCAATCCTATTGACTTCGAGAACTCCGAGGGCAACCTGGGCATTGCCAATGCCCTGTTCAGCCATCTCTCTGCCAAGCTGCCAATTTCACGCTGGCAGCGGGACCTGACCGACTCCACCGTGCTGCGCAACCTGGGCGTGGGTTTCGCCCACAGCCTGATTGCCTATGAGGCTACCCTGAAAGGCCTTAGCAAACTGGAAATCAATCCGTCACGACTCGACGAAGACCTGAACCACGCCTGGGAAGTGCTGGCGGAACCCATCCAGACCGTGATGCGCCGCTACAACATCGAGAAGCCCTACGAGAAACTCAAGGACCTGACCCGTGGCAAAGCCATGACACCGGATGTGATCAAGGCCTTTGTCGAGTCGCTGGACATTCCCGATGCCGCCAAGGCAGAGCTGATGGAACTGACGCCCGGCACCTACATCGGCAACGCCACCCAACAGGCAAGGGATATCTGAATAATGAAACTGCCCGGCGGAATGCCCGCGCAGGAGTTCCTGCGGGAATACTGGCAAAAAAAGCCGCTGGTGATCCGCCAGGCCTTTCCGGGCTTCGAATGCCCGGTGTCAGCGGATGAACTGGCAGGCCTGGCCTGTGAGGAAGCCGTCGAATCCCGCATCGTGATCGAGAACGACGACGGCAAACCCTGGCAGCTCCACAACGGCCCTTTTGAACCCGGGCGTTTCAGCAGGCTACCGGAAACTCACTGGACCTTGTTGGTACAGGGCCTGGATCACTGGGTTCCCGATTTCGCGGACCTGCTGGATGAATTCCGCTTTGTGCCCAACTGGCGGCTGGATGACATCATGGCGAGCTACGCGCCGAAAGGCGGTAGCGTGGGCCCTCACTACGATCAGTACGATGTGTTTCTGTTGCAGGCCCAGGGGCATCGGCGCTGGACCTTTGGCGGTCACTGCGATCACACCTCACCCAGAGTAGACGGTACGCCTCTGAGGATTCTCAGTAGCTGGGATGGTGAGGAAACCGTGACTCTGGCGCCAGGTGACATGCTCTACCTCCCGCCAGGCATTGGCCATCACGGCGTGGCCGAGGATGATTGCATTACCCTGTCTGTGGGTTTTCGCGCGCCCACCATTGACGATGTCCTGACCGGCTTTACGGACTTCCTCTGCAGCCAGTCCGATGCCTCCGAGCACCTGAACGACCCGGACCTGCAGGTTCAGGATAATCCCGGAACCATTGCCCCCGGCGTCATCGACCGCCTCGACAGTGTGATTCGCGCAAAGCTTACCGACAAACGCCAGCTGGCGCTGTGGTTCGGCCAGTACGCCACAACTCCCAAAAGTCTCGAGATTGTGGTTCCCGCGGAAGAGCCGTTAACGGCGGAATCGCTCAGTGAGTGGATCGCTGCCGGCGCCCCGTTACGCTGGAATGAAGGCTCCCGATTCGCCTACCATGAGTTTGAAGACGAAACGGCCCTGTTCGTGGATGGCGAGCAGTTCCTGCTGCGGGGCGACGCCCGGCCCCTGGCGCCCCTGCTCTGCGCCGGAGCCAGGCTGGATATGACGGCATTCGCCGGGTACATCGGCGACGAGGCCATCTGCGGGCTGCTGAGCAATCTCGTTAACCAGGGGGCGTTGTATTTCGAGTGACCCTCTATTTCGCATGACCGGGGTGAGTGAAAGCGAAATGAACGTGCGGATTCGTAAATATAGCTGGCAACTGGCACCGGCCGACATCCGGAACATACGCCAGACGGTATTTGTGGAGGAGCAACAGGTTCCGCCGGAACTGGAATGGGACGATACCGACGAGATTGCAGATCATTACCTGGTGGTGCTGCCCGACAACACTCCCGTCGGCGTTGGCCGTCTTTTCTCGACCCTCGGGGAAACCGCCCACATCGGGCGCATGGCGATTCTTCCCGCTCATCGTGGCAAGGGCATCGGAGAGCGCCTTTTACGCCACCTGGTCTCTGAAGCAGCGGGCCAGTTCAGCGAACTCCGGCTTTCCGCGCAGGAGCACGCCATTCCCTTCTACCAGCGCTCCGGCTTCCATGTCTGCTCGGACCTCTATGATGATGCCGGCATCCCCCACGTGGACATGCGTTGTCTGGCGCCGGAACTGGTCAGCAACGCCCTCGAATCCCGTCTGCACCCAATGCTGCTGGGGCAAGACCCGGACACCTGGCTGTTTGACCGCGAACGTGCCATGACCGACCTGATGGACTCCGTCGTCGGCCAGGCTCGCCAGCGGCTCTGGCTGTATGATCGCCTGCTGGACCACGATCTCTATGACCGGCCGCGTTTCCGCGAGCTGATTTCCGCCCTTGCCCGTCACCACCGGCTCAGCGAGGTGCGTCTGTTGATTCACGATGACAAACCGCTGGTCAAGCGCCGGCACCAGATTGTGGAGCTGATGCGGCGCCTGCCCAGCCGCATCGAGCTCAGGCTGATCAACGATGACTATCCGGTAGACGACCAGCCGTTTCTTCTGGCTGACCGGCAAGGCGTCGTTTACCGCCACGACTTCTTCAAACCGGAAGGTTTTGCGAAGTTCGCCGACGGGGGCCGGGTGAAGCTGCTTGCAGAATCCTTCCAGCGTATGTGGGATGCCGGAAAGGGCTCACTGGAGTTACGGGAACTACCGCTCTGAGTGATGAATGCAGGGTACATCGGCGGATTCGAACTGTGCCCCGAACGGGGCGAATTCGGCATCCACTTCTTCCGCCACTTCCGCGATCAGCTTTCTCAACCACTGGTGATCAGTGTTGTGCTGCAACAAGGGACTCCAGGCCATTTTCAGCTCGAACGGCGGGATTTCGAACGGTGGCACCTTCACAACAAGATTGGGATTGTCCTTCTGCAACCAGGCGGCCCTTGAGGGTAATGTGGCAATCAGGTCGTGCTGTTCCGCTAGCAACATCGCCACCTGGTAATGCCGGGTAAACACCGAAATCCGGCGTTTGCGACCCATCAGCGATAACGCCTCATCCACCCAGCCCAGTCGCTGGACATCCTTCGGGTTGACTCCCACCCCGACACCAAAACCGGTCTTGCTGACCCAGATATGACTGGCATCCAGATAGGTATCCAGCGTGAACGGCTCCTTCAGTATGGGATTGCGGACGTTCATCAGGCAGGCAAAGTACTCCGTCCACAGGGTTTTCTGGTGGAACGACTGGGGGATCTTGTCGAAACGGTTTATGGCCATATCCAGCCGGCCCTGCTCCACATCCAGGAAACTTACATCACTGGGAGTCAGCACATCCAGGGTAACGTGGGGCGCTTCCTGACGAATCCGCCGAAGCACCCGCGGCATCAGACAGGATTCAGCGTAGTCACTGGCCATGATCCGGAAGACCCGCTGGCTTTCCATGGCGGCAAAGGCCGTTTTCTCGTGAATGGCCTGCTCGATATCCGAGAGGATGCCACGCACCAGTGGCTGCAGTTCAGCAGCACGCTCCGTTGCCGTCATCCCCTCACTGGTCCGCACCAGCAAAGGATCACTGAACAGGTCCCTGAGCCGGCGCAGGCCATTACTCATCGCAGGCTGCGTGATACCAAGATGATTCGCTGCTTTGGTTACATTTCGCTCTCTCAAAAGCACGTCGAGATAGACCAGCAAATTCAGATCGACCCGGGAAATATCCATAGATTGCCACCGGCTTTATTCACAAAATTAATACGGGAAAGCGTAACAATTCACTGGAATGATAGAAAGCCATAATCTTTCACATTTCAAAACGGAATCGCTTCCGGTTTTCTGCTAGTCTTTCGAATACTTGCTGGATTTCTCCGGTTTATTACAGTCACCGGAGCTCCCAGTGGCAGCCCTTGAACCGGAGTGTTTGTAATAGAATGGATACCACAATGATTGTGCTGCTTTTGGCAGCTGTCGTTACCGTGTCGATCGTCATTATTGTGGCCAGCCAGATGCGGGAACGCGCCCGTATCGAGCGTGCGCGAAAGATAACTGCCCTGGAAGACAGCTACAACCGGGCCAACCGTCTGCTTTCCGAGATTCCCGGCCAGTACCTCACCGCTGATCTCAAGCTGCTGCTCATCAAGCGCATGGAGGAAACCTGCAATGACCTAAAAGAGCTGAAGTCCGAGCAGCCCGTGAGTGAGTGGCTCAGTGCCGCTCAGCAGCTGAAACAGAAGGTCATGGACAACGAAGACCAGCGCCCTCCCGTCAAAATTGATTCACCTGAAAAGTCCGGCTACGTCAAAGAATTGCTGGAGAATCTTTTCAAGATGATTGAAGGCATGCACAAGGCCGGCAAGATCGACGGCGCTACCGCCAAGAAGAACCTCAGGTTTGTGCTGTTCCTGGTGCACAAGACCCACGCCGACCTCCACGTGTTCCAGGCCCGTGATTACGTGAAGCAGAACCAGATTCGCAAGGCGATTCACGCCTATCATCTGGCCAGTACCGAAATGGGTAAATCCAGGGATAACCCAATGGCCATGAAAGCGGTCAAGAGTTTCCGGACCCGCATCAAGGAACTGGAAGCTCTGAAGGACGATACATCTCAGGGTAGCACTGCCGAAGGGCAATCGCGCCTGGATCGAGAATGGGATACCTTTCTCCACGATGATGAATGGCGCAAAAAGGCGGATTACGACGACTAGCAACGGCCTGGCAAACGATCAACTCCATGCCGATCAGAGACAGACAGGGACTGTGTATACACTGTGACAACTCCATTCAAAAAACGGCTTTCCTACCGCCTGACCCGGGACACCGTTTTGATTGCGATGGTGCTTGGCCTGGTACTCAATATCGTTCAGATAACCCTGGATTATTTCAGTGCCCGGGATTCCATGGAGCAGGAAATCCGCGCTCTCATCGAAATAAGCCATAGCCCTGCTTCCCAGATTGCGTACAACATCGACATCCGGCTGGCCGAGGAATTACTGGACGGCCTGCTCCGTCACCCCGCCACCATCGACGCTCGTATTTTCGATAACAATGGCCAGACCATGGCGGCGGCCAGCCAGAGTAGCCCGGAATCGCGCTATCGCTGGATCAGTGACCTGTTGTTCGGCGACAGTCGTGTTTTCAGTCAGGAACTGATGGTGCCGCAACTGAGCGATCTTTCCCTTGGCAACCTGACCGTAACCATCGATACCTATCATTATGGTCTGCTGTTTATGCAACGGGCCGGATATACCATGGTGAGCGGATTGCTGAAAAGTCTTGTTCTTACCGCAGCCCTGCTCACCATTTTCTATTTCGTGCTGACCCGCCCCATGCTCAATGTGATCGGCGCGCTGAGCCGTGTCCGCGCCGAGTCCCCGGAAAAGGTCCGGCTGCCTGTACCCGCCAATCACCGTGAGGATGAAATCGGCCAGATGGTCGGCATCATCAATCAGCACCTGGAGACCATGGACGCCAGTCTCGCGCAGTTACGACAGGCGGAGAGTGCCATCAAGAATTACTCCACCCAACTGGAGCAGGAGGTGGACGATCGTACCCGGGAAATTTCGGAGAAGAACCAGGCCCTCCAGCGAGGCAACCGCGCGCTGGTAAGCGCCAAGGAAGACGCGGTGCGACGGGCCCGGTCCCGGGCCAATTTCCTCGCCAGCATGAGCCACGAGATCCGGACCCCGCTCAATGGCGTGCTGGGCATGCTTGGCCTTGCCCTGGAAGGTGAACTGGAACCCGCGCAGCGCAACCGGCTGGAGATCGCCCTGAATGCCGGGCAAAGCCTGCTTGGTCTGCTTAACGATATTCTCGACATATCCAAAGTGGAAGCCGGCAAACTCAACCTCGAGAATATTCCCTTCAGTGTCCGGCGCCTGATCGAGGAATGTGCAACGTTGCACGCCCAGCAGGCTCGCCGCAAGAATATTGATGTGGTCACAGATATCGAGTGCAACCTGCCCGAAACCTTCCTCGGTGACCCGACCCGCACCCGACAGATTCTCAACAACTTGCTGAGTAATGCCATCAAGTTTACCGAACAGGGCAGCGTGCGTATCCGCGCAACCCACTTCAACGGTAACCTCCGGATTGATGTGATTGACACCGGTATTGGCATGTCCCGGGATGGGCTGCACAAGATTTTCTCGCCTTTCTCCCAGGCCGACACCGACACCACACGTCGTTATGGGGGCACCGGGCTGGGCCTGACCCTGTGCCGGCAACTGGTGGAGCGTATGCACGGTCAGATTCTGGTGGACTCGGAAGAGCGCCGGGGCACACAATTTACCGTGAACCTGCCTCTGCCAGTGCATGATCAGGGCAGAAACGGATCATCGACGCCAGACATTCCGGACGTGATCAGAACGGCAGGTGTGGATATGGGCATGCCTAACGAACACCCCCACCGGATGCCCATAGAAAGCCAGCTCAGGGCCTGGAGAATTCCGCTGCGCGATGCGGACCGCAACGATGGCGGTATTCTGATGACGGCTGCCGACTGCGACGCCGGCCGGGAGATGGCGGCTCAATGGACTGGTATCGGGGTTATTCTGGTAGACCGGAACAGCACCACTGTGGCGGCAGGCAATCAACAGATTCTGTCCATGCCCCTGCGCCGGGACCAGTTGTTCCGCACACTCTGCGCTGCCGCTGGCCTGAAACAGGTAGCCACAAGCGATGACGCAGAGGCAGACACAAACCAGGCCGTTACCAGGCCACTGAACCTGTTACTGGTAGAAGACAACCAGGTCAACCAGGTGGTGGCCAGCAGCATGCTCCGGAAACTGGGCCACAAGGTCACCCTGGCGGAAAACGGGAGGCGCGCGCTGGAGGCAATGAAGTCAGAGGCATTCGATATTGTACTGATGGATTGCCAGATGCCCGAGATGGATGGCTACGAAGCCACCCGTAAAATCCGTGAGAACCCTGAGTGGCAATCGCTGCCGGTTATAGCCGTGACCGCCAATGTCATGCAGGGAGACCGTGACGATTGCCTGGAATCGGGGATGAACGATTACATCACCAAACCATACAACCGCGCCGATCTGAAATCGATTATTGACCGCTGGGCTCCTCCTGAGCCTCAAGAAGACTGAGAACCGAGCGCAGCTCGTCGCGAAGCGCCATCATGCGCTTCTGATCTATCCCCGTTCCACACAACAGCCGGCCGGGAACGTCACTGGTTCGCTGGCGCATGGCAACCCCTTCCCCGGTCAGCGTCACCGTAACAACCCGCTCATCCGGCGTATCCCGCTGACGGGTAATCAGCCCCCGCTCAGCCAGCCGCTTCAGCAGGGGCGTAAGGGTGCCGGAGTCGAGGCGCAGCCGTTTGCCCAGGTCAGAGACTCTTACCGTTGTCTGTTTCCGGTTCGCCTCCCACAGCACCAGCAGGACAAGGTACTGGGGATAGGTCAGGTTGAGTTCCGCCAGCAAGGGACGATAGCGGGCGGTTACTGCCCGGTTGGCGGCATAAAGTGCGAAACAGAGTTGGTTGTCCAGCGCCTGCGTATCGTCTTCGGTGGTCATGGCTTACAGCAACTTCTCAATATCGGTGCGGATGGCTGATGGCTTGGTTGTCGGCTGGTAGCGCCCGACAACCTCACCATCACGATTCACCAGAAACTTGGTGAAGTTCCATTTCACTGCCTCTGAGCCAAGCAGGCCCCTGGCATTGTGCTTTAGGTACTCGAACAGAGGATGCGCGTTGGGGCCATTGACCTCAATCTTGCCAAACATGGGAAAATCCACGCCATAATTGAGACTGCAGAACTCACTGATGGCCTTGTCGTCTCCAGGGTCCTGATTGCGGAACTGGTTACAGGGG
>JBHEPI010000038.1:0-29531 GCA_046260345.1 Marinobacter sp. | reverse complement strand
CGAAAAATTCGAGGCCTGGAAAAGCGGAACCACCGGCATTCCCATCGTCGATGCCGCCATGCGCCAGCTGAACCAGACCGGCTGGATGCATAACCGCCTGCGCATGATCACGGCGATGTTCCTGACCAAGAATCTGTTTATTGACTGGCGCCTGGGTGAGGCATATTTCATGTCGAAACTGGTGGACGGATTCCTGGCCTCAAACAACGGCGGCTGGCAATGGAGCGCCTCCACCGGTACCGATGCGGCGCCGTATTTCAGGGTATTCAATCCAGCCACCCAGAGTGAGCGGTTTGATCCCGACGGCGACTTCATCCGCAAATTTGTTCCGGAGCTCTCAAAGCTGGATAACAAAAGGATTCACCTCCCCTCGACGGCTGGGGTCATCCCCGGGGGCTATCCGAGACCGATTGTCGATCTGAAGGAAAGCAGAAAAGAAGCGATTGCGAAGTTTCAGGCACTCAAGGGTTAGGAGTTAACGGCTGGTCGGAGGGAAGGCATACCCAAAACACGCTGTAAATACATCCCTGTACGCTCGGCTCCGCCATCCATGGCTCCGCACGGTTTTGGGTATGCCTTCCCTCCGACCAGCCTTATGCTGACTCTCTGCTGCTGCAGACAGGGCAACCTTGGTCTCTTGAAAGTTTCATTTCCCGCCATTCCATTTGCCACGCATCCAGAATCAACAGACGACCAATCAAGGGCTTGCCGACGCCGGTGACCACTTTGATAGCCTCCATGGCCTGGGACGCGCCTATCATACCCACCAGCGGGCCGATAACGCCTGCCTCGGAACAGGTAAGGTCTTCGTTGCCTTGCTCCGAATATAAACAGTGGTAACAGGGGCTGGTTTCATCCCGCACATCGTAAACCGCCAACTGCCCTTCTCCACGAATAGCCGCACCCGACACCAAAGGGACGCGGGCTGCAACACAGGCTCGATTGAGTGCGAAGCGGGTGTTGAAGTTGTCGGTGCAGTCAACCACCAGGCTGGCAGATGAGACCTGTCGTTGCAGCTCGTCACCTTCAAGCCGTCCCGTCAGTGCCGTTACTGAAACCTCCGGGTTTATCCGCCGCACCCGGTCCGCCAGGCGTTCGGCCTTGGGTTGGCCAATATCGGACTGTTCAAACGCTATCTGGCGTTGCAGGTTGGCGATCTCCACTTCATCGTCGTCAACCAGAGTGAGATGACCCATGCCGGCCGCACCCAGATAGAGAGCCACCGGGCAGCCAAGGCCGCCGGCACCCACCACCAGAACCCGTGCGGACTTCAGCCTGGTCTGGCCGGCGATATCGAACCGGGGCATCAGGATCTGGCGGCTGTAGCGCAACAGTTCTTCATCGTTCAGCATGGTGTTTTCTCCCAAGGGTAAAGCGGTCGCGCCGGCCATTGTCCTGGCGGGTTTCCACGCTGGTCAATCCCGCCTTAGATAACAGCTGGCGCACCGCCTCACCCTGTTCATAGCCGTGCTCCAGTACCAACCACCCGCCAGCCTTGAGCCAGGCCGATGCTTCGGCGGTAATGTGGCGGATATCGTCCAGGCCGTCATGGCCACCCACCAGGGCCGACGACGGCTCAAACCGCACATCCCCCGCGCCGAGATGATGATCGTCACCTGCAATGTACGGGGGGTTGGAAATAATCAGATCAAACGTAGCAGCTGGTAAATCCGCAAACCAGTCGCTCTGCAGTATCGTTACCGGCAGGCCCAGGCGGGCGGCGTTTTCGGTTGCCAGGCCAACGGCTTCCGTTACCGCATCGGATGCAGAAATGCGCCAGCCAGGCCGTTCACTGGCCAGGGCAAGGGCGATCGCGCCGGTGCCGGTACCAAGATCCAGCACATCAGCGCTTTCCGGAAGGTCCAGCCCCAGGACTGCTTCCACCAGACACTCGGTATCCGGCCTCGGAATCAGCGTAGCGGGGTTGACCTTCAGCGGCAGGGACCAAAATTCCTGTTCACCCAGCAGGTGCGCCACCGGGTGGCCTTCACGGCGCAATTCCACCAGCCTGCGAAATCGGGCGATATCGGCGACGTTCACCTCACGCTCTGGCCAGGCCCGAAAGGCGGTACGGGACCAGCCTGTTACCAAACCCAGCAACAATTCCGCGTCGAGGCGCGGGCTGTCACCTCCGATAATCTCCACGGCCTCTTTCAGCAGCGGCTCACAGGAAACCGGACGCTCACTCATCGGCCAGGGAGGCCAGAAGGTCGGCCTGGTGCTCCTGCTGCAGGGGCACAATAACCGCATCCAGGTCACCGGAAATCACTTCGTCCAGCTTATATAGCGTCAGGTTAATGCGGTGGTCGGTGACCCGGCCCTGGGGGAAGTTGTAGGTACGGATTCGCTCGGAGCGGTCACCGCTGCCCACCAGGCTCTTCCGGGTCGCCGCCATGGTTTTCTGCTGGCGTTCGATCTCGTCGTTCTGGAGCCGGGAAGCCAGAAAACTCATCGCCTTGGCCCGGTTCTTGTGCTGGGAACGCTCTTCCTGACACTCCACCACGATGCCCGTGGGGATATGAGTAATGCGGATGGCGGAATCGGTCTTGTTAATGTGCTGGCCACCGGCACCGGAAGCACGGAAGGTATCCACCCGCAGGTCGGATTTGTTGATCTCGACCGCCTCGGTTTCGTCCGCTTCCGGTATCACCGCCACGGTGCAGGCTGAGGTATGGATACGGCCCTGGGATTCGGTTTCCGGCACCCGCTGCACCCGGTGTGCGCCGGACTCGAATTTCAGGGCACCGTATACGGCATTACCGGCAATGCGGGCGATGATTTCCTTGTAACCGCCATGCTCACCGTCGCTTGCATTGATGACTTCCACCTGCCAGCCATGGCGTTCGGCATAGCGCATGTACATCTTGAACAGGTCGCCGGCAAAAATCGCCGCCTCGTCGCCACCGGTGCCGGCACGAACCTCCAGGAACACGTTTTTGCCGTCGTTGGGGTCCTTGGGCAGCATCAGGCGCTGGAGCTCTTCGTCCAGCTCCTCGCTTTTCTGCTCCGCAAGGTTCATTTCCTCTTCCGCCATGGCGCGCATGTCGGCATCGCCATCCCGGGCCAGCTCGGCAGCTTCCTTGATATCCTCACGGGATTGTTGCCAGGCCTGGAAGCAATGAACAATAGGTTCAATTTCTGCAAACTCCCGGGAAAGATCCCGGAACCTGTCCTGATTGGCAATGGTTTGCTGATCGCTCAGCAACGCGCTGACCTCCTCGAAGCGGTCAACAAGCTGCTCAAGGCGGGACTGGATCGATGACTTCATAGTTTTTCCGGGATAAGGGGCGCGTCGGCATCCAGCACATCAAGCTGATGCAACTCTCTGAGCCATTGAGTAACTTCGGTCCTGCCTTCTGTGGTCGCCCTGCGAACCTGAATGGAAGGCTCATGAAGTAGTTTGTTGGTCAGCCCCCGGGCCATGCTTCGCAATACGGTTTCCGGGTCGGCGCCATTGTGCAGGGCGCGGATTGCCTTTTCAGTTTCCGCATCCCGCAAGGATTCCGCACGCTGACGGAACTGCTTGAGGGTAGACACCGCATCCAGCGCCCGAAGCTGGCTGAGGAACTGCTGCACTCCGTCGGTTACCAGGTTTTCAGCTTCCCGGGCCGCGCCTTCACGGGAGCGCACGTTCTCTTCAATCACCTGGCGCAGGTCGTCGACGGTATAGAGGTAGACGTCCGCCAGGGAACTGACTTCCGGTTCGATGTCCCTGGGTACTGCGATATCCACCATGAAGTAAGGGCGGTGCTTGCGTTTCTTCAACGCCCTCTCTACCGCGCCCTTGCCCAGAATCGGCAGGGGACTGGCGGTGGAGGAAATAATGATATCCACATCAGCCAGGTGATCGGGGATATCCGAGAGCAGAATACCTTTTCCGCCACGGGATTCAGCCAGCGCCTGCGCACGCTCCAGGGTACGGTTGGCCACCAGGAAGTTCCGGACTCCGGCATCAGCCAGATGACGGGCAACCAGTTCGATGGTCTTGCCCGCACCAATCAGCAATGCCTTGTTGCGGGACATGTCCGCAAAAATGTGATGTGCCATGCTGACCGCGGCATAGGCTACCGACACCGGGTTCTCGCCAATCGCGGTCTGGGTGCGAACGCGCTTGGCGACGGAGAAGGTCTGTTCGAACAGGCGCGAAAGGAAGGCACCGCTGGCGCCGTGTTCCCGGGCCAGGGCGTAGGCGTCCTTGAGCTGGCCGAGTATCTGGGGCTCACCCAGCACCATGGAGTCCAGCCCGGCGGCTACCCGCATCATATGGCGAACAGCGTCCGAATCCCGGTGTACATAAAGGACTTCTTCCAGGTCCCCGGCTTCCATGTCATGAAACCCTGCCAGCCAGCGCAGTACCGCTGGCGCACAATCGTCGTCCCCAGCCAGGTACAGCTCGGTGCGATTACAAGTGGAAAGAATCGCAGCCTCACTGGCCCCGGAAGTCGCGCGCAACTCTGCGAAGGCTTCGGCCATACGCTCGGGAGTGAACGCGACGCGCTCACGCAACTCGACCGGTGCGGTACGATGGTTGATGCCGAGGGTGACCAGTGCCATATCGGAGTTAGACTGCCTTATGCCTGAAGAAGACGGAGTATTACCGCTATTTTAACGGCCAGGGGCTCCCATCGCCACCCAAAACCACCGTGGTATCGGGAACTGCTGACAGGTTGGGCAATATCAGGCGCTTGTGCCATCATAGAGCCTCGTCGCATTACGCCACACCTGAGTATGCCGCCAGAGTAATGTCCGGCCGATCAGGTGCACTGTACACAGATCATGGGATGTTGCATGCAAAAGTCCGCATTACTGCTTGTTACCTGCCTGTCCGGGCTTTCCCTGTCCGGCTGCGCTTTCCTTCAGGATGACCAGGAACAGCAACCTGACGCATCGTCGGAGGATAGCGAAAACACCGCCTCAGCAGCTGAACAGGAACCGGAAATCCGCTACGCCGATTTCGAACCGGAAGAACTGTACCTGCTGCTTTCCGGCGAGATAGCCGCCCAACGGGGCCGCTTTGACGTTACCCTTGTCAATTACATGAAAGCGGCACAGCAATCCCGCGACAAGGCGGTGATCGAGAGAACCATGCGCATTGCCCAGTCTCTCAACGCGGACAATGCACAAAAGAAACTGGCCGCATTATGGCTGGATGTCGACCCCGACAACATGCAGGCACACCGGATATCAGCCATCCAGGCAGTAAAGGAAAATGACCTGGAAAACGCTCTTGGGCATATGGAGCGTATCATGGACCTGGGCGGCGACGCAGACTTCGACAGTCTGGCCGCCATGGCTGGCAATCTGCCGCCGGAGCAACAACAGGAACTACTGCAGCTATACCGGCAGATGGAGGAGCGGCACCCGGACAACCCGGAGCTTCAGTACAGCATAGCGCTTCTGTTGAAGGTCACCGGCGAACCGCAACAGGCACTGGACGAACTGGCTCCCCTGCTGGACCGGGAACCGGACTTCCAGCCCGCGCTGGTTCTGAAAGGTGACCTGCTGTACCAGGTCGGCGAAAAGCGACAGGCATTGGACCACCTGCTGAGCAATACCCGGCGCTTTCCAAGTAACCGGCAGATGGGCACCCTCTATGGCCGCATGCTGATCGGTGAAGGCGAGTTGCAGGCTGCGCAGGATGAATTCAGCAGACTGGTCAGGCGTTTCCCCGACGTACCTGACCTGCGCCTTTCCCACGCTCTGGTAGCGCTTGAGAATGGCCAGAGTGACCTCGCCAGGGAGGAACTGACCCGGCTGATTGAACAGGGCCACCATACTGATGAAGCCCACTATTACCTGGGCCGGATTGCCGACGAGCAAAGCGACACCGAGCAGGCTATCGGCTACTACAACAACGTAGAGAAGGGCAATTACTACTTCCCAGCCCTGGCGCGGGCGAGCGCACTCATGGCGGAACAGGGCGACCTTGATGAAGCGCTCGCCGCAATACGGGAACTGAGAAACAATAACCCCGAGCAGGAAGAGAACTTTCACCTGCTGGAAATAAATCTGCTGCTGGACCAGGACGCAAATGAACAGGCACTGGAGGCCGCCAACGGTGCTCTGGAAGACTATCCGGACAATGTCCGCATCCGCTACGCCCGGGCGATGCTGCTGGACTCCATGGACCAGTCTGACCAGGCAGAGGCAGACCTGAGACAGATCATCGACGAGCAACCAGAGAATGCGGTGGCACTTAATGCCCTTGGCTATATCATCACCACCCGCTCCGATCGCTATGCCGAAGCAAGAGACTACATTGAGCGGGCCCTGGAGGTCGACCCGGAAAACCCCGCCATCCTCGACAGCATGGGCTGGGTTCTCTATCGGCAGGGTGAAACCGAAGAGGCGCTGGAATACCTGTCCCGCGCCTGGGAAGCCTATGCCGACCCGGAAGTCGCCGCGCATTTCGGTGAAGTGCTCTGGGAGACCGGAGAAAGAGAACAGGCTCGCATTATCTGGGAAGAGGGCTTCGAGCAGGACCCAGACCACCCGATACTGATCGAGACCGTAGAGAGGCTGACCGGGGAGCAGCCCCTGTGAAGTGTGCAACGTTGGTTCTTGTGTTGGCAGTCCTGACCATGGGTGGCTGTACGTCCCTGCAGGTGAATCCATTGCCTGAAGGCCTGACAGACCAGCCACCGGTGGACTGGAGCGACAACCGCGCCCGCCTCGACCAGCTCCAGCAGTGGGAGCTTACCGGAAAGCTGGCCGTCCGCCAGCCCGAGGACAGCGGTACTGCGGTCATCAATTTCTGGAAACAGGATCGTGAAGCCTATGAGTTGGAGCTGTCGTCGGCTTTCCTGGGCATGGGCCGCACCACACTTGAAGGCGTACCCGGCTTCATTGAACTGACGCTGCCGGGCGGCGACAAATACCAGTCCGGCGACCCGGAATCGCTGATTGAGGCCGCCACGGGCTGGCAGTTACCGATCAACAGCCTGACCTGGTGGATACGGGGCCTACCAGGGCCTGAAGGTGACTTCCGGCTGCTGTTCGACGACAAGGACCAGCTTGCGGTCATTCGCCAGCAGGGCTGGGAGATCCGCTATGACCGCTGGCAAGCGTTTATTGATGACTACCCGCCCCTGCCGGCCCGGATGACAGCGGTGAAAGGCGACAAGCGCGTGAGACTGGTGGTGACCAGTTGGCGACAGACGGATGGAGAAGACCAGTGACCGGCCTGTCACTGCCCTCCCCGGCAAAACTGAATCTGTTCCTGCATATCCTCGGACGCCGGTCTGACGGTTACCACGAATTGCAAACCCTGTTTCAGTTTCTGGATTATGGCGACACCATTACCCTGACTCCCCGTGCGGACCGGCGCATCGTACTGGAGCAATCCGTGCCTGGTGTAGCCAACGAAGACAACCTGGTGATCCGCGCTGCCCGGCATCTGGCCGCAACCACAGACACAGTGGTCAGCGGTGTCAGTATCTCCATAGACAAACAACTACCCATGGGTGGTGGCCTGGGTGGCGGCAGCTCCAATGCCGCCACAACGTTGCTGGGGTTGAACCGCCTGTGGGGGCTCAATCGATCCCTGGATCAGCTGGCGGAGCTGGGCCTGGCCCTGGGTGCCGATGTGCCGGTTTTCGTTCGTGGCCATGCGGCCTGGGGCGAAGGCGTGGGCGAACGGCTGACCGAGGCCACCCCCCCTGAAGACTGGTTCGTGGTTATAAAACCACCATGCGATATAAGCACCAAAGAGATTTTTTCCGAGCAAGGGTTGACAAGGGATACCCCCGGAATCAAAATAGCGCCCGCTTTTGAGGGAGACGCCTCGAGGTACCGAAACGACTGTGAGGATGTGGTTCGAAGACTGTATCCTGAGGTTCATCAAGGCCTGGAGTGGCTTGCACAATTCGGACCTGCAAGATTAACCGGAACCGGGGCTTGCATATTTGGACGTTTCCCGACAGAATCCGCAGCCCGGATTATCTGGGAAAGCAAACCCTCCGGCGTCACGGGGTTCGTAGCTCAAGGGGTGAACATTTCACCTCTACACAAAAAGCTAACAGAGCTGGAATGATGCCAAAAAAGCACGATACTGGGGTGTCGCCAAGTGGTAAGGCAACGGGTTTTGATCCCGTCATGCGCAGGTTCGAATCCTGCCACCCCAGCCACCTTTCTCCCGCTTCTTCTGAATCAAACGCCGATACCAAGAAGGATGCCGTCGTGTCCAAACTGATGATTTTTACTGGCAACGCCAATCCAGAGCTTGCCAAGGCCATCGCCCAGAAACTCCACATCCCCATGGGCCAGGCCACTGTTGGAACGTTCAGCGATGGTGAAACCACCGTCGAGATCAACGAAAACGTTCGCGGGCATGATGTCTTCATTATCCAGCCCACCTGCAACCCCACCAACGACAACCTGATGGAACTGATCGTGATGGCCGATGCGCTGCGTCGTGCTTCCGCTACCCGGGTTACCGCGGTTATCCCTTACTACGGCTACGCCCGTCAGGACCGCCGCGTTCGTTCCACCCGCGTTGCCATCAGCGCGAAAGTGGTTGCAGACATGATCTCCAGCATTGGTGTTGACAGGGTTTTGACCCTGGATCTGCACGCTGACCAGATTCAGGGCTTCTTCGACATTCCGGTGGACAACATCTACGCCACCCCGGTGATGCTCGAGGATATCGAGAAGCAGCGTTTTGAAAATTTTGTCGTGGTATCTCCTGACGTTGGCGGCGTTGTCCGCGCCCGCGCCGTGGCCAAGCGCCTTGACGATGCCGACCTGGCAATCATCGACAAGCGTCGCCCGAAAGCCAATGTCTCACAGGTCATGCACATCATCGGTGATGTCAAAGACAAAACCTGCATCCTGGTAGATGACATCATCGACACCGCCGGCACCCTCTGCAAAGCAGCCAATGCCCTGAAAGAACACGGGGCGTCCAAAGTGGTCGCCTATATCACGCACCCCGTCCTTTCCGGGCCGGCTGTCGACAACCTCAATGCTTCCGAACTGGACGAACTGGTTGTCTGTGACACCATCCCACTGGGTGACAAAGCGCGTAATTGTGATAAGATCCGCGTCCTCAGTATGGCTGGACTGCTTGCGGAATCTATTCGTCGTGTCAGTAACGAAGAGTCTATCAGCGCGATGTTCGAGAACGTCTGATCTGCTAACAGCCTGATTTTTAGAGAAGAATCCGGATCGGGGGCCCTTTGGGCTCCCGGTCTGTTTAGTCCGCCGGAAATACGTCCGGCATTTCGCAAATGTCACCTGTCCAGGGCCTGGTCGCGGGCCGTTCGGGTGAAAATTGAGGTTATAACCATGTCTCAGGAATTTCTTATTGAAGCATTTCCTCGTGGCGATCGGGGGAGAGGTGCGAGCCGCCGCCTGCGTCGCGAGGAGCGTAAAATCCCGGCCATCGTCTATGGCGGTAACAAAGAGGCCGTTTCCATCTCCATCTGGCACAACGAGCTCAAGAAAGCCCTGGAGAACGAGGCCTTCTTCTCCCACGTTCTGACCATCGAACTGGAAGGCAAGAAAGAAAGCGTGATCCTCAAAGATCTGCAGCGTCATCCGTACAAGCCGCTGTTGACCCACGCCGATTTCCTGCGTGTCGACAAGGATCACGAGATCCACGTCAACGTACCTGTGCACTTCCTCAACGAAGAATCAGCCCCGGCCATCAAACTCCAGGGCGGCGTTGCTCAACACCAGATCAACGAAGTGGAAGTCATCTGCCTGCCACAGGATCTGCCTGAGTACATTGAAGTCGATATGGCTGACGTGGAAATGGATCAGGTTATCCACCTGAGCGATCTGAGGCTGACCAAAGGCGTTCGTATTGCAGCACTGCAACAGGGCGAAGACCACGACCTGCCGGTGGTTGCCATCCACAAGCCTCGCGCTGCCAAGACCGAAAATACTGACGAAGGCGAAGACAGCGAAGCAGGTGAAGAAGGCGAAGACAAGGAGTAATCGCTCCTGTACTGATGAGGGCAATGGTAAATGGCACAGGATATCCTCATGGTGGTGGGGCTGGGTAATCCCGGCCCCGACTATGCGAATACCCGCCACAACGCCGGCGCCCTGTTCGTCGAAGCTCTGGCCCGTGAAGCGGGCCAGACGCTCCGTCCCGAAAAGAAGTACCACGGGCTCTATGCCCGCATTCAAATGCAGGGTCTTGACCTGCATCTGTTGAATCCCTCCACCTATATGAACCGCAGCGGCCTCTCCATCAAGGCACTGGCGGACTTTTTCAAGATTCAGCCCGAACAGATTCTGGTTGCCCACGACGAGCTCGACCTGCCCCCCGGCACTGCCAAACTCAAGAAAGGCGGCGGTCACGGCGGACACAACGGCTTGCGGGACACCATCGTCCATCTGGGCACCAACGACTTCCAGCGCCTGCGCATCGGTATTGGTCATCCTGGCGACAGCCGCCAGGTAACCGGCTATGTGCTCGGCCGCCTGGGCAAACGCGAAACCGAAGAGCTGAACGCCGTCATCGACGAGATCATCCGGGTACTGCCGGATGCAGCCAGTGGCAAGCTCTCAGCCGCTATGAACAGGCTGCATAGTTTCAAGCCAAACACCTGAGGTGGCCTCTGTTGGATTACGCCGGTGGCTAATCCAACCTACAAGTAACTGAGGGCGCCTCTGTTGGATTACGCCTGCGGCTAATCCAACCTACAATTGACCCGGACTGGCGTAGGTCGGATTAGCCGAAGGCGTAATCCGACACCCCTGAAGATTTCCCCTTATTCGCTTACACCCCCATACACCGGTATAATCCGCGCAAATTTTTCAAGTACCAGCAGAGGCATTCCATGGGATTTAACTGCGGCATCGTCGGCCTTCCCAACGTCGGCAAATCCACCCTGTTCAACGCGCTGACCAAATCCGGCATTGGTGCCGAAAACTTTCCCTTCTGCACCATCGAGCCCAATGCTGGTGTGGTTGCCATGCCTGATCCACGCCTGAACAAGCTCGCCGAGATCGTGAAGCCGGAAAAAGTCGTCGCAACGACCATGGAGTTTGTGGATATTGCAGGCCTGGTAGAGGGTGCCTCCAAGGGCGAGGGCCTGGGTAACCAGTTTCTGGCCAACATCCGCCAGACCGACGCCATTGCCCACGTGGTGCGCTGCTTTGAAGACGGCAACGTTATTCACGTGTCCAACAAAATCGACCCGGCCTCGGACATCGATGTGATCAACACCGAGCTTGCCCTGGCCGACCTGGAAACCGTCGAGAAAGCCATCAAACGGGTCCAGCGGGTCGCCAAGAGCGGCGACAAGGAAGCCAAAGCGCAACTGGAGATGTTCGAAAAGCTGATGCCAGTGCTGAACGAAGGTAAACCGGTGCGTAGCATGAACCTGGACAAGGATCAGATGGCACTGATCCGAGAGCTGTGCCTGCTGACCGTGAAGCCCACCATGTACATCGCCAACGTCAGCGAAGACGGATTTGAAAACAATCCTTACCTGGATACGGTGCGCAAAATCGCCGAATCTGAAAATGCTGTAGTGGTACCCATTTGCAACAAGATGGAAGCCGAGATCTCCGAACTGGAAGACGATGAAAAGTCGATGTTCCTGGAAGAAATGGGCATGGACGAGCCCGGCCTGGACCGGGTCATCCGTGGCGGCTACAGCCTGCTGGACCTGCAAACCTACTTCACCGCCGGGGTGAAAGAAGTGCGCGCCTGGACCGTCCGTGTCGGCGCCACCGCACCCCAGGCCGCAGGCGTGATCCACACCGACTTCGAGCGCGGCTTCATCCGTGCCGAAGTGGTGAGCTACGAAGACTTCGTCAAATACAACGGCGAAGCCGGTGCTAAGGATGCCGGCAAGTGGCGCCTGGAAGGCAAGGAATACATCGTGCAGGACGGCGACGTTATCCACTTCCGGTTTAACGTGTAATTTTCTGAAAAAGCGGGCCCCAAGCCTTGACAGCAGGGGCCCAAATACTGAAAATACGCGCCTCGTTTGGGCTCGGCCCGCAACGAAATGGCAAGGTAGCTCAGTTGGTTAGAGCACGGCACTCATAATGCCGGGGTCGGCGGTTCGACTCCGCCCCTTGCTACCAGTATTACGAAAGGGCCCTCGCGCAAGCGTGGGCCCTTTTTCAATTCTGGTCACCCTCCTTTTTAACATAATGACACGCCACCCTGTGCCCTGCTCCGGTCTTGTCTTCCAGTACCGGCACCCCCTTGCTGCAGTATTCCGTCGCCAGTGGGCAACGGGTGCGGAACACACACCCGCTCGGTGGGTCCATGGGTGACGGCAGATCACCGTCCAGTATGACCCGCGGCTTGGCCCGTTCCCGGTCCGGATCCGGAATCGGCACCGCGGTCATCAGGGCCCGGGTGTAGGGGTGCTTCGGGCTGGCATATAGATCGGTACGGGATGCACTTTCCACGACGTTGCCCAGATACAGCACCATCACCCTGTCACTTATGTGCTTGACGACACTCAGGTCATGGGCAATGAAGATCAGCGACAGGCCCATCTCCCGCTGCAGGTTTTTCAGCAGGTTAATCACCTGGGCCTGTACCGACACATCCAGGGCCGACACAGGCTCGTCGCAGATGATCAGCTTCGGTTCCAGTATCAGCGCCCGGGCGATACCCACCCGCTGACACTGGCCGCCGGAGAATTCATGGGGATAACGGTTTTTCTGGTGCGAATGCAGCCCCACCTTGTCCATGAGGGCGTCGACCTTTTCCCGCAGCTCCGCACCTTTGATGTCGGGGTAATGGGTGCGCAGGGGCTCGGCGATGATATCGCCAATGGTCATTCGCGGGGATAACGACGCCAGGGGGTCCTGGAAAACCATCTGCAGGCGCCTGCGCCTTGAACGCAGCTGTTTTGCGCTGAGTTTGAGCAGGTTTTCGCCCATCCATACAACGGTGCCACCCTGGCTGGGCACCATACCCATGATGGCACGGGCCAGGGTGGATTTTCCGCAGCCGGATTCACCCACAATGCCCAGGGTCTCACCCTCATCAAGGGTGAAACTGACGTCGTTCACCGCCCGCAGCAGTGCCGGCCGGCTCCAGGGCCAGGCATTACTGGGGAAAATTTCGAAGTTGACCTGAAGGTTCTCGACCTGCAGCAGCGGTTGTTTCTGGCTCATGGCGCAACACGCTCCCGCGGCAGGTTGCACACCCGGATACGCTGGTTATCAAAATGCTCGGGCGGGTCCAATTCATGGTAACAACGGGGCTCGGCAACCGGGCAACGATCACAGAACGGACATCCCGGCGGCAGATCCATCAGGTTCGGCGGATTACCGGGTATGGTCACCAGTTCCTCGATCTGCTCGTCAATCCGCGGAATTGCTCCCAGTAGCCCACGGGTATATGGGTGTGTGGGCTCCCGGAACAGATCGCGGGTATTGCTGAATTCCATCATCCGGCCACCGTACATGACCAGGGTCTGGTCACAACTTCCGGCCACCACGCCCAGATCGTGGGTAATCAGGATGATGGCAAGATCCAGCTCCTGCTGCAGTTCACGCAACAGGCCCATCACCTGCGCCTGCACCGTCACATCCAGTGCCGTGGTGGGTTCATCGGCGATCAGCAGCCGCGGCCGGCACAACAGGGACATGGCGATCATCACGCGCTGTCGCATACCCCCGGAAAATTCATGGGGGTAGCGGTGGATCCGGCTGCGCGCCTCTGGAATGCGGACGGCATCCAGCATCTGCAGGGCTTCCTGCAACGCCTGTTTACGACTGATTCCCTTGTGTTCAACCAGCACTTCCGTCAACTGATCACTGACCTTCATAAACGGATTCAGTGAGGTCATGGGGTCCTGGAATATCATACCGATGCGGGCAGCGCGGATGCGGTTCATGCGTTTTTCAGAGAGCGTCAGCAAAGATTCGCCTTCAAAGACCACTTCGCCACTGACCCGGGCGTTGCCCGGCAGCAGGCCCATCAATGCAAACACACTCTGGCTCTTGCCGGCCCCGGACTCGCCCACTATGCCCAGTGTCTGCCCTGCATCAAGCTGATAGCTCAGGCCGCGGACAGCTTCGATGGCACCATCCGGGGTATCGAATGCGACTTGCAGATTGTTCACTTCAAGCATTGCCATAAACGCGGTTCCTGCCGGCTCAGCGGTCTTTGGGGTCCAGGGCATCCCGCAGCCCGTCGCCCAGAAAATTGAAACAGAACAGGGTAAGCACCAGCATCATCATGGGGAAAATCAGCGTCCAGGGTGCTGTCCACATGGAGGCGGCCCCCTCTGAAATCAGCGCTCCCCAGGAAGTGTAAGGCTCCGACACACCCAGCCCCAGGAAGGAAATAAACGACTCGAACAGAATCATCTCCGGCACCAGCAGTGTGGCGTAGACAATAACCACCCCCAGTACGTTGGGCACTATGTGGCGAAGGACAATCAGCAGCGGGTGCACCCCGGCGGCAACAGCCGCTTCAATGAACTCCTTGCGTTTGAGGCTCAGAGTCTGGCCCCGGACGATACGGGCCATGTTGAGCCAGCTGACGGCGCCAATAGCGATAAAAATCAGCAACACGTTGCGTCCGAACACCGCCATCAGCACGATCACCAGAAACATGAAGGGAAAGGCGCTCAACACCTCCAGCGTGCGCATCATGATGGCGTCGGTACGCCCGCCAACGTAACCGGAAATGGCACCGTAAAGCGTGCCAATAACTACTGCCGTCAAGGCGCCCAGCACACCAACCATCAGCGAGATACGGCTGCCCTGGACGGTACGCTGGTACAGGTCCCGCCCGATGGGGTCGAGGCCAAAGTAGTGCTGGTTGGCCAGGCCCGGCCCACCGTCGGCATCAATGGTTGGCAGGCTGGCCCAGTCGATGGATTCGTTATCCCAGGGCGACAGGTACTGGCCGAAGGCGGCGAACAGTAACAACAACAGAAGCACCACGAGGCTGACCACCGCCCCTCGGTGCATAAGGAAACGCCGCCAGGCATCCTTCCAGAGGCTGCGGCCCTCGGTATAGGTTTCATGGGCAAGCGCCTCCACCAGCTCCCCCATTCCCGCGTGTTTATCTGAAAAGAACATCAGTAACGCACCCTTGGGTCGAGCCAGGTGTAGAGAATATCCACCACAGCGTTAAAGATAATGGTCAGCACACCCACCAGGATGGTGACACCGAGAATCAGGGAGTAATCCCGGTTGATAGCGCCATTAACAAAATGCTGGCCGATACCGCCGGTGGAGAAGACCTGATCAATGATCACCGACCCGGTAATGATGCCGACAAAGGCCGGGCCCAGGTAGGACACCACCGGAATCAGCGCCGGCTTGAGGGCGTGGCGCAGCACGATCTTGCGGCGCGGAAGCCCTTTGGCGCGGGCAGTGCGGATAAACGGGCTGCGCATCACCTCGATCATGCTGCTACGGGTTATCCGTGCGACCTGGGCAATGTAGGACGTGGCCATGGCAATAATCGGCAGCACGATGTACTCCACCTGGCCGCCTTCCCAGCCTCCCGCCGGCAACCAGCGCAGGGTGACCGCAAACAGCAGCACCAGCAGGGGCGCCATGACAAAGTTGGGAAACACCACCCCCGTCATGGCGGCTGTCATCACCGTATAATCCGGCCAGCGGTTCTGCCTGAGCGCCGCAATCACCCCGAGGCCGATGCCGAACACCACCACAAACAGGAACGACCAGGCTCCGATATAGGCCGACCGAGGGAAACTGGACTCAATCAGTTCGTTGACGGTGTAATCCTTGTAGCGGAACGAAGGCCCCAGGTCGCCCTGGGCAACATTACCGACATAGATCAGGTATTGCTGCCACAGCGGTTTGTCAAGGTTGTACTTGGCCTCGATATTCTGCATCACCACTTCCGGCACATTCCGTTCACTGGTCAGTGGGCCGCCGGGCGCCGCGTGCATGAGCACAAAAGACACCGTAATCAGCGCCAGCACTGTTGGTACCGCAACCAGCAAACGCCGGATAATGAAACTGAACATGGCTTCCCTCAGTCAGCAGTGATGTACATATCCTTGCTGTAGATAATGTTACGGGGGTTGTCTACCGGATACCCCTGCAGGTCGGGGCTGACCAGCGCCACCATGGTGTAGAAATAAATCGGCGCCACCGGGAATTCCTGCCAGAGAATGTCTTCAGCCTTCACATAATAGGGGTTCGGGTCGACGCTGGAGCGCGCATCCCGCAGCAGCTGGTCATACTCGTCATGGCTCCAGCCGCCGTCATTATTGCCACTTTCACCGGTCAGCAGGGTGAGAAATGTAGAGGCCTCGTTGTAATCCCCTATCCATCCATGGCGCGCCATACCGAAGTTGCCCGCCTGCTTTTCAGAGAGGAAGGTTTTCCACTCCAGATTGCTGATAGTGATATCAGCGCCAAGTTTTTCCTTCCACATCTGGCTGACCACGATGGCCAGCGCCTTGTGCCCTTCATCGGTGTTGTACAGAAGCTCGATTTCCAGCGGGTTATCGTCATCATAACCGGCATCCCGCAACGCTTTCCTCGCCTCCTCGTCACGCTTTTCCTGGGTCCAGGTGGCGTATTCCGGCTGCCGGAAGTCGAAGTCGCTGACGTAGGGTGGCGTCAGGCTATAGGCGGGTGACTGGCCGCCCCGGGTGATGTAATTGACAATGATATCCCGGTCAATAGCATAGGTTAGCGCCTTACGCACGCGAACGTCGTCAAAAGGCGGCCGGTCCACATTGAAAGTATACATGTAGGTGGCAATACTGGGTGCTGTCAGCAACTCATCCGGTCGTTCCCGCTTCAGCCGCTCCATTTGCGTCATTGGCACAGTGGATGTCATATGCAGCTCACCGCTCTCGTAACGCTGGAGTTCCGCCGAGGAAGATTCAATGGGCAGGTAAACCACCCGATCAATGATGGTCTGCCCGTCCGAGTGATAGTGCGGGTTGCGCGAGGCAACAAGTTTTTCACCCACGTTCCAGGTATCAAGCTGATAGGCGCCGTTGGACACCATCCGGCCGGGTTTGGTCCAGTCGGAACCATGCTCCTCAATCACCTTCCTGGGCGCCGGAAACATGGTGTAATGAACCGTCATATCCGCCAGGTAGGTTATCGGCGCATTCAGCGTTACCTCAAAGGTGAAGTCGTCAACGGCACGCACACCCAGCTCTTCCGGCGGTTTTTCCCCCTTGATGATGGCGCCGGCATTGTCGACGCCGGCGGTTTCGATGTAATAGGCATAATTGGAACCCAGCTCCGGGTCCACCGCCCTTTGCCAGCCATAGACAAAGTCCTTGGCGGTGACAGGGGTACCATCACTCCAGCGGGCATCCTCACGCAACTCGAAGGTCCAGGTCAGGTTGTCATCCGAGGTTGACCAGGATTTCGCCAGCGCCGGTTCCGTGTCGCCAGTAGCGCCGCTTCGGGTCAACCCCTCGAAAAGGTCGATGACAATCGCGCCCCCTACGGCATCTTCAACCAGGTGCGGATCAAGGGACGCTGGCTCACTGGCATTGCCGCGGACCAGAATCTGCCGTTTGGCCAGGGGCTCCCCGGTTTGCGGATGTTCGCTGTACCGGGTCTCCGGGGCGTCGACATCGGCCGCATCCAGTGCGTCTTCGCCGGCTTTTTTGTCTTCTGATCCACTGCAGGCAGGCAGCAGGAGACTGGCAAGCACTATCAGCACCAATCGAAGACATCGGTTAACGATCAACCGTGGAGCCGGAGAGGTCATGGGCACATATCTGTAATTCCGGGATTCATTAGGGGGCATCTGGAACCTAACGCGAATTGGCACTTACCACAAGCCGGTAACGGCAATATGAAACTCTGCTCACATTCCAATGCTATGGCATACTCTGTCAGAACACTCGACAATACAGAAAACCACGCAACATAAGGGATGCGACATCATGAAACCGGAAACCCTCGCGCTCCATGCGGGCTTCAACGGCGACCCCACAACCAACGCTGCCACCACGCCCATTTACCAGACTACGTCCTATACCTTCGACGACACCCAACATGGTGCCGATCTGTTTGATCTGAAGGTGCAGGGCAATATCTACACCCGCATCATGAACCCTACCAACGCAGTTCTGGAAGAGCGTATGGCGCAGCTGGAAGGCGGCGTGGGCGCCCTTGCGGTGGCCTCGGGCATGGCTGCAATCCTTTATAGCCTGCAGACCATATGCAAGGTGGGCAATAACATTGTCAGTACCGGCCAGTTGTACGGCGGCACCTACAACCTCTTTGCCCACTCGCTGCCGAATCAGGGCATTAATTGCCGTATGGTAAAACATGATGACTTCGACGCAGTGGAGAAGGCCATCGACGACGACACCCGGGCGCTGTTCTGCGAGTCCATTGGCAACCCGGCGGGCAACGTGGTGGACATCCAGCGCTGGGCGGAAATCGCCCACAAGCACGGCATTCCACTGATCGTCGACAACACCGTGGCAACGCCCTTCCTGTGCCGGCCCTTTGACCATGGCGCTGACATTGTGGTGCACTCACTCACCAAGTACATCGGCGGCCACGGCACCACCGTTGCCGGCGTGGTGGTGGATTCCGGCAAATTCGACTGGGCCGCCAACAAGGCGAAGTTCCCAATGCTCAACGAACCGGACCCGTCCTACCATGGCGTGGTCTATACCGAAGCGCTTGGTGCGGCTGCCTTCATCGGCCGCTGCCGCGTGGTCCCGTTGCGCAACACCGGAGCTGCATTGTCCCCGTTCAACGCTTTTCTGATCATGCAGGGGCTGGAAACGCTGGGCCTGCGTATGGAGCGTCACTGCCAGAACGCCGAAAAGGTTGCAGACTACCTGGACAAACACCCGTCCGTGGAGTGGGTCAACTACGCCACTCTGGCAAGCAGCCCTTACAAGGCGACCTGCGACAAGATCTGTGGCGGCAGGGCTTCCGGCATTCTGAGTTTTGGCATTACCGGTGGTCTTGAGAACGGAGCAAAGTTCATCGATGCACTGCAGTTGATCTATCGCTTGGTGAACATCGGCGACGCCAAGTCCCTGGCCTGCCACCCGGCCAGCACCACGCACCGGCAGCTTAACCCCGATGAACTCGCAAGCGCGGGTGTCAGTGAAGACCTGGTCCGCCTGTCCATCGGCATTGAGCATGTCGATGACATCATTGCCGATATCAGTCAGGCACTGGATAAGGCCACTGCCTGAACCCCGGCCCGGGTGCGACGAAAGTCGTGCCCGGAATCCCCGTGATTGTCCGTATCTGCCTTGTATCCTTCGCTGGCGCAGATTACCCTTTTACCACTATAGAAATTCCCTTTAAGCTTAAGTTCACCCTCAGAGAGTCCCGTTGTAATGAGCGACAACGCCAAAGCCCGCGTCACCAGTGGTTCCAAGTTCCGCAATGAGCATGGCTTTTCCGCCATCAAGGACGGAATCAAGCGCTCGGGCTCCGGCATAATCGACACCAAAACCCAGCGCAAACCGTCCTGGTTGCGGGCTCGTATGCCCGGTGGCGAACGCTACGAAGCGGTTCGCAAGAACGTCAGTGAACACCGCCTGAGCACCGTCTGCCAGGAATCCCACTGCCCCAATATCGGTGAATGCTGGACCAACGGCACGGCCACCATCATGGTAATGGGTTCCGTGTGTACCCGCGCCTGTCGTTTCTGCGCCGTGGACACCGGCAACCCCAGGGGCTGGCTGGACCATGAAGAGCCGGAGAACACCGCCAAGTCCGTAGAGCTTATGGGCCTGCGTTACATCGTGCTGACCTCGGTAGACCGTGACGACCTGGACGACGGCGGTGCCGCGCACTACGCCGCCTGCGTATCCGCCATCAAACAGCGCACCCCGGAAGTGGCGGTGGAAGCCCTCACACCGGATTTCGATGCAGTCATGGAGCACGTCGAAAAAGTGGTCGACTCCGGTCTGGATGTCTTCGCCCAGAACGTGGAAACCGTAAAACGCCTGACCACCCGGGTGCGTGACCCCCGCGCCGGCTATGAAAAAACCCTCAGCGTGCTGGCCCATGCCAAGCAATACCGCCCGGATGTGCTCACTAAAACCAGCCTGATGCTGGGGCTGGGTGAAACCGAGGAAGAAATTCTGGAAACCATGGACGACCTGCTGGCCGTCGGTGTTGATATACTGACCCTGGGCCAGTACCTGCGCCCAACCCAGAACCACCTGCCGGTTGAGAAGTACGTTACCCCAGAAGACTTCAACCGCTACCGGGAAATAGGTCTGGAGAAAGGATTTATGGAAGTACCGTCGGGCCCCATGGTGCGCTCGAGCTATCGCGCCGACCGCGTGTTCGAGAAAAACAATCTTGGCCTTGCCGTGCCGGAAGTTCCCGCTTCATCAAAAGCACAGCAAATCCCCGTAAAAGCCGTTGACTGAGACCCTCCATGCTACAACTACTCAGGAATGCCCGGCTTAAATACAAGTTCTGGCTACTCAATATTGTTGTGTTCGTGGTGCTCTGTCTGCTCGTGCTGTACGCCATGAACACCATTTCCGGGCTGACTAACCAGCCCTTCTCAGCCGTTTTCAGCGAAACCGCCGGCGGCTTTGCGCTGGTGGTCGCGGTGTTGATGGTGATTGAAATGGCCGGCTCGCAGCTGCTGATTTCTTTTATCGAGCGGCATGTGTACCGCCTGAAAAAGACCATGGTTTCGGTTCAGGCTTCCGGCAACCTGAGTGAACGGGCCCATATTGACTCCACCGATGAAATCGGCCAGATGGGTCAGGCCTTCAACGCCATGCAAGACCGCACCAAGGGCGTGGTCAGCAGCATGAAACAGGCGACCGACCACCTTCACAATGAGGTGCGGGAGCTGACAGCCGCAGCAGAGGCCCGCAGGGACGACCTGAGCCGGCAGCAGTCCGGCGCTGAACGCAGCGCTGAGGTCGTGGAAAACATGCTCCAGAGCTTTACCGGCATTGCTGAACAGGCCGGTATCGCCAAGACCCTGTCCCACGAAGCGAGAAATGCTGCCGTTGACGGCAGCGAGCGGGTCAGTCGCAGTGCGGACTCGATTCGTCATCTGGCAACCGCAATCCAGTCATCGGCAAGCAGCGTGCAGGCGTTGGCCGAAAACAGCCACGAAATCAGCCACGCTATTGCCGAAATCAAAGGCATTGCCGAACAGACCAACCTGCTGGCATTGAACGCGGCCATAGAAGCGGCCCGTGCCGGGGAACAGGGGCGGGGCTTTGCCGTGGTCGCCGATGAAGTGCGCAACCTGGCCCAGCGGGTACAGGATTCCACCGACCAGATTCAGGGCACCATTGACCGTCTGCTCACCGCCATGGAGGCAGCAGTCACCCAGATGACCCGCAGCTCCGAGGATGCCTCACGGTGTGTGGATGAGTCAGAAGAGGCCCGCACGTCCCTGGACGCCATCAATTCGGTCGTCAGCCGCATCGACGAGACCAACCAGGAAATTGCCAACGTCTCTGCCGACCAGACGGCCTCCACCGATGACGTACAGGCCAACGTCCAGAGCATCCGCGACACCACCGAAAGCATGGTCACCCAGCTCACCGAAAGCGCGGCCATGAGTAAACGCCTGAAACAACTGATCGATTCCCTGGAAGAAGCATCAAACAGAGTCACCGTCGACTGACACTTTGTGGCACACTCTGCACTCGTTTCCACTGTGAAGGGTGCTGTTTTCGATGTCCTGGCTTCGATCGTTTTATGACCGGCTGATTTTTCCCCGTCCCGTTCTGATACTTCTGTTGTTTGGTGTACTGTTGGTTATTGCCAGCCTGCGGCTGGATCAGTTCCGTCTGGACGCTTCCGCCGAGTCCCTGGTTCTCGAAAACGATCGTTCCCTGGAGCAGTATCGGGAAGTGAATCGCCGGTTCACCACCTCAGATGACTTCCTGGTGGTCACGTTTACGCCCAATGAAGAGTTGTTCAGTGACGACGGCCTCGCATTGCTGGCATCTTTGCGGGATGAACTGGCTGCACTGGACAACGTCAGTTCCACCAACAGCATACTCAACGTTCCGCTACTCCACAGCCCGGACCTGACACTGGATACCGTGGACTCAGAGATAAAGAACATCGATGACGATGGTGTTGCCCCCGAAACAGTCCGCAAAGCTCTGCTCGACAACCCGCTCTACCCCAACCTCCTGATCAGCGAAGATGCAGGCACCACCGCCATACAGGTCAATCTCCCGACTCCGGAACGTTATTTCGAACTGCTGCGCGAGCGCAACAGCCTCCGGGATACCGTCGACAGCGGCGAGGCCACCGGGGAGGACCGGCAGCAACTGGAAGCGGTAAGCCGCGAGTTTATCGAATTCACTGAAGCCCAGGGCGAAGAACGTGACCGGACCATCGATGAGGTTCGGGGTATTCTCGATAATTACCGTGACCGAGCCGAAATCTACCTGGGTGGCGTACCCATGATCGTCGCGGACATGATCCGCTTTATCGAGAATGACCTGTCCACCTTCGGTATCGGTGTGCTGGTGTTCCTCCTTCTTACGCTGGCGATCATCTTCCGCCAGTGGCGATGGGTTCTGGTGCCGTTGCTATGCTGCAGCTTTACCGTCTGGCTGGTGATCGGCTATCTGAGCTGGGCCCGCTGGCCGGTGACTGTGATTTCCTCCAATTTTGTTTCGCTGCTGCTTATCATGACCCTGTCGCTGACGATTCACCTGATCGTCCGCTACCGGGAATTCCAGCACGATGATCCGGAAGCCGCACCCCGGGATACCCTTCGCAATACTCTGCTGGCGATGATAAAGCCCTGTTTCTACATGGCCATTACCACCATTGTTGCCTTTGGCTCACTCACCTTCAGCGGTATCCGCCCGGTGATCGACTTTGGCTGGATGATGACCATTGGCCTTTGCGTGGCTTTCCTGATCACCTTCATCATCTTCCCGGCGTTGCTCTCCGTGCTGCCCCCGCCGATAGACGACCGGGTGCGCTCAAACCGGATTCCGTTTACTGACTGGTTTGCGAGATTTACCGAACACTACGGCAAAACCGTGTTGATAGGCTCTGCCGCCATCGCGGTGCTTTGCGTGATTGGCCTGAGCCGGCTGACCGTGGAGAACAGCTTCATCGACTATTTCAAGTCCAGCACCGAAATCCACCAGGGTATGGTCACCATCGACGACCGCCTCGGCGGCACCACGCCGCTGGATGTGGTAATCACCGACGACAGGCCCCCGGAGGGAGCCGGCGGGGATGATCCTTTCGCCAGCGACTGCGACCCCTTTGTGGATGACTGCGAGGAAACGGATGAATACCGGGACACCTGGTTCACCTACCAGAAGATGGAGCGGCTCAGTAACGTTCACGATTACCTGGACAGCCTGCCGGAAACCGGCAAGGTTCAGTCCATAAGCACCACGCTAGACATACTGGCCCAGGTCAACGGTGGCGAGCCACTGGACGCCCTGGAACTGGCTTTCGTGCCCTCGGCAGTGCCAGATGACCTGCAGGATATCCTGTTGACACCCTATATCAGCGAGGAACACGACCAGACCCGCTTCAGTATCCGCATACTGGAAACCTCTCCGGACCTGCGCCGCCAGGAGTTGCTGGACGGTATACGCAGCCATCTCACCGGTGAAATGGGTTTTGACGACGACCAGGTGCAGCTCACGGGCATGACGGTGATGTACAACAATATGCTGCAGAGCCTGTTCGATTCCCAGATCAAGACCCTGGGCGTAGTGTTCCTCGCCATCATGATCATGTTTCTGATTCTTTTCCGGTCGATCAAGCTGGCACTGATCGGGATGGCACCCAACCTGATTGCGGCAGGCTCGGTACTGGGCCTGATGGGCTGGCTGGGGATTCCGCTGGATATGATGACGATTACGGTGGCGGCCATTACGGTGGGGATTGCGGTGGACGATACCATTCACTACATCCACCGTTTCAAGACGGAATTCGAGAAGGACGGCGACTACATCGCCACCATGCACCGCTGCCACCGCAGCATCGGGCAGGCGATGTTCTTTACCTCGCTGACGATCATTACCGGGTTTTCGATCCTGGTGTTGTCGAACTTTATTCCGACCATCTACTTCGGGTTGTTCACCGGCTTCGCCATGTTTATGGCGCTTGTTGGTGCGCTTACCTTGTTGCCACGGCTTATCGTGCTCGTTAAACCGTTTGGTGTTCACCGCTGAAAGCCCCAATCTATCAGGCCTCCAGGCCGGCACATTGCATACAAAAAAACCGCCGAAGCCAAAGGCCAAGGCGGTTTTTTGTCACCCCGGGCTCAAACCGGGGGGGTAGCTGCGCTACCGGCCCTTACTGCATGGGCTGCTGTTGCTGTGGCTGTTGCTGCTGCTGTTGCTGCATCTGCTGCTGTTGCTGCTGCATCTCTTCCATGCGCTTGTTCAGCTCGTCGCGCTGTTCTTCGGTGAACACTTCATCGACTCGCGCCTGCATCAGGGTAGAAAGAGCAGTCATCTCACCGGTCACGTCACCCAGTTTCTCTGCGTTATCACGGATGGCGCCTTCGTCATAGTCGGGCTTGATCTCACCCTGAATCTGCTGCTGCAGTTCTTGGGCTTCGCCCTGAAGCTCCTCAATCTCAGCCTGCATTTCCTCGATGATGCCACGGATTTCTTTCTGCTGGTCATCGCTCAGGCCAACCATCTGTGCCAGCTGATCAACCTGGTCCGGTTGCCCGCCGGCCTGACCGGATTGCTGCTGCGCCATAGCCGGAGAAGAAAGCCCGAGAGCGATAAGGGCAATTCCGAACAGTTTCACAAGCTTCATAGATATCTCCAATAAACGGTTATTTAGGTCACTTTACGTTTTCAGGTCTCACACCCTAAAACAAAACAAGACAGAATTTTACCCCGAACCCCCTTGTTTTTGTACACACATCTCACCCCGGGGAGCCACAACTCGCCCCACGCGCGGGCTGAGAGAAATGTGAAAATTTGGTCATTACCGTCCATAATAGCGCCGTTCAGTCATTTCCGGAGTATCAACGATGGCAATAAACTGGTTTCCAGGGCACATGCACAAGGCCCGCAAGGAGATCAAACAGGTAATGCCCCAGATGGATCTCATTATAGAGGTCGTCGATGCACGCCTGCCGTTCAGCAGTGAAAATCCGCTGGTGCCTGCCCTCCGTGGTGATACGCCGGTGATCAAGGTTCTCAACAAACGCGACCTTGCCGATCCGGACATCACAGAACGTTGGCTGGCCTGGCTGGAGAAGGAACGTGGTGTCCGTGCCATCACCATGACCCATAATCAGCGCGCGGAAGCACTGGACATTCTGCGCCTTGCAGGTGAGATGACGCCGGGCCATGACCCCCAGAAGCGGGCGCTGCGGGTGATGATTCTGGGGATTCCCAATGTCGGCAAATCCACGCTCATTAATACCCTGGCCGGTCGGCCAGCGGCCAAAACCGGCAACGAGCCTGCGGTCACCCGTGCACAGCAGGCCATCAAGCTGCCGGACAATGTGTTGCTGTACGACACCCCCGGCTTTCTCTGGCCCAAGCTTTCTCCGGAAGCCTGTGGATACCGCCTGGCCATCAGTGGCGCCATCCGTAGTGCGGTAATCGAGTTCGAAGACGTGGCCCTGTTCGAGGCAGATTATCTGCTGGAGGCCTATCCGGAGCTGGTGATGTCGCGCTACGGCTTTGAAGAACGGCTACAGGACGGGCTCGCACTAATGGATGGTATTGCCCTGAAGCGGCGCTTCCTCGGCCGCGGCGGCGTTCCTGACCTGCACAAGGTGTCGGAAATACTGCTGAATGAATTCCGCTCCGGCAAATTGGGCCGCATTTCCCTGGAGACCCCCGAAATGATCGAGCGGGAAGCCCGGGAAGAAGCCGAACGCCAGCAAGCCAAAAGCGAAAATCCCTGACCCTCTCTTCAGGCTTTATGCAGTCCCCTGCCAAGGGCAAATATCACCCGGGAAGACCCTAACACCATGATGTCCAAAAGCTTCGGGTTTGGCGGCACCAATGCCTTCCTGGTATTCCGGAGAGTCTGAAGCCAGCCGACCGGTTCGGACGTCATTTTAAGCGCCTGAACCGGGCGATCATATATCGCTATGGTATATGTATATCCAAGTCAAGGACATTAGTCATTGGCAAAGCCCACCGTTCGTAATACAGTACGGTTTTGACATGAATCAATTATGGATGGTTCATCTACCATGGCTCAACCTATCAGACTTCACCAGGTTTCCCCTCTGAAGGCCTCTTGCCACCAGTGCAGTCTCAGCAATCTTTGCCTTCCACTTGCAATAGAAGAAAACGAACTTGACCGTCTTGAGGATATCGTCCAGCAGGGCCGCATTGTCAACCGGGGAGAGCACATTTTTGATCAAAGCACGCCCTTCCGCGCCTGCTTTGCAGTCAAGAGTGGCGCCATCAAGACCTCCATTATCAGCGAGAACGGCGAGGAGCAGGTAACAGGGTTCTTCATGCCCGGTGAGCTGGTGGGCCTGGACAGCATGGGCAGCAAAAACTACGCCTGCACTGCAAGAGCCCTGGAGCGCACCAGTGTCTGCGAGTTTCCGATCGACAAGCTGGAAGAACTGACCGGCAAACTGCCGGATCTCCAGCACCACATGTATCACCTGATGAGCCAGGAAATCCAGGGCAGTCATCAACTGGCCATGCTGCTGAGCAAGAACACCGCAGAGGAGCGGATTGCCGCACTGTTATTGTCCCTGTCCAGCCGCTTTCAGCGGCGCCGCATGTCCGCCACCAACTTCAGCCTGCCCATGGCCAGAAACGACATCGCCAACTTCCTTGGCCTGGCCGTGGAAACCGTAAGCCGGGTGTTCACCCGTTTCCAGAATCAGGGCATTATCAGTGCCCGGGGACGGGAAGTGGAACTGCTGGATGTGGAAGCGCTGCAGACGGTTACGCGGGAATTCTCACGGCAGAATATCTGACTTCAGCGCCTTGGCGAATGACGGACTGGCGAGCCTCAGCTGGCCGGTTCGTCAGTCAGCTCCTTCTTCCCGTTCAGCGACAGTAATTCCAGCTCCTCGGCGAGGCCGGAACGCCAGGGCAACTGCTTGACGCCAAACGTGTTGCGGATTTTGGTGCAGACCATGGCGGTGTTGGTCGGTTCAAGAGCCGCCCAGGACGGCATTTCATCCACCACACGGATCCTGTCGGGAATACCATTCAGCCCGGTGATGGCCAGGCCAAGCTCGTAAAGAGAGATATCCTCCGCGCCGGCATACTGGTACGTACCCCACACCTCGGCACCGCAATCTATCTGCTGGACTATCGCGGTAATCACCCTGGAAAGATCACTGACCGTCACTGGCTGACCGTGGCACTTTCCGGGCAGTTTGATGACGTCGGAGCCGGCCGCCACAGACTGAACCTTGCGAATAAAGCGCCCCAGGCTCAAGCCCGTTCGCAGGATGATATGCCTGGGCAGAAGGGTTCGTACCGCCTGTTCACATTCCCACTGCCAGTTGCCCAACTCGTTACAGGGCTGGCCGGGGTTGGAGGCAATATAGGGGTTCTGTTTACGGCCATCGAACACGTAGCAGGACGACAACTGGAGCAGCGCAATATTGCGGTCGCGGGCGTATTCGGCCAACGCAACAGGAAGTGAGAAGGCTACCTTGTGGGCAGACTCCGGATCCTGTTCGGCAACTTCCGGGTCAGCCAGCCACAAGGCATTCACGATCAGGTCAGTATCGTGGGGAATCCAGCCTTCCAGCGCGGTGAGGTCCACCGTTTCCAGCTCACTGATCAGCAATGGGCTGACATGAAGCGAGGTTTTTCTCAGGCGCTCCAGCAATACCCGCCCCAGGGGGCCATAATCATGAACAACAAGAACGTGCACGAGCGCTCACTGCCTCCGGTTTCGGTGGTTCATCTTTATCCAACACTGTAATCATTCACGCCCGCTGTTGGAACGTATACCCGGGATATCACTGATATGACGGACAACTGTGACCACTCAAGCCAATGGTACTTCTGCCCCAACCCCTAGAATACGTATCGAAAATCGAGCAGGCCTGACGAGCATACAACAACAGGATCCCACATGCTGAAACAACAAAGCCATATCGTTGCACCAATCCCGGATGAACTGCGCACCCGCGCTCTGTACACCGTTGACGAACTGCGTGAACGGGGCAAGGCCGACAAGGAAGCCATCGACAAGCTGTTTGAACTGATTGTCGAAATGACCGACAACGGCCTGGATTTCTTCTTCCTGGAACCTCTGCGGCGGCTGAACGCCAGCAACATGCTGATGGGCATGGCCAGAATGGGCATCAGCAGTATGCTCAAGGGCAGCAAGATGGTGGTTCACAAGGTACTGAAAAAGCTGGATGACCGCAGCCTGGCTGCCATTCTCGATTTCATCGAGGAGATCATCCACGAGCCGGAAGCCGCTTCCTGACTTACCCCCCGTGATCAACAGTGTTGTCATACAGCCTGGGTACCCGGGCTGTAATGCCGGTCAGCAACTCGTAGGCGATGGTGCCGGCGTGCTGTGCCACTTCATCGACACTCACATTCTTGCCCCAGAGCTCCACGGTATCGCCTTCAGAGGCCTCCGGTGCATTGGTCAGGTCAACCGCCAGCATGTCCATGGACACCCGACCTATCAGGCGTATGCGGCTGCCAGCCACCCAGGCTGGGGTATCGGTGCCGGCATGGCGGGGATAGCCATCGCCGTAGCCGATGGCGACGATCCCCATCCGGGTTTCCCGCTCGGCCCTCCAGCTGCAACCGTAGCCCACAGCTTGCCCGGGTTCGAGAATTCGTACCGCCGTTAACGGCGCCTCCAGTGTCATTACCGGTTTCAGGCCGAGATGTGGCCCCGTCTTTTCCAGCATCGGAGAAGCGCCGTAGAGCATGATACCCGGGCGACTCAAGTCAAACAGCGGCTGGCCGGGCAGGAAATGGGCGGCAGAATTGGCGGCGCTTTTTTCCAGTGACGGCCAATCAACGACCGCTTCGGTAAACACTCGGGTTTGTTCATCGGTAAAGCCACTGGCAGGATCATCCGCACAGGCATAATGGGTCACGAAACCAACCATTCTGTGCTCCGATGCGTGGTTTTCAAGCCGTGCCATCACCTCTGCCAGCGCCGCTGGCGGAAAACCCAGCCGGTTCATGCCGGTGTTCACCTTGAGCCATAATGTCGGCACCTGGTCTGCCCGCTCCAGCCATTCCAGCTGGTAGTCACTGTGAAGCACCACCTCAAAATCTTCACGGGCACAAGTGGCCACGTCCCCGGCACAGTGCATGCCCTGCAGCAAGACCACCGGATGGCCCACGCCCGCCTCACGGATGGCGAGGGCCTCTTCAATACAGGCAACGGCAAATTTCGGTGCCTCGCCCGCCAGTGCACGGGCCACTTCCTGTATGCCATGGCCGTAACCATCAGCCTTAATGACGGCCATGACACGGGCGGGGCTGGCCAGCCTGCAGGCCAGGCGATAGTTATGGCGAAGTGCATCGGTATCGATGCGGGCAACGGTATTGCGTGGCATTAATAGTCCCCGCCGTAATTGCCGTAGGCCAGATCCTCGAACTTGGTGAACTTGCCGATAAAGGCCAGACGGACAGTACCTATGGGGCCGTTCCGCTGCTTGCCAATGATGATCTCGGCAATGCCCTTGTCGG
>JBHEPI010000211.1:0-10091 GCA_046260345.1 Marinobacter sp. | reverse complement strand
TGGCTGCTGATGCTCAACCCCACCGACATCTACCGCCTGCTCAACATCGTCGCCTTTGGCGAGGGTGCCCAGTTAAGCGGTGTATTGAGCCTGGGGGCGGACCTGCCCATTGGCGCGGCAGGGCTGTGGTTCGCCCTGGTGCTCTGGTTTGTTATCCCCATTACCGGCGCCTGGGCCCTGTTCCGTCGCCGCCGCATCTGATCTGGAGAATTCCATGCGTATTGTCAGTCTCAAAGTGTTATCTGCGGTGTTGATGCTTGCCGCACTCCTGGCCGGCTGCTCTGAGTCTGAAGAGCAGGCCACTCAAATGCCCAACCCTGTGCATTTCGAATCCGGTGACGAGTGCCACGTTTGCGGCATGGTCATCACCCGCTTCCCCGGCCCCAAGGGCGAAGCCATCACCGCCAGAGAGCAGGCAGTGCACAAATTCTGCTCAACCCGCGACATGTTCTCCTGGGCACTACAGCCCGAAAACGCCAAGCGTGACCACACACTCTACGTCCACGACATGGCCCAGACCGAATGGGAGCACCCCGACGACACAGCTCTCATCAACGCCAGGGAAGCCTTCTTTGTGGTCGGGTCAGAGCGCAAGGGAGCCATGGGACCAACCCTGGCTTCGTTTGCGAGCGAGGAGGCGGCGAAAAGCTTTGCCAACGAGTTCGGCGGAGACGTCGTCGAGTTCAAAGATGTGACCATGGAACACCTGACCCAGGACATGTCAGAGCAAAACATGGAAATGGGTAGTCACGAGGGCGAGCACTAAAGTCGCATAAGCCCGGAAGCGGGTGGGGCCTCCGGGATCGTCAAAAACAAGGATGTTTTTGTCGAGCGTACATGGACGTATTCACAGCGTATCCCGGAGGCCCCACCCGCTTCCGGGCGTTACCACCGAGTTAGACAACCAGGGCGTCAACCGCCAGTCATATTCATAAACCGAAGAATCTGAACATCACCGTCACTTGAAAAGTGATGCCGCTCCGGCTTCAGATCCATGGCGTTAATGATGGTTTCACGCAGCTTGTCATTGGTCACAGGATGGCCGCGCAGAACACGGCGCAAGTCCACCGAATGCTCATTGCCAAGGCAAAGCAGCAGGCGACCCTCTACCGTCACGCGAACACGGTTGCAGGTTGAACAGAAATTGTGGGAATGGGGTGAAATAAACCCGACCCGGGTATCGCTACCCGGCATGCGGTAATAACGGGCAGGGCCGCCGGAATCCTCGGGCGTGGGTATCAGCTCATGGCGCTGGCCGATAATATCGCGAACTTCATCACTGGTGCACAGCACCTGACCGCGATCATGGTCCGAGATTTCACCCAGTGGCATCTCCTCGATAAAGGTAATGTCCACTTTCTTCTTGCGGGCAAATTCCACCAGCTCGGGCACTTCCTGATCGTTGCCCCCTTTCATCACCACCGTATTGAGCTTGATCCCCTCAAACCCGGCCTCCCTGGCGGCATCAATGCCATCCAGCACCTGGCTTAACCGGCCGGTACGGGTGATCCGGTGAAACTTGTCGGCGTCCAGTGAGTCCAGGCTGATATTCAGCCGCTTCAGACCGGCCTTGCGAAGGTCTTCCGCCATGGTCGGTAACTGGCTGCCATTGGTGGTCATGGCAAAATCCCGCAGCCCAAAACTGCCGATTTCCTTTACCAGCTCCAGAATGTCCTTGCGCACCAGGGGCTCACCACCCGTCAGGCGGATCTTTTCCGTGCCCAGGGAAACAAAGGTTCTGGCCACGCGGGCAATCTCTTCCAGGGTAAGAACCTGCTGGCGGGGGAGGAAGGTCATCTCCTCCGCCATGCAGTAAACACAGCGAAAATCGCAGCGGTCAGTGACGGACAGGCGCACGTAGTTAACGGTACGGTCAAAACGGTCGGTCAACTTGGCTTTGGACATTGGCAGGTTTCCCTGGCTGGATTCGTGTGTTTAAAGGATAGCCAAAGTATCGCAGATTACCAAAGTCAATCCGATACCTCTCGGGGGGTAATCCCTGACCGAGAACAGCAACGGGGCCATTGATGGCCCCGTTGTGAGCGTAGGATGTTATGCCTGTTCGGTCACGACTCCTTCCGGCATTGCCTCGATGGGCTTGAGATCGGGGAAAAAGACCCCTTTTACTACCTGCCAGGTCACTGCCAGGGCGCCGACGATGAAGACCACGTCGCCGATGGTTCTGACCCAGCGCAGGATTTGCAGGATATCGCTCTGCATGAAGGCTTCACTGCGTGCGTACCACAGGCCCTCGCTGGCGCTGGCCACGAACTGGATGATGCCGACGGGCAGCAGACTGGTGAACAGCATCAGTACCAGGCCAATGTTCAGCCACCAGAAGCCTACTTTCATCAGCCGCTCGTCGAAGACGATGCGTGGGCGGATGTAGCGCAGAATCATCAGTGCGAAGCCCAGGGCCAGGAAGCCGTAGACGCCAAAGAGAGCTGCGTGAGCGTGGGTGGGCGTGGTGTTCAGGCCCTGGATGTAATACAGCGCGATCGGTGGGTTGATCATGAACCCTAGAACGCCTGCCCCCAGCATGTTCCAGAAGGCCACCGCCACGAAGAAGGTCAGCGGCCAGCGGACGTTTTCCATCCACGAGGCGCGGGACTTCAGCCGCCAGTTTTCCCAGGCTTCGTAGCCGAGAACCACCAGGGGTACAACCTCCAGCGCACTGAAGGTGGCGCCGACGGCCATCACCGGTGTGGTGGTACCGGAGAAGTACAGGTGGTGGAAGGTGCCCGGCACGCCACCGAGCATGAACAGGCTGGCAGAGGCCAGGCTGGCGGACGTAGCCACGGTGCGGGACACCAGGCCCATGCTGCAGAAGATGAAAGCCAATGCAGTGGTAGCGAATACTTCAAAGAAGCCCTCTACCCACAGGTGGACAATCCACCAGCGCCAATACTCCATGATGGAGATGTGAGTGCGTTCACCGTAGAAGAAACCGGCACCGTAGAACAGGCCGATAGCGACCACGGAAGCGGTCAGCAGCGCCAGCAGATTTCTGTCGCCGGGCTGACGCAGGGCAGGAACAATGCCACGAAGCATCAACACCAGCCAGAACACGATGCCGAGGAATTTGCCAATCTGCCAGAGGCGGCCAAGGTCCACATACTCGTAACCCTGATGGCCCAGCATGAAGCTGAGGTTCGCCGGCATGATCTGGGCGATCGCCAGGAAGTTGCCGATGAATGAGCCGGCAACCACAACCACCAGGGCCCAGAACAGCACATCGACGCCCAGTTTCTGGAATTTCGGGTCCTTGCCACCATTAATGATGGGGGCAAGGAACAGGCCGGCGGCCAGGAAGCCGGTGGCGATCCAGAACATGGCGGCCTGAATGTGCCAGGTACGCAACAGGGAGTAGGGGAACCACTCGGAGGTGTTAATGCCGTAGAAGCTCTGGCCTTCCACCGTATAGTGCGCAGTAAAGCCGCCCAGCATCACCTGGAAGGTAAACAGGCCAACCACCAGTATCAGGTATTTGCCCAGCGCCTTCTGGGAAAGAGTGATTCCAACCGCACTGAGCGGATCCTTGATCGGCGCCTCCGGTTCTTCATCTTCTCTGCGCAGGAAGGCCCAGGCCCAGATCAGCCCGCCGACGCCGGCAATCAGCAGGACCACACTGATTAGCGACCAGACCACGTTTTCCGCGCTCGGCTTGTTGTCGATCAGGGGCTCGTGGGGCCAGTTATTGGTGTAGGTGACATCGCTGTCAGGGCGCTCGGTGGCAGCAGCCCAGGCGGTCCAGAAGAAGAATTCGGTCATCTGCTCGCGGCGCTCGGCGCTGGGCAGGGTGTTTTCCTTCATGGCGTAGTTTGAGCGGGTCGACTGCAACTCCGGCGTGTCGCTGAACAGCCGGCTGTAGTAGTCAGCGGTTTCGGCAATGGCAGCGGTCCTGCGTTCGGACAGATGCAGGGTACTGGTGGCTGCATCGTAGGTATTGTCGCGGTACTCGGTTTTCAGATCGTACTGCAGGGCATTCTGCTGTTGGCCGCTGAGGCTGTTCCAGTCCTGCCCATATTCTTCCTGTGCAGCGATTTCCAGCCAGGTTTCCAGTTCCCGGTGCAGCCAGTCTGCTGTCCAGTCCGGCGCCTGGTAGGCCCCGTGCCCCCAGATGGAGCCAAGCTGCATGCCGCCGACCGATTGCCAGGCAGTCTGGCCGTCGAGAATGCTTTCCTCGGTCATCAGCTGGTCGCCGTTGGCAGACACAACCCTGTCCGGAATGGGCGGTGCCTCGCGGTAGACGTCTGCACCGAAGTATCCCAGCAACGTGAAGGTAACCCCCACGATGCCAATCAGTAGAAACCATAAGCGGCGGTACTTTGCCATAGTCAGCTCCTCTCAGCCTTAAAAGGTGTATATATAATACAGCTATAAAATAAAAATGTAACCAGAGTGCGTCTTTTTTTGAGAGGTAGTCATAGAGGGGTATGTCTCATTGTTAATTTAACAGGGCGATATATGGGATTTGGATTCGTCTGTTGAAATTGTAACCAATTGAGAATATATTAAAGATGTATCTATAATAACTCTTAGGAGGGGAGATGGAGAGGTTGCTCGGATTTGCAAATAGCGCTCTGCTTGCTTCAACCGTTGGGCTACTGGCCACTATTCTGCTGGCTTATCCTTATGCCAGTGCCTTGCCCATGGCCGGGCAGATTGTGGCTCATATCGGAACCCTGATATTCGCAACCGGAATCAAGATTTCTTATGTCGCCAGACTGGTATCGCTGAAGCAATTGGGAAGACCTGTACACTGATTAAAGGTAGAATAGCGACCGATTTCGGATGCGCTATCGAGAGAAGATGTCAATGAATTCCTTGTCCGGAAGAACCGGTTTCAGAATCCTTGCGTATACAAGTATCGCAATGGCTGCTATCGGTGTTGTCCTGCCTTTGTTGCCGACTACACCGTTCGTTCTGCTTGCTGCCTGGTCGGCCAGTAAAGGGTCGCCGACGTTTGCAGCCTGGCTGGAAAACCATGAGACATTTGGCCCGGCAATAGACAACTGGCGTAGCAGGCGAGCCATCCCTGCAAAGGGCAAATGGTTGGCTTGTTCGATGCTTGCTGTGAGTTGGTCCGTGCTTTTAATCAGTGGTGCGGCACCGGTTGTGTTGGTATTGGCTGGTCTGATGTTTTCCGGTCTCGCCTGTTATCTCTTAACGCGTGCCTCGTGCTAACGATGCATCTGTAGTATTGGAGTTGATGAATGCATATCACCCGTTACACTGATTATTCCCTGCGTGTCCTGATCTACCTGGCGGTGCAGGGTGACGAACTGGCAACCATTCAGGAAATTGCCGACAGCTACGATATCTCCAAGAATCACCTGATGAAGGTGGTACATCAGCTCAACAAGAAGGGTTACATAGAGACCGTTCGGGGCAAGAAGGGTGGCATGCGGTTACATAGGGCGCCGGCAGACATAAACATCGGAATTCTGGTGCGAGAAACCGAGCAGGACCTGAATATCGTTGAATGCTTCTCGTCAAAGAATGCCTGTCGAATCACGCCTGTGTGTGGCCTGAAATCCATGCTTGGGGAAGCACTCACAGCCTTCCTCGAAACCCTCGACAAGTACACCCTCGCAGATGTCATCCAGGACCAGCATCGCCCCCAGTTGCTACGGTTATTGCAAATCGCCTGAGGCCCGCTGCAGATCTCGTCTCTGACGATCTGCGGCGGGAACAAAAACTTACCGTTTTGAGACATCTTTAAGCATTCCTTCTTTGCCGGATCCGGTAGACTGTCAGTCAGTGAGGCGGAACAACAAGCCCTGATTACGACAAAAAAAGGGGACCGGCTTTGCGGTTGTTTGTCATTGTTAACCTTCTGTTTCTGCTGGCTATGCCCGGGCTCGCCCATGCAAGCAGCGGGATCACGGATCCATATCCTGTGGTTCTTGGTCAGGGCAGCGACCGGGTGGACATATCCCGCCATCTTTCGTTCTACGAAGATGCCTCCGGTGAGTATGGTATTGAGGACATTCTTTCGGACTGGCCGGATATCGCATCTGTTGAACGGCCGGACGAAGCCTACAATTTCGGTTTTACCGACTCTGCATACTGGTTCCATACCCGAATTGAAAACCACAGCAATCCCAATCAGCGTTGGGTTCTTGAAGGGCTTTATCCGATTATTGACAGGATGGAGGTGTATTTCCTCAGGGAAGACGGCCGAATCGAACGACAACAGGCAGGGGATTCCGTACCTTTCGCAACCCGTGGGCGTAAACACCACAATATAAATTTCTCGTTCGATCTGCCTCCGGGTGAGGTCACCGATGTCTTTCTCCGGGTCAGCACGTCCGGCGCGGTTCAGATGCAGCTGACACTCTGGGAGAATGAAGCCTTCAGCGCGGCGGATCATGAGGAACGGTTTGTCCTGGGTATCTACTACGGGCTGCTGATCTGTATGGCGGCGTTCAACCTGCTGATTTTCCTGTCGATAAGGGACAAAAACTATCTCTGGTACGTCTCCTATATCGCTTTTTACGGCTTGCTCCAGTTCACCCTGAACGGACTTTCCTTCGAGCACTTCTGGCCCGAGCATACCTGGTGGAACAACCGTGCGGTGTCGTTTTTCATCTCAATGGGTATGTTCAGTGTTCTCGGCTTTTCCAAATCATTTCTTGCCCTGAAAGTGAATGCCCCGAAGCTTGACCGGATATTTGTCGGCTTTCTGGTGTTTTTCCCGCTGTTGGCGGTGGCGTCTCTTTTCTGGCCTGATTATGGCCCCGTTATACGACTTGCTACGTTCATGGCGTCTGTTTCGGTGCTTTTCATTCTGGCTGGCGGTTGTATCTGTCTGTACCGCAATTTCAAGCCCGCCCGTTATTTCATGATTGCCTGGTCGGCGCTGCTGACGGGGATGATCCTGTATACCCTCAAGACTTTTGGTGTGTTGCCCGCCAATTTCATTACCGACTATGCCATTCAGATCGGGTCCGCCTTTGAGGTGATCCTGCTTTCGCTGGCACTGGCGGACCGGATGCGACTGTTGATGCTGGAGAACCAGCAGATCCAGGAGAACATGACCCACCGCCTGGAGCAAAGGGTTACGGAAAGAACATCAGAACTGGAAGTGGCGAACCGTCAGTTGGAAGCCCTCAGTTCGACCGATGGCCTGACAGCTGTGTTCAACCGCCGGTATTTCGATGGGCGGCTATCTGAGGAAACAGCCCGTTGCAGCCGCAGTGGGCCGTTGTCTTTGTTGATGATCGACGTGGACCGGTTCAAAGACCTGAACGATTCACTGGGGCACCAGGCCGGGGACGAATGCCTCAGGAGAATTGCCGATGCGATCTCGGCCAATGTAAACCGGGGCGCGGACACCGTGGCCCGTTATGGTGGAGAGGAATTTGCGGTGATTTTTCCCGACACGGATTCAAAGGGCGCATGCAGCATGGCGGAGCGTATTCGCAGTTGTGTCGATGGTGGGCTTGGCTTTTGCTGGAATGGCGAAATCGTGCCAGTCACCGTGAGCATCGGCGCGGCCACAGCGGCGGCTCGCCAGCGCTTTGAGCCCGCCGATTTGATAGGCGCGGCCGATGAGGCCCTGTATGAAGCGAAGCAGGGCGGACGCAATACCCTGAAGTACCGGGATTGCGCCAGTGCTGCCAGGGAAATCTCTGCCGATCAGGACTGAGGCATTGCGCTGCTGAATTCCGGCAGTAGTCGGTTCCGCATCCGGTCCGGCAGTGAATACCCGAGTATCCGCTTCAGCACCGTGGAGTATTGTTTGGCAAAGGTTCCGGTGTTGTAGGGGATGCCATGTTTTTTGCACACTGCCTGCACCTGTTCCGAGATCTCCGGGTAGCGGTGGGCCGGCAGGTCCGGGAAGATGTGGTGTTCAACCTGAAAGCTCAGGTGGCCGCTCAGCACGTGCACCCACTTACCGCCGGTAAAGTTGCTTGAACCGGTGAGCTGGCGCAGGTACCAGTGCCCCTTGCTCTCGCCTTCGCATTCCTTTTCGGCGAAGGTTTCCGCATCCTGGGTAAAGTGGCCACAGAAAATAACCGTGGAGGACCACAGGTTGCGGATCAGGTTGGCGCCGACATTACCAGCCAGCACCACCGGCGCGACCGGGAAGGTTGCCAGGGGAAAGAATACGTAGTCCTTGAAGGCCTGGCGCCCGCCTTTGCGGAAGAAATCCTTCAGGAACGGAAGCTTCTCACGCACGGAAATTTCCCGCCGGCGAAGTCGTTCGAATTCCAGCTCGTGAAGTCCCACCCCCCACTGGAAGAACACGCTCAGCAGAACGTAGTTGATAAACTGCAGGCTGTGGGCCGGCTTCCATTTGTCATCTTCGCTCAGGCGTAAAAGGGCATAGCCGTAGTCGCGATCCTTGCCGATGATGTTGGTGTAGGTGTGGTGCTCATAGTTGTGGGTGCGGCGCCAGGAGTCGCCGGAGCATGCGGTGTCCCACTCGTAGGTCTGGGAGTGGAGGGACGGGTCGTTCATCCAGTCGTACTGGCCGTGCATGACGTTATGGCCGATTTCCATATTCTCGATGATTTTGGAGATGCCCAGCGCTGTTGTGGCAGCCAGGAATACCGGTGGAATGAACCCGAATGGCATCAGCACCCGGCCGCCAACCTCCAGCGAGCGGTGCAGCCTCACGATCTTGCGGATGTAGCGGGCATCTCGCTCGCCGAGGTCGGCAATGACCTGGTCACGAATGGTGTCCAGATCCTGTTCCAGTTCTTTGAGCTGTGTTTCGTTCATCGTCTTCATGGTGCACTCCTTGCAGAATCGTCAGCGCGATTCTGCGAATAATGGATTCAGGCTTTGTCGTAGGGGAACCGGTCAGATATCGATGGACACCGGCCCACGAGGTACAGAGACACAAAGCTGAATGGTTTCGTCACCCGGCCCCGACGCTTTGCCCGTCAGGCGGTTGACCACGGTACCGCTGGTCTTGCGGCAGCTGCACTGGTGGCAGATGCCCATGCGGCAGCCGTAGCGGGGTGACAGCTTCGCTGCCTCGGCAATCTCCAGCAGAACCGCATCGCCCTCGGACGACACATCCAGGTTGCTGCGCTCGAAGTGCACTGCGCCACCCAGGCTGTCGGTATCCAGAGTGGCCGCAGGCGCCGAGAAAAAGGTGCTGTGAACCTGGTCATCGTTGATGCCTCTGCGGGACAGAAGATCGTTGGCCAGGTCCATCAGGCCTTTTGGACCGCAGAGGTAGCAACGCCGCGCCGACAGGCCGGGTACCTCACTCAGGTGCTCATCACAGAGCAGTTGTGCAGGCTCTGAGTCGTTTGTGGTAAAGATCTTCAGCGTGAATGCCGGCCAGCGAACCGCCAGGGCGCGCAGCTTTTCTGCAGCAATAACATCCGCCCGGGTGCGCACGTAATAGAGCAGGGTAACCGGCGCCCGATAGTCCGACGCTGCCATGGTTTCCAGCTGACTCAACACCGGGGTAATACCGCTGCCGCCGGCAATGTACAAGGCCGGCTCTTGCGGATCGGGTATCCGGAAATCTCCGAAAGCGTCTCCAAGGCCTATCACGGCGTCCTGCTCGAGGTGGTCATGCATCCAGTTGGTCACCAGCCCTCCGGGCAGGCGCTTGATGGTCAGCGTGACCGTGCCATCTGTCTGCCACTGCAATGGTGAGCTGGACAGGCTGAAGGTCCGGTTGCGGCGCACGCCATCAACATCAACACTGATGTTCACATGCTGGCCGGCCTCGAACCCTTTCCAACGCCCGGCGGGTGCCAGCACAAAGGTTTTGGTATCGGAGGTTTCGCTGTAGATCGCCGCGACCCGGGCAGGGGTGTACTGCTTCACCCACATGGGGTTGACCCGTTCCAGCAGAGGGTCGAAAAAGGCAGCCGGGTCGTCGCGGTTAAAAAGCTGCCTGCCCAGCCAGTGCAGTGCTGATGACTTTTCCAGTACGGCTATCATAATCGCGCTCCTGTGTACTGATGTGTACAAGTGTTCACTTATGTGTACGACTGTACACTTAGCGTTGGAGTCGGGCAATCAGGCATTTCATCTTGGCCCATAATGACAAGTTCGGGTTATTTTTGGTCCATGGGTGTGTACACTTGTTGTCTTGTGTTTAACAGGCGAGCTGT
>JBHEPI010000209.1:0-9660 GCA_046260345.1 Marinobacter sp. | reverse complement strand
AGCCAGTGGATTACCGGTGCAGAGGCGCGCCGTGATGTTCAGCGGCTCAGAGCCATCAGCGATGCCGTCCTGACCGGGGTGGGTACGGTGCTGGCGGATAACCCGTCCCTGACCGTACGCCGGGGAGAGCTCGGTGATATTGGCGATGCCACGGAACCGTCACGCCAGCCGCTGCGGGTAATCGCTGACCGGGATGCGCGTACGCCTCCTGGCGCCAGCATCCTTCAGGGGGGGAATGTCCAGGTTTATTGCGCCTCCCCGACCCTGGCGACACCGAAGGCCCAGGATCTGGCCGCGCTGGGAGTGGGCCTGAACGGTGTTGCCTGGAGAGACAATGGTATTGATGTCTGTGAACTGCTGGACTCGCTGGGCGAGCTGGGCATCAACGAATTGCTGGTAGAGGCCGGTCCTACGCTGGCTGGCACCTTTATTCATGAGCGCCTGGTGGATGAGCTCTGGCTTTACCAGGCGCCGGTATTTCTCGGCAGTACCGGCCGGCCAACGGCCAACCTGCCGCTGGAATCCATGGCGGACAAGGTAAAATGGAAAGTGCTGGATCGCCGTCAGCTGGGGGAGGATCAGAGACTGATCCTGGCGCCGGCGTAACAGATATTAAATTCATGGTGGGCCGATGCCGGTAACCGGGCGGTCAGACCAAAAGGGTGCAAAAACGGTATGGCACTGAACAGCATTGAAGACATTATTGAAGATATCCGTCAGGGCAAGATGGTGATCCTGATGGACGATGAAGACCGGGAGAACGAAGGCGACCTGGTGATGGCTGCAGAACACTGCACGCCTGAGGCCATCAACTTTATGGCCCGCTTCGGTCGTGGGCTGATCTGTATGCCGATGACCCGCCAACGGTGCGAGCAGCTCGGGCTGCCGTTAATGGTCCAGCAGAATGCGTCTGGCTTTGGCACCAAGTTCACGCTGTCCATCGAGGCAACGGAAGGCGTGACTACCGGTATTTCCGCAGCTGATCGCGCCCGCACCGTTCAGGCAGCGGTTGCCCGCAATGCCAGGGCATCGGATCTGGTTCAGCCGGGGCATATTTTCCCGCTGATGTCCGACCCGGGTGGTGTTCTCAGCCGTGCCGGCCATACCGAGGCTTCCTGTGATCTGGCGGCCCTTGCCGGCTGTGAGCCTGCCGGTGTGATCTGTGAAGTCATGAATGACGATGGCTCCATGGCACGTCGTGAGGACCTGGAGAAGTTCGCTCAGACCCACGACCTCAAAATTGGTACCATTGCTGATCTGATCCACTATCGCACGCTGAATGAGCGGACCATCGACTGTGTGGAACAGTACGATCTTGATACTGAATACGGCGTATTCAACCTGCGCACCTATCGAGATAACATCCAGGGCTCCACCCACCTGGCTATGGTGATGGGAGATATCTCTGCAGACGACGCGGTACTGGTGCGCGTGCATATTACAGATACCCTGCGAGATCTGCTGGGTGCCCGCCGTGTGGACTCCCGCAGCTGGCCACTCCATCATGCCCTGGAAAAGGTTGCCAGCGAAGGGCGTGGTGTGGTGGTTCTGCTTAACAGCGCAGAAGACAGCTACAATCTTGAAGACCGCATCCACGAATTTTTCGAGCAGGACAAAAAGTCCGCGGGCAAGGGTAGCTCTGGTGTCTACTTTACTGTTGGCACGGGTTCCCAGATTCTGCGGGATCTGGGTGTTGGTAAAATGCGGCTGTTGAGCCCTCCTATAAAATTCTCTGCAATTTCCGGCTTTGAACTGGAAGTCGTGGAGTACGTGCCCTACACCCCCGAATGATGAACCCCGGCAGCGCCACGCCGGAAGGGTGGGGCTGCCAATGAAGGAGCCATGCATGGCAGATATCAAAGTAATTGAAGGTGATTTTACTCACTGCAGTGGGAAATACGCGCTGGTGGTAGGCCGTTTCAACGGTTTTGTGGTGGAAAGTCTGGTGGAAGGGGCAGTTGATACCCTGCGCCGCCATGGCATTGCTGACGCCGACATTACCATTGTGCGGGTTCCGGGCGCTTATGAGATGCCGCTGGCGGTCAAGCGTGTGGCCGAAACCGGCAATCACGATGCCATCATCGCGCTGGGCGCGGTTATCCGTGGTGGTACGCCTCACTTCGAGTATGTTGCCGGTGAAGCGTCCAGCGGCCTCGGTGCCGTAAGTCTCGAGACGGACGTGCCTGTAACCTTCGGCGTGCTTACCGTTGATTCCATTGAACAGGCGATCGAACGTGCCGGCACCAAGGCCGGTAACAAAGGCGCCGAAGCGGCGATCACGGCCCTGGAAATGGTCAGCCTCTTCAAGAAGCTGGGTGAATGATGAGCGCACCGGAAGACAGTACTGCGCAACCGGCCCCGTCGGGTCAGCCCAAGGCCGGTGACAGGCGAAGGGCCCGCGCTCTGGCGATGCAGGGCCTGTATCAGCGCCACTTCAGCAAAAGCCCGATTACGGATATCGAGTCCGAGTTTATCGTCGACAATGACATGTCGAAGGTAGACACCGCTTATTTCCGCGATCTCCTTCGGGGGGTTAACCGGGAGCAGGCCGAGCTGGACCGGTTGCTGGAACCTTTGCTCGACCGGCCGATTCATGAAGTGGATGCGATCGAGTTGGCCATCGTGCGTCTGGGTACCTACGAGCTCAAGTATCGGCTGGACGTTCCCTATAAAGTGGTCATCAATGAAGGGATCGAGATGGCCAAGAAATTTGGCGGTACCGAAGGCCACAAGTTTGTTAATAGTCTGCTGGACAAGCTAAGCCAGCGTCTGCGTCTGGCTGAGACGCGCCCGCGCTGAGTGATGGGTGAATTCGAGCTGATCCGCCGTTATTTCTACCCGATTGCTGACGCGGGAAGTTCCTCTGCGGTCCTGCTAGGCCCCGGTGACGACTGTGCAATTCAACGGGTTGAACCGGACAGGGATCTGGTTTTCTCGGTCGATACGCTCGTTGAAGGCGTTCACTTTCCTTACCACTACGACCCGGACAAGCTCGGCTGGCGGAGCCTTGCTGTGGCGGCGAGCGACCTGGCGGCCATGGGAGCAGACCCGGTTTGCTTTACCCTTGCTTTAACTCTTCCCGATGCTGATCCACACTGGCTTCATGGCTACGCTCGCGGGCTTGCGAACGCGGCCAGAAGCTTTGGCTTGTCGCTGGCCGGCGGTGACACCACCCGTGGGCCATTAACGCTGAGCCTCCAGGTTCATGGTACGGTGCCTCAGGGTCGGGCTATTTGCCGTTCGGGTGCCCGGGTAGGGGATTATGTCTGTGTTTCCGGCACCCTGGGTGAGGCGGGAGCGGCGCTCAACTATCTGGATCACGATAACCCCGGGCCGGATGAGCAGTCGGTTCTGGCCAGATTCCATTATCCGGCACCAAGGCTGAGCCTTGGTGCCGGGCTGCGCGGGCATGCCTCCGCAGCGGTGGATATATCCGATGGATTGTTGGCGGACCTGACGCATATTCTCGAGGCTTCCGGAGTGGCTGCCTGCATTGATGCTGCGAATCTTCCGATGTCTGCGGCGCTGAAACGCCTTGTGGGCAGCAATGCGGTTAATCTGGCGCTTAATGCCGGTGATGACTATGAGTTATGTGTCACCATCAGCCCAGAAGCCTGGGAAGGTCTGCCGAAGGAGTTTCGCAGCCTGATGACAGTCATTGGAGAAGTGACATCCGGAGAAGGCCTTACCATCATGCGCGATGGTCAATCACAAGCCCTAGCGGTTGGTGGCTACGATCATTTCAGGACTGATTCATGAGTAGCGACAATAACCTCCAGGAACCTGAGGTTCCTGAGGCCCTGTTACCCCCTGGGTTTCTGCGGGATCCGGTACATTTGCTGGCATTCGGGTTTGGCAGTGGCGCAGCCGCCCGCGCACCGGGAACCTGGGGGAGTCTGGCGGCGATTCCGATATGGTTTTGCTTCTCCTGGTTGCCACCGATGGCCTATTGGGTCGTTGTGCTGGTGGCCTTTGCGGCGGGAATCTGGCTATGCGGAAAAACTGCGGAAGACCTCAAGGTCCATGATCATGGCGGCATTGTCTGGGATGAATTCGTGGGCATGTGGATTGCGCTCGCACTGTTTCCGGGCACCGTCTTCGGAGTTCTGATGGCATTTGCGCTGTTCCGGCTTTTTGATGTAGTAAAGCCCTGGCCGATCAGTTGGCTGGACAAGTACATGCCCGGGGGGCTCGGGATTATGGTGGATGATGTGGTGGCGGGGTTTATGGCGCTGGCATGCCTGTTCGCCATTGACCGATGGTTGATGCCGGTCATTGTCTGAGCGCCTGCCCTTTGTGGGTTGCGAGCCCTGTTCAGTGAACCTGTTGCTCTTCCGGCAACAGTCGCACAACGTGTAAAAAACGCCTCAGGCCAGTTTCTGCACGCTGCCGGGAGGCGAAGGGGCCACTGTCAAAGCCCTCCCGGGTGGTGAAATACCATTTGCTTCCGACGCAGAAAAACCGACTGCTTCGGAAGGGTGCGGGACCGTTTTCTCCGGACCGTCGCTGGATGTCCATGTTGTCTCCTGAGCCCTTTATCGTTTTTTTTCATACCGGGCAGTGGAATGCTTTTTCCACCGATTGTCTAAAATTAAATCAATTTCTGCCAAATTCAACATTTTTTTACATTTATGTGTCCGGTACGACATCTGATACGTAAACGAAGTGTCATCCGGTTGCTGTAAACAGGCGGTATGTCTTGCTCTTGGCCCGGGCACTCTTCAAAATGCTTTTCAGCCTCAAGTGATCGGCCGCCGGACGAAGCCGGCGAACAGTACAAGGATTTGAAATGAGTATCTGTCACGTTTTGGTTCTTATCAAGAAAGCACGCTTCCTGATGGCAGTGGTTGCCGGATCAGTCATTCTTGCCGGGTGCGGCTCAACCATGAGTAATGTCAAAACCTGGGAAGGGGACGCAGACGCTTCACAGACTGCGGTGCTGAAGGCTCCCAGCGAGATCGAGGTGCAGCAGGTCAACGGCCGCAGGCTCACCAACTTTCTGATGGAAGATCTGGCACTGGATTACGAATTGCTGCCTGGTGAAAACCAGGTGGTATTCACATACAAAACCATCTGGGCGAAAAGCGGTGTGGTCCGCAACGGTGAATCCAAAGTGCATGTGGTTGAGACAGCGCCGCAGGCCGTGACCATTGATGCCCGGGCCGGTGAGACCTATCGTTTCAGCTTTGAGCCCCCGGCGAGCAGGCGTGAAGCAGAGGCGTTTGCCGGAGACTTTGCCGCTGATGTTGTGAACGCATCCAGTGAAGTCATTGCCAGCGCGAGCGCCTGGGATGGTAGCTCCGCAGGGCAGCCCCAAGTTGCCCGGGCGCCTGTTGGCTCCGGCAGTGATGATTCCGGAAATGCGGGCGCAGGGGGCGAGGGCACCCTGGAAGAACTGAAAGCGCTCTGGGGTGAAGCCAGTGAGGAAGAGCGGCGCACCTTCCTGCGTTGGGCTTTCGAGTAACGTTCAGGCGGGGGTGGCTACAACACTGCCCTTGCCACTTCCCGGTCGCCTTAACGCCGGAACCGCTGAAATACCTTCCTCAGCCCACCTTCCATCAGGCTTAGCGCTTCGTCGGTCAGGGTTTTATGACTGTCCATGTGGTAGTAAGGCTCCTCGTTCCCTGGTGTCAGATTGACCGCCGCAGATTCAATGGCCGTCAGGCTGTCCTCAAGCAGGCCTGCCAGTGAGTCACCGTCAGCCACCACATCCGGGCACAGTGTGAAATTCACGGTGAGACGCCCCTGGTAACTGACTGCCACGATAACCAGCCCCAGGCTGTCAAACAGTGGCGCCGAGTTGAACTGCCGGACCAGTCTGGCGCCTTGCAGATACAGTGGCACTTGCGGCCCCGGTACGTTGGTGATTGGCAGATTGAATACCGGCTGGTACCGCTGGGCAATCTGAAGTTCCGAATACAGTCTCGCCGAGAGTGCCAGCATGGTAGAAGGCAACAGTTCGGTCAGGCGGTCTGCCGCAATCGCTTCCCGGTAGGGTTCGGACTCCACCGCATTCCAGTGGATCCGATGAATCCGCTTTGCGGGATCCGGCTCATTTGTGGCCAGATTCAGCAGCATGGCCGACATCTGGTTTCCGGTTGCCTTGCGCAGGCTGCTGGAGCGAACCGAGATCGGTGTCATGGCGACCAGGGAACGGTCGGCCTTGACATCGTGGTTGGCCAGATACCGGCGCAGGGTTTCCGCACAAAGACCGAGAACCACATCGTTTAACGTGACCTCCCCCAATGTCGCCTTGATGGCTTTTAACCTTGACAGGTCGAGGCTGGTGGATACGATCTGGCGATTAGCGGTGATCTGGCGATTGAACGGGCTATGGGGAGCGGAAAACAGCGGAAAGGGTAAGGGTAGTTTTCGCATCTGCCTCTGAATGAGCCCCCTGGCTGTTGCTTCGGCCGCATTAACAGCCAGTGAGGTCACCTGCAAGGGTTTGCGGAGCAGGTTGGCGCCGGCCTGCAGCATAACCCGTTCTTCCGAGGGTTCTGGCTGCGGGTGCCAGGGCCTGGGCGCTTCGATGGCGCGTGCCTTTGGCGTGTACTCCAGTAACTTGCCAATGATTTCCTCGCCGCTGAATGCATCAATGGCGGCATGGTGTAATTTGACGATCAGCGCGAAACTCTTGCTGTCGGGGTCGTTCTCATCCGGTTGGAAGCCGTCAACAAAGGTGATGTGCCAGAGAGGGCGATCTCTCTTCAGCGGTTCCTCCAGAATGCGCGAAGCCAGCCCCATCAGACTTCCCACCTGGCCGTGGTCGCCAAGATTCACATAGGCAAGATGGCGTTCAATACTGAAATCCGGGTCATCAATCCAGTAGGGGCGCCCGAGGCGCAGGGGAATTTCCTTGAGACGCTGGCGAAACAGCGGCACAACATGAAGGCGGCTGCGCAGATAGGCGACAAACGTGCTGTACGCCAGGGGTTTATCCCGCTCCCGGGCATCGAAGAGGTAGATTCCGCCAATGTGCATGGGGGCGGTTTCGGATTCCAGGTACAGAAATGAGGCATCCAGCTCCGACAACTGTCGCATGGTTCAGGCCTCCAGCCAGGTGGCAATGGCGGGTGACTCGCCCAGTGTTTCCCAGAACCACATCAGTGCCTTGCCCTGGTCCTCCGAGTGCCTTGCGAGATGGAGCATGATGGGTTGTCTTGGTTCGTGAACCTTCATTTCAATCAGTGTACCTTTGGTCAGTTGCTCGCGCACGCGTGCTTCAGGCAGCCAGCCCACAGCCAGTCCCGCCTGCTGGACGGCGATTTTCTGGTCGATGTTGGCCACTGTCAGAGTTCTCTGGCGCCGGAATATACCAGCATGGCCCGGTGGAAGTGAGCGGGAGGTGTCGGCAGCCACGGCTGCCGGAAAGGGGGCAATATCCTCTTCTGTCAGCGGTTGGGTCGCTGTTGCCAGAGGATGGTCGGGCGCTATGGCATAGACAAAACGCATTTCCCCTAGCGGGTGCGTGGTGAATGACCCGGCTGGTTTGCTCATCTGGTCGGCCCCGACGATAAGATCGATCCGGCGGCTTTGCAGGGCGTCCCAGGAGCCGGCAAATACTTCTTCCACCAGCTGTACCTCTACCGGCACGCCAAGTTCATAAAATTGCTTGATGGCGGGGAACAGGCACTCCGCCGGCAGCAGCGAATTGAACCCGATTCGCAGCCGGGTTTCCCAGCCCTGGGCTACCTGACGGGTGGTATGGGCCAGGTTTTCGGCGGCTTCCAGCAGCGTGCGGCCTTCCTCCAGCAGATAGCGGCCAGCCGGTGTGAGGGCGGCGCGATGTCCGGTGCGGTCGAAGATGGCGAAGTTGAGGTCTTCTTCGAGTTTCTGGACGGTGTAGCTGATGGCGGAGGGTACGCGGAAGAGTTCGTTGGCGGCGCCGGCGAAACTGCCTTTGCGGTCGATGGCATCGAGGACTTTGAGGGCGTCTATGGTGATGGCTGTGTGCATGTTCGAATAATCTGATTGTGTTGGCCAGAATTGATTGTTTGAGAGCGTAGCAGTCTCGCCGGTATTCTTCCTTTAAAAGTTATCAAACGGAGACTTTATGGGACTTCTTGTCGATGGCAAGTGGCACGATCAGTGGTATGACACTTCGAAGACCGGCGGCAAGTTCGAGCGTGAGGCTGCCCGTTTTCGCAACTGGGTGACGGCGGATGGGTCGCCAGGGCCGGACGGGGAGGGTGGTTTTCCGGCGGAGTCGGGGCGGTATCATCTGTATGTGTCCATGGCGTGCCCCTGGGCCCATCGGACGCTGATTTTCCGGGCGCTGAAGGGGCTGGAGAAGCATATTTCGGTGTCGGTGGTGCATCCGGATATGGTGGAGAACGGTTGGGAGTTCCGGCCGGATGATGCCGCGCACCGGGATGATGCTAACGGTATGCGTTTCATGTATGAGGTGTATCTGAAGGCTGCGCCGGAGTATTCCGGGCGGGTGACGGTGCCGACGCTGTGGGACAAAAAGAAGCAGACGATTGTCAGTAATGAGTCGGCGGATATTATCCGGATGTTCAATTCGGCGTTTGATGGGCTGGATGGCGTTAAGGGCGAACTGGATTTTTATCCCGAGGAACTGCATGGCGAGATTGCCGAGGTGAATGAGCGGGTGTATCACACGGTGAATAACGGTGTGTACAAGGCGGGGTTTGCCACGGTGCAGGACAAGTACGAAGAGGCCTACGAGGCGCTGTTCGATTCTCTGGACTGGCTTGAACAGCGGCTTTCAGAACAACGTTATCTGGTGGGCAATCGGTTGACGGAAGCGGACTGGCGGCTGTTTACCACGCTGATTCGTTTCGATGCTGTCTACTACAGTCACTTCAAATGTAACCGCCAGAGGCTCTCCGACTTTCCGGCGCTCTCCGGGTATGTGCGGGATCTTTATCAGGTGCCCGGTGTGGCGGATACGGTGGATATCGGGCAGATCAAGCGACACTACTACGTCAGCCAGCGCACGATCAATCCGACCCAGATTGTGCCGGTGGGACCGGAACTGGATTTTGATGCGCCCCATGGCAGGGAAGCTCTGGGGTGAGTCTTGTCGGATTACGGCTTCGCCTAATCCGACCTACCCGAAGTCGGATTACGCGTTGCTGATCCGGCCTACACGGACCCATTGCGGTAGGTCGGATTAGGCCCAACGGGCCGTAATCCGACAACCTGCTGCTGGGCATTGCGCTAACTGACCCGCGCAACCGCTATTTCGGTCAGCAACGCCAGCGCCTCTTTATGGTCTGACTGCGGAAGGGTGTCGAGGCAGGCTGCTGCCAATGCGGCCTGTTCCCTGGCTTTCGCCATGGTGTATTCCAGAGCTCCGGAGCTCTCGACAACGCGCAGGATAGCCGGCAGGTCATCCAGGCCGCCTTTGCGTATGGCCTGTCGGATCAGCTGGCGTTCGTCCTCAACCCCGTTTTTCATGGCGTAAATCAGTGGCAGGGTGGTTTTTCCTTCGGCTAGGTCGTCGCCTACGTTCTTGCCCATGGCTTCGGCGTCGCCACGATAGTCGAGTACGTCATCCACGAGCTGGAACGCCAGCCCCAGGTGTTTGCCGTAATCTCTGAGGGCCTTTTCCTGATCCTGGTCGGCCCTGGCCAGCAAGGCACCGGTATGGGAGGCTGCTTCAAACAGCATGGCCGTCTTGTTGTGGATGAC
>JBHEPI010000186.1:0-8870 GCA_046260345.1 Marinobacter sp. | reverse complement strand
GCCATCGATCTGGCTGGTATTGTCGGCCATGTCACGCTGCTGGAATTCGCGTCTGAAATGAAGGCCGACGATGTGCTGCAGAAGAAACTTCGCAGCCTGAAGAACGTAGAAATCCTGACTTCCGCCCAGACCACCGAAGTAGTGGGCGAGGATGGCAAGGTCAGCGGCCTGAACTACAGGGACCGGGACTCCGGCGAAGAGCATCACGTTGCCCTGGAAGGGGTGTTTGTCCAGATCGGCCTGGTGCCGAACACGGAGTGGCTGAAAGGCGACATTGAGCTGAGCCAGCACGGAGAGATTATTGTCGACGAGCGCGGTGAAACCTCGATTCCGGGTGTTTTCGCCGCAGGTGACGCAACCACCGTGCCCTACAAGCAGATCGTGATTTCCATGGGCGATGGTTCCAAAGCTGCCCTGAGCGCGTTCGACTTCCTGATTCGCAACTCTGTTGATGAGAGTGAGAGCGACGAAGAAGCGGCCTGAACCAACGCCTGAAACCAGGTTCACACACGGCTGACCCCTAACCAGTTCGTGTTTTCCAGCCCCGTTGACCGGCCTCCGGACATCGGGGCTTTTTTGTGGGGATCTCTCCAATGTTGGGTGGCCAGGTTGAACCGGCCGATTACTTTCTGTACACTTTATTTTAACTGAACGTTCAATTAACAAAAGTGGATCAGATTCGCGATGCCGATTGTTGGCGTAAAAGACACCCGAAAGCAGCAGTTAATCGATGCCACCATGGCGTCCATTGCCGAGTTGGGTCTGCAGAATACAACCATTATCTCCATCAGCCGTCGTGCCGGCATGTCCTCCGGCATTATCAGCCATTATTTCGGTGGCAAGCAGGGGCTGATCGAGGCTGCGCTGCGCTACCTGCTGGACCAGTTGGGCAAGGAACTGCGAGAGCGCATGGCACACACCGACGGTTCGCCGGAGCAGCGCCTGCAGTGCATTGTGGAAGCCAACTTTTCCGAGTTCCAGCGCTCTGACCTGGCGGCAAAAACCTGGCTCAGCTTCTGGGCCCGCTCCATGCACGAGCCAGGACTGCAACGCCTGCAGCAAATCAACAACGCCAGGTTGTACAGCAACCTGCGCTACTCCTTTGCCCAGCGCTTGCCGCAACAGGCCGCCACCGAGGCGGCCCGCCAGATGGCCGCGATGATTGACGGCTTCTGGCTTCGCAGTGCCTTGAGCACGGACCCCCTTGAGGGCTTTGGTGCCGCAGAGGCACTGTGTAAGCGATTTGCATTGAACACGCTCAACCAGTCACAGAATTCATCAGCTCAGGTTTGAACCTCATGTCAGCATTGCCCCGTTACCAGAACTTCATCCATGGCCAACCCATGGCCAACGAGTCCGGCGAAACCTTTCCGGTGGTCAACCCCGCCACGGGTGAAGTGATTTACGAAATGGAAATCGCCGATGACAGTATCCGGAAGGCGGCCATCGACAGCGCCCGGGAGGGTTTCCAGGTCTGGTCTGCGATGACTGGCGCCCAGCGCGGCCGTGTCCTCCAGCGTGCCGTGGCATTACTTCGGGAACGTAACGATGAGCTGGCGGCACTGGAAGTGAAAGACACCGGTAAGCCGTGGCAGGAAGCCCAGGTAGTGGATGTGGTCACCGGCGCCGATACTCTGGAGTATTTTGCCGGCCTGGCGGCTTCGGTTGAGGGCAACCAGCAGGACCTGGGTGGCGATTTCTATTACACCCGCCGCGAGCCTCTGGGTGTGTGCGCCGGTATCGGCGCCTGGAACTATCCGCTGCAGATTGCCTGCTGGAAGTCGGCTCCCGCCCTGGCTACCGGCAACAGCATGATTTTCAAGCCATCCGAGGAAACCCCCATGGGGGCTCTGAAACTGGCGGAAATTTTTGCAGAAGCCGGCGTGCCGGCCGGTGTATTCAATGTGGTTCAGGGCGCGGGCGACGTGGGCGCCTGGCTGACCCACCATCCGGACATCGCCAAGGTGTCGTTCACCGGGGAAGTGGGCACCGGCAAGAAGGTAATGACGGCGGCTGCTTCAACCCTGAAAGACGTCACCATGGAACTGGGCGGCAAATCGCCACTGATTATCTTTGACGATGCCGATGTCGAAAACGCCGTGTCAGCTGCCATGCTGGGCAACTTCTACACCCAGGGAGAAGTCTGCACCAACGGCACCCGGGTATTTGTGCACGAGGCCGTCTATTCCGAATTCATGGACCGGCTGCTGGAGCGCACGCTGAACAATATCCGTATGGGTGATCCTACCGATCCCGAGACCAATTTCGGCGCCCTGATCTCTCAGAAGCATCAGCAACTGGTTCTGGACTATATCGAAAAGGGCATCGCAGAAGGCGCCACCCTCAGCCATGGCGGCAAGGCCGCGAAACCGGCGTCTGCCCCGGGTGGTTACTTTGTGGAGCCGACCATCTTCACCGATTGCACCGATGGCATGACCATCTGCCGTGAGGAAATCTTCGGCCCGGTGATGTCGGTGTTGACGTTCTCTGATGAAGAGGAAGTGATCGACCGCGCCAATAACACCGACACCGGCCTGGCCGCCGGTGTGTTCACCAACGATATCCGCCGCGCTCACCGTGTTATTCACCGTATCCAGGCCGGTATCTGCTGGGTCAACAGTTACGGAGCCTCACCTGCGGAAATGCCGGTGGGTGGTTACAAGCTCTCCGGTATTGGCCGCGAAAACGGCCGCGTCACACTCGACCACTACACCCAGCTGAAGGCGGTGTATGTGGGAATGGAGGACATCGACAGCCCTTTTTAACCGGGTTGGGAGCTGCGTATGAAAGAAGCAATCTACGATTACATCATTGTCGGGGCCGGGTCTGCCGGTTGTGTGCTGGCCAACCGGCTTACCGAGGATGGAGGCCACCGCGTTCTGCTGCTCGAGACCGGGGGCAGCGACAAGAGCATCTTTATCCAGATGCCCACGGCACTGTCCATTCCCATGAACACCAAAAAGTACGCTTGGCAGTTCGAAACCGAGCCGGAGCCCTACCTGGATAACCGCCGCATGCATTGCCCCCGGGGCAAGGTGCTGGGCGGTTCTTCCTCTATTAACGGCATGGTTTATGTGCGCGGCCATGCCCGTGACTTCGATGAATGGCAGGAACAGGGTGCCGATGGCTGGGACTATCGCCACTGCCTGCCCTATTTCAAGAAGGCCGAAACCTGGGCGTTTGGCGGTGATGACTACCGTGGTGACCAGGGCCCGCTGGGTGTGAATAACGGCAACAACATGCAGAACCCGCTCTACAGGGCCTTTGTGGATGCCGGCGTGGATGCCGGTTATTTCGCCACCGACGATTATAACGGCGCTCGTCAGGAAGGTTTTGGTGCCATGCACATGACGGTCAAAAATGGCCGCCGCTGGTCCACCGCCAATGCCTACCTTCGGCCCGCCATGGAGCGGGACAACCTGACGGTGATCACCCATGCACTGGTTCACAAGGTGCTGCTGGACGGCAGGCGGGCGTCTGGCGTGCGCTACGAGAAAGACGGCAAACTGATGGACGTGAAAACCTCCGGGGAAGTGATACTTTCGGCCGGCTCTATAGGTTCGCCCCATCTTTTGCAGCTCTCCGGTATTGGTAACCGTGAGGTTCTGGAGCAGGCTGATATTGCGGTCAATCACGAGCTGCCCGGCGTTGGCGGCAACCTGCAAGACCACCTGGAGTTCTACTTCCAGTTTCGCTGTAAAAAGCCGGTGTCCCTCAATGGCAAGCTGGACTGGTGGAACAAGCTCAAGATTGGTGTGCGCTGGTTGCTGAAGAAGGATGGCCTGGGGGCCACCAACCACTTCGAATCCTGCGGGTTTATTCGCTCGAAAGCCGGTGTCGAGTGGCCGGACCTGCAATATCACTTCCTGCCGGCGGCCATGCGCTACGATGGCAAGGAAGCCTTCGACGGCGACGGCTTCCAGCTGCATGTCGGCCATAACAAACCCAGGAGCCGTGGTTCGGTCTACGTGCAGTCGGATGACCCACGCCAGCCGCCCCGAATCCTGTTCAACTATCTGCAGCACGAGGATGACCGTGAAGGATTCCGGGACTGTGTGCGTCTGACCCGCGAAATTGTCAGCCAGCCGGCGATGGATGCCTACCGGGGCCCGGAAATACAGCCAGGTATTGACGTTCAGAGCGACGAGGAAATCGATGCCTTTGTCCGCCAGGCAGTGGAAAGCGCCTATCATCCGTCGTGCACCTGCAAAATGGGGGTGGACGAACACGCCGTGGTGGGCCCGGACACCCGTGTGCATGGCCTGACCGGATTGCGGGTAGTGGATTCGTCCATCTTCCCCACTATTCCTAACGGCAACCTCAATGCCCCCACCATCATGGTTGCAGAGCGGGCCGCCGATCTTATCCGTGGCCTGAAACCCCAGAATCCGTCCGACGCCCCGGTGGTGATGGACGAGCAATGGCGAGATCGTCAGCGCCCCGGAGGGGCCAGACGCGACCTCGCCTGATCATACCCCGGCGGTGCAATTGCCGCCGGTTTTACGCAAACCATCAGGATTTACCTATCGTCGCTGCGGCCGTGATAAGGGCGCCGTCATGAGCGCGCGATAGTTAAGTGTTGACCCGTCAACGCGGGGGTTTGTGTCCGATTCGAATGAGCTGATGCTTCAAAGTAGAGGAGGAACACCGATGTTGTCCGATATAATAGCGATTTTCTGTACCCGGAGGTGTGTATGACACTCTGGTTATCCACAGGCCTGATCTTCACCTTCGCGGCCATCGCGCTGATCCTGTTCAAATGGTGGGACCTGAAAGTCATCGGCGTGACGCCGGTACGCACATTCACGTTCATTGCCATTCTGTTTACTTCCGGTCTCGATGTGGGCCTGATCATGTTCCCGCTGACGGAATTCGCCGGCTACGGTGACCTGGCCGAAAGCCCGGAGTACGGCTTTGCCAACCCGCTGGCCATTGAGTTTGGCTTCTGGGCTTTCCTCATCTGGGGCTTCTACTTCCTGACCTGCTTCTATTTCTGCGTGATTGAACCGCGCGTGAAGTTTTTCGATATACCGCTGGTGAGGGTGGTTAATAACGCCGTGATCATTGGCACCTGTGCCTTTACCGCCCTCCTGTTGCTGGTGAACCTGCCTTGGTACCTGCCGGAAATCGGCGATGGCGAAACCGTGGTGCCTACGTTCTACCTGATCGTCTTTGCGGCGATTGCTGCGGCAGTCTATTCCAGCAGTAAAATCAAATATGTAAAGATACTCAGCGTGAGTTCAAGCTGGTTGTTCATTGCACTGATTGCCGTCATGTGGGGCCGTGCGTTCCTGACCGGTAACGGCAGTGTCGGGGATTTCTTCGGTACCGCGGGCCTGATCGGTGAGTACTTCACCAACCTGCACCATTTCATGCTGCCACTGAATGACTACCACGAGTTTTACCTGTTCTGGTGGTTCTCCTGGAGCATCATGATCGGCCAGTTTACCGCCCGCTTTGTCAGTGGCCTGCGTACCTGGCAACTGATGATTGCCATGCTGGTGTTTCCGTCTGTTGCCATTGCTACCTGGTTTTCCGTGTTGTACCACTATCATGCCGAAGGCCTTGAGATCGCCGCGTTTATCAACATTGCGATGATTACGGTGGGGGTTCTGATGGTGGTCAACTCACTGGATTCGCTGATCCGGCTTTATACTGACAACCTGAACCTGACCGCGAAACGGTTCGGTCAGACTCGATACTGGTTAGGCAACCTGATCGCCATGTGCAGCCTGACCCTGCTGTTCCAACTGGATTTCCTGCGCATCCAGTGGGTTGGTGCACTGGTGATTGCGCTCTACTTCAGCTGCTTCGTCTACATTGTCATGAAGCGTCGTTCCGAGGTGATGGGCATTGAAGCCTCGCCCAAAGAGAATACACTCGACTTCAGGAAGATCGAGTTAGCGAGCTAGATCGTTTCGTACACCATCAGGGAAACCCGGGAGGGCTCTATGTTTCTCGCCGAAAAGTCGACCGGTCACATGATCGAGGTGCTGGACACCAGGGCGCTGTTCGATCCCAATGAAGCGGCCGTAAAAGGCAGCCTGCACTTCGGTGAGGAAGCCCAGGATCCGGAGGCTTTTGAAAAAGCCGCTCTGAACTTCCCGTCTGGGGAATCCCTGCCGCTTTGCTGGACGGATCCGGACTATCGCAGAAGGTGATCCGGGCCCTGCAAAGCCATTCCCCGTTGTGGCTGAATGCTCGCCATGCTTGAGGGGATGAGCTACACCGACATGGCGGGCCAGGTGGTCAGCCTGATTGCGTTGGGTTTCTGCATTGTCGGCTTTGCCAGCAAGCGGGACGACCGCCTGATGGTGCTGCTGATATCGGCCAACGTGGCCTTTGCGACGCAGTTTGCCCTGTTTGGCAGCTGGACGGCGGCCATACTGAGCCTGCTGGTGATCGGCCGTATCATGCTGGCCCGGCGTTATCTTGGCAGCTGGAAGGTGATGCTGGCGGTGCTGGCGGTGAACCTGGCGGCGGCCGCACTGACGTGGCGCAGCCCGGTGGATTTTTTCGCCATCGCCGCTGCCATCTTCGGGACCGTGGGCATGTTCATGCTCCGGGGCATACCCATGCGGTTGATGCTGATGGCGGCTGCCATTGCCTGGATGCTGAATAACATCGTTATCGGCTCGGTGGGCGGCACGCTGGCAGAAGGCATGGTGGTGGTCACCAATGTCATCACTATTGTCCGGCTTGCCCGGATGAAGCGCCGGTATCCGGAAGCCTTTGAAAATCTGAAGGGGCCCGGATCATAGCCGGGCGGCTTCGAACCCTTTCAGTACATTCACCACATTCACTCCGATGGCATCCACATCGTACCCGCCTTCCATGGTAAACAGGGTCGGCAGGTTCAGTTTTCCCAGCCGTTCCCCCATCAGCAGGTAGTCCGCTGACGTCAGTCTGAAGAAGGAAATCGGGTCGTCCTCGAAGGTGTCCACGCCGAGTGCGATTACCAGGGCGTCCGGTTGATACGCCGCTATCCGGGCACAGGCGGTTTCCAGACCCTCGCGCCAGACGCTGAAGGGCGTGCCTGACGGGTAGACAATATTGAGGTTAAAGCCCTCACCGGCCCCTTCTCCGGTTTCGTCCTCAAAGCCCAGGAAGTGGGGAAACACCAGGTCCGGGTCGCCGTGCAGGCTGATGGTCATGACGTCGTCCCGCTGATAGAAAATACTCTGAGTGCCATTGCCGTGGTGGAAGTCCACGTCCAGCACGGCCACCCGCGTGGCGCCCTGATCCCGGAAGGCCTGAGCGGCTATGGCGGCATTGTTGAAGAAGCAATAGCCGCCGAACAGATCAGCGTGGGCATGATGACCGGGCGGGCGGCACAGCGCAAAGGCGGCGGGCTCACCGCTGTCCACCAGGGCCTGTGCCGTCAGCGCGACATCAGCTGAGGCACAGGCGGCGTCCCAGGTGCCTTCGGTGATCGAGGTTTCGGCGGCAAAGCTGTAGTAGCCCAGGCGGCCATCAATGTCTTTCGGTGCCCGGTGCCGCATGCCCCGGCCCGGCCAGACGGCAGGAATGGCCTCTCCGGGCTTGCCCTCGGCGGTCCATTCGGCCCAGCTCGACCTGAGGAAGTCCACATAGTCCTGAGTGTGCACGCGCAGCACCGGGCCCGGGCCGAACTCTTGCGGGAGGAGCACCTCTCCCAGGTGTTCCTGTTTTACCCGGCCGAGTATGGTTTCAGCCCGTGATGGCTTTTCATGGGGCGAGATCAGGATGCCACCGTCCAGTTCGGTGGTGGCCGTGCGGCGGTTGTGCAGGGGTGAAAAAACAGTCTTCATGGAAAGGGGTCCGTGTTGATGAGAGATACTCAACCGTTTGTTGCCTGCTGGATCTCGGAGTACAGGCAAACCCGGTTACGTCCGCCGGTTTTGGCTTGATAGAGTGCTTTGTCGGCGCAGAGTAGCAGGGCATCCAGGTCATCGGAGGGGGCTGGCCGGAAGGAGGCAACGCCAGCGCTAATGGTCAGTGTCAGGCGGCCTCGCTCGAGAGGCAGAGGGTTGCTTTCGATGGCACTCCGGAGCCGTTCTGCCACTTCACCCGCGCCCTGTTCGTCGGTGTTTTCCAGAAGCACGGCAAACTCCTCACCGCCCACACGGGCAAGCACATCGATATCCCTGAGTGTTTCCAGTGCAAATTTGCTGAGATGAACCAGCGCCTTGTCGCCTACCCCGTGGCCGTAGGTGTCGTTTACCTTCTTGAAGTAGTCAGCATCGAACATGATGGCCGATAAAGGCGCACCAGAGCGAACGGCTTTCTTGACCGCAGTCTCGCCCAGTTCAAAGCAGTGTCGCCGGTTTTTCAGGCCGGTGAGGGCATCGGTGCGCACGGTTTCTTCCAGCTGGCGTATCAGTTGTTCCCGCTCCCGTCTCATGGCATCCCGCTGGACTATTTCGTCCTCCAGCAGTGCATTGGCATTTTCCAGTTCCCGGGTGCGCTCATCCACCCGGTGCTCCAGGGTGGTATTGAGTTCGTTCATCTCATGGGATTTCTCAGTGAGGCTGGTAATCAGATTCCGGAGCGTCGACGAAAGTGTCTGCACTTCCTCATAATCATCTCTTTGTTTGATCAGCGTGGCGGGTTGCTCAGGATCCAGATTTCTGGCTTCTTCCGTCATTCTGAGTAAAGGCCGTGTTGTCCATCGGGCCGCGAAAAACGCACAGAGTATCAGCAGAAAAGCCACTGCAAAGCCGGTCACAATTAAAGTCAGGCGAAGCTCATCGGCGGGTGCAAATGCCGTAGATGCGGGTTTGCGCACCATGACCAGCCAGCCGAATCCGCCGTACTCTTCGTTGTCACGCAGCCTGCTGAAACCGATCAGGTAGTCGCCGGAACCCTCACCGCTCGACATTGTGTCAGTC
>JBHEPI010000170.1:0-4779 GCA_046260345.1 Marinobacter sp. | reverse complement strand
TTTACTCAAAAACATTGGAGGAAAGCCCTATGTCAGATTTCCCTGTTCACGATGTGGAGTCCGCACCTGAAAAATCGAAGCCGCTTCTGGAAAACTCCCTCAAGGGGTTCGGCATGATTCCCGGGTTGCACGCCATTATGGCCGAAGCGCCAGGTGCTCTTGAGGCCTACCAGAATCTGCACCAGCTTGTGCTGGACAGCAGTTTCGACAACGACGAGAAAACGGTGGTCTGGCAGACCATCAACGTCGAGAACGCCTGTCACTACTGCGTGCCTGCACATACCGGCATCGCCAAGATGATGGAAGTGTCCGACGACATCACCAACGCGTTGCGGGATGAAACGCCCCTGCCCAGTGATAAACTGGAAGCATTGCGAACCTTCACACTGGCGGTGATGAAAAAGGATGGCAATATCAGCAAGGAAGACCTGGAGGCTTTCTACAGCGCCGGTTACAAGCATCGTCAGGTTCTGGAGGTCATTCTGGTGCTGTCCCAGAAGACGCTGAGCAACTACATCAACCACATCGCGGAGACGCCGGTTGATGAACCGTTCAAAAAATTCGAATGGAAAAAGCAGAAGTAACAGGGCTCCACTGCCCCGGCTCCAAGGGTGCGGCTGACCCCGCTCCTTTGTGAGGAGAAATGGACGAGGGTCATTGCTGCGTGTGGTCGGTCAGGTCAGGCGTATGACCCTTGCCATCAGCCGGCGCCAGTCGATGGGCAGGTGCTTTTCCAGCGCGACCAGTGCCGGGTCTTTGGCATGCATTGTTTCGAAAGCATGCTTGCTGGCAAAAATCACCGTGTTATTGGTTTTGCTTTTAAATAGTAACAGTACCGCAAACTCAGCGCGGAGCTGTCGGAACAGCGGCCCGTTGATATCCGGCGTGCGGTGATAGTTGATTGAGAGCCAGCCACCGCTGCTGAGAACCCGGCTGCATTGTCTGATAAACTCCCGCTGAGCTTGCGCGGGGCTCATTCGGTCCGAGTTGTACATGTCCGCCAGAACCAGGCTGGTGCTGCTGTCAGGCATTTTACCGAGGGCATCCCGGGCATCACCGATGGTGACGGAAAGGTTGGCCGATTGTGGCAGGCTGAAATACTCCCGGGCCACTTGCAGCACACGGTTGCGCAGTTCCACGGCATGGACCTGGCAGTCGGGCAGCAGGTGCAGCAATGCGCTGGCCATTACGCCGCCGCCCAGACCCAGAACGGTCACGTGCGAGGGCTGTGCGAAGGCAACCGGTAACAGCATCGCACGGCTGTATTCATGAACGGGAAGATGAGGCTTGCGGCGGTCTATCTTGCTCTGTTCAAACACCGAATCAAAGGTCATTACCCGATGTTTGCGATAGTCGATCACCAGAATGCCACCGAGCGCGTCCCGAGTGTAATGGATAATCTCGCCCTTCACGGTGGCTTTCCTCGTCTGATTACTGCGTCGTTATTCTGGGCATTTGCCTGCCGGTTCTCAAGTCTGCTGGCGAAGCCGGAATTTTCCAGCCGATGAGTGTGGCACCTTTCAACGGCCTTGCCTGTCCTCTTGATGGCGACCCTCTTGCCAGGCAAGGATTATCATGGTGCTGCCCGGCCGGCCACAATTTCGATGTGGCGCGCCAGGGCTATCTGCATCTCTTGCCGGTGCAGAAAAAGCGCTCCCGCGAACCCGGAGACAGTAAAGAGATGGTTGCCGCCCGCCGTCGCTTTCTCAATGCCGGCCACTACCAGCCCATCGCAGACGCGGTGAACCGCCGCACCCTGTCTGTTGCTCCGAACGACAATAGAGCGCTGAACTGCCTCGATGCCGGCTGTGGAGAGGGCTACTACCTACGTGAGCTGGCAAAAGCTGCAGAGGATCGCGTCGACCTTTCGTTGATGGGGCTGGATATCTCCAAGTGGGCAACCCTGGCAGCTGCGAAGCAGGACAAACGCCCTCGCTGGGTTGTCGGCAGTAACGCCAATCTCCCGGTGTTGTCCGCTACCCTGGACGGGGTGCTCTGTTTGTTCGGCTTCCCGGTGTATGGGGAATTCGCCCGCGTGCTGAGGCCCGGCGGCGTTCTGATACAGGCCGATGCAGGCCCAGACCACCTGCGGGAGCTGCGGGAAATTGTCTATGAGTCTGTGAAGACCGAAACCACTGTTGAGCCGTCAGTACCCGAGGGCTTTGCCAAAGCGGATACGGACGTGGTCCGGTATCAACTGGCCCTTGAAGAAAACGAGGCGATCAGCGATCTGCTGGCGATGACACCCCATTTCTACAGGGCGACTGCCGAGCGACGCAGCAAGGCAGAAGCCCTGATGGAGTTGTCGGTGACCATTGACGTGCGCCTGAGCTGTTTTGTCCGCGACGTCTAGGCATTTTTCAAACGCTCAACCGCCTCCTCCGCTCCCGAGGTTTCTGCCAGGTCCAATGCCGTATGGCCATTGGCATCTGCAGATTGCCTGTCGGCGCCCGCTTCCAGCAATCGCTCAATCAAATCAACACGATTGGACATGGCAGCGACCATCAGCGGTGATTGCAACCGGTTATCGGACAGGTCGGGGCTGGCGCCTCTCTCCAACAACAGACTGGCCGTTTCCAGATGACCGTTACGGCAGGCAAGCATCAGCAGACTGTCGCCCTCGCTGGTACGGATATCGATGGGTACGCCGGCCTCCAGCATGACATTCAGCGGGCCGGTTCCGCCATTTCTGGCCAGCTCGAAAAGCCCCTGGGCAAAGGCGATGGCGTCCCTGTCCTGCTGGTTATCCGGGGCGCTGGGGCTGGCTGGTTTTTTATCGCTCACGGGCTCATCCTTACGTTAGCTGGGGGTGTGGATCTGGACAGACCTACGATACCACTGTTAAAACCATGGTATCAGGCAAACAAAACATGTGAGAGCACAGGAGAGAAGAACGGTGAAAATCACAGTCCGAGGTGTTGAAGAAGGCGAGCCGGTGCCGGAGAAATTTGCATTCGGTGTATACAGTGAACAGGACCACATGAGCTTCGGCCCCAACCGTAACCCGGAGGTTACCTGGGAAGACGTGCCGGAGGGCACCAAAAGCTTTGTGGTGATGATGTTCGATCCTGACGTGCCCAGTGTGGCGGATGACGCCAACCAGGAAGGCAAGACGGTATCAAAGGACATTCCCCGGGTGGATTTTTTCCACTGGCTGTTGGTGGATATTCCGGTGTCCATTTCCCGCATTCCCGAAGGCGAGGACAGCGACGGTGTGATTCCCAAGGGTAAGGAGCCCGGCTCTGGCCCGCTGGGAATTCGCGGTGTGAACAATTTCACCCAGTTTCTGGCAGGCAATCCCGACATGGCCGGCACTTACGCCGGTTACGACGGCCCCTGCCCACCGTGGAACGATGAAATCATCCACCACTACCACTATGAAGTGCATGCCCTGGATGTTGAAAGTCTGGGTCTGGACGGCGAATTTGATGGTGCCGCGGTTCGGGAAGCGATGGCGGGCCATGTACTGGCCAGTGATCGGGTAACCGGCACCTACACGCTTAACCCGGACCTGCGTTGATGCAGGCAGTGCAATAATGCCGGAAGCTCAATGAGAGTGCCTTCCGGCTGGCCCTTCAGGTTGGGCATGGTCGTTGCGGTTGCCGCACTTATGGCGGTGCTGTGGCTGGTTCTGAGACAGTTGGGAATGCCAGCGAGCCTGTCGCCGGATGCCCTGTCAGCGTGGCTGAACGGGCAGGGTGCCTGGGGGCCGGTGTTTGTGTTTCTGATGATGGTGCTGGCGGTAGTCGTGGGGCCTATACCAACACTGCCTGTCAGTGCCGCCTCGGGACTTGCCTTTGGCGTTTTCCCAGGCACCTTGCTGGCAGCGACCGGGGCTCTGGCCGGCGCTATGATCGCGTTTTCCATCGCCCGGATACTGGGCCGGGAGGCGCTAAAGAAGACACTGTCGACCAATCCTGTTTTTGCCTCCGACGGCTCCCAGCAGTTGCTGTTCTGGATGGTTTTCCTGACCCGCCTGATTCCGCTTTTCTCCTTTGCACTGATCAGCTACGCCGCTGGCGTGACCGCTATCCATGGCTGGCGATTTGCGGTGGCATCCCTGTTGGGCATGTTGCCAATGACGTTTGTGTTTGCCGGGCTGGGAAACACCTTCGAACTGAATCCCGTCATAACGGTTGTCGCTGCCGCCCTCATTCTTGTGTCGATGACGCTGTTGCCCTGGTACCTTTCACGACGCCCGGGGTCGAGCCTCGCTCGCTGGTTGCACCTGGGTCCAAGGCATTAACCATCCACCAGAGACTCAATGTCAGTGAGGATTTCAGAAGCCTTCGTGACTTGGGTAAGCCAGCTCAATGGAATGCCGTGCTTACCGCCAACACCGTGGATTACCGCCATGGCCGGCCCGATAATCCATGCCCGCCCGCAGGAATCACCCCCGCACTGGATATTGGCGCGCACGGCCTCGGTATAGCTCCCGGCGTGGCTGAGGATATGAAAGATCACCGGCATGGCCTCGTGCAGATAACAGGTGCGGCCAAAGGTACCCCCCGCGCCAACAGCATCCAGACTGGAGCCGGACCGGGCTTTGTTGAGGTTTTCCGGATCTGGTGCTTCCGGGATGGCTGCGTCCAGAGCAACGGATAAGGGGTCACCTCGGAACAGATGGTCGATAAGTCTTGCCGCGCACTTTGCCCAGGCCACAGCCTCGTCGTTGTGGTTGGTCACCCGGACTGCGGCTTCGGTGACTTCCATAAGTTTGTCGCTGCCGCAATAACTGGCCACCAGCGGTGCCAGCGGCCTTTCCTCGAACAAGTTTTC
>JBHEPI010000162.1:0-6702 GCA_046260345.1 Marinobacter sp. | reverse complement strand
GCCCGCAGGCATTCCCTGAACGTGCGGGCAACGTGTTGCAGTGCCCGGTCGCCGGTTTCATGGCCATGGTCGTCATTGACGTCCTTGAAGTGATCGAGGTCGAGAACCAGGACAGACATCGGCGAGCTGTATCGCCTGGACCGGTGCTTTTCACGCTCGAAAATATCGCTGAGCCGGGCACGGTTGGCCAACCCCGTTAACGGGTCGGTCTGGGCGATTTTCATGAGCTGGCGTTCGGACGTTTCACGGGTGACCTCGTAAACATGCGAGAAAACCAGAATACAGAGGGAGATCACCGCGATATTGGTGATTGGCAGAGCCTGCATCATCTCTGGCTGATCCTGATGCCTGAACAGGAAGATCACTGCCGCAACTCCCATGTAGAACATTGAAACGGCCAGCCCAAGGCGCCGACCCATCAACAGATGGGAAATGATCGGTATCAGCAGCACCCAGGCGTGCACCGCCGATGTGGCCCGTGGCGCAGCCATTGCAAACATCATGGCGGTGAAGAATGGGATCAGGTAGGCGATGATCCAGCGTTCCAGGTGTCTTGTTTGACGGATTGCCCGGTAAACGATAATGGAATAGATGCCCATTGCGATTTCAACAATGGCAAGCGGGAAGCTGCCCTTGAGGAGATTCATCAATGAGAACAGTACGGCGCCAATAATCGTCAGTATCAGAAGAGCCCTCAGTACCGCCTTGCGGTAAGGGCGTGCCAGTTCTTTCAGGGAGTTTTTGTAGCTATCCATGCGCGAGATCTTTGGCAGCGGGGAACGGGCTGCCCCGGACCCGAAAATATGTAGATAAGATAAGCACAACTGAGAAGTGTGAATTAGATCAGATTTTCGGCAGAAAGTGGTGCAGGTTAAGACTAAAGTCCTAGTTGTTCTGGCGTTGATCGCAGATGCGCTATATTGACGCACCATGATGGATCCGGATCCAAAACCGGATTCAGGCTGTATAGTAGGAAGCCCTGTTTCATCCAGTTCTACATACCCCGATTGGCCCGAGACCATGTTAAAACGATTCATCCCCCTGTTGATACTTGCCATCGGTGTTGCCGGTTTCATTCTGCTCAAGGTTACCCGGCCTGAGCCGGAAACGGTCAGCGCCAGTGAGCGGAGCTGGCTGGTTGAAGTAACAAGGGTAGCGCCGGCGACCCACACGCCGGTATTACCTTTGTATGGCGAGTTGGTGGCGCCGGAACAGACCACCATCACCGCGCCGTTGGCAGGGCGTATTGGAAGCCGGCCGGTGCGGGAAGGGCAGCGTGTAAGAGCGGGAGACCTGCTGGTTGCGCTGGACAACGCCGACGTTGCCCCTCTGCTCGATCAGGTAGAAGCAGATGTAGAAGACCTGCAGGCTCAGTTGGCATCTGAACAGGTACGACATGCCAATGATCAGAAAGCACTCGAGGGGGAGAAAGACATTCTGGATAACGCGTTACGGCAGTACGAGCGAACGCAGTCGCTGGTCAACCGTGACCTTTCCTCAAGGGAAGCGTTGGACGCCGCCTCGGATGCCCTGGCCCGCGCCCGCCTGACAGTCACCGCGCGGCAAAGGGCCGTGGACGAGCATCCATCGCGGGTGCAAAGCCTGGAGGCGAAGCTTGCCCGGGCCCGGGCAGCGCAGGCCTCGACACGCCGGGATGCGGAGAGAGCCACGGTAACGGCTCCCTTTGACGGCGTCGTGACCGACATCCAGGTGGCTGAGGGTGACCGGGTATCACAGAATGCCCGGATGCTTTCGGTCTATCCCGATCGGGGGCTTGAACTCAGAGCCAGGGTGCCGGATGTTTTCCGTCAGGAACTGCTGGATGCACTGGATTCCGGTGAGGAACTGCAGGCAGCAACCGCAGATGGCAGGCACCGTTTTACGCTCTCCCGTTTTGCCGGTACCAGTGCCCCTTCGGGTACCGAAGCGATACTGACATTAAGCGGCGATGCCCGGGGTCTGCGCCCGGGTGGATTGCTGCCGGTGACGCTGGAGCGGCCTGCAAGGAATAATGCCATTTCCATTCCCTACAGTGCGCTCTATGGAAGCGACAGCGTCTATCGCATGACCGATGATTCACGCATGCAGCGGGTTACGGTGGAACGCCTGGGCGAGTCCCGGGGTTCGAATGGTGAGCGCCATGTGTTGGTATCGGCTGAGGGGCTGGAAACCGGCGATCGGTTGATTACCACGCACCTGCCCAACGCCATGAGTGGACTGAAAGTGGAATTGGCAGACTCCGGGCCGGAGGCGGGAGAATGAAGCGCCGCCGTGGTGTAATCGGTTTTTTTGTCCACCACCGGGTGGCCGCCAACCTCGTAATGCTGATGATGCTGCTTGGGGGCACCCTGGCGCTGACCCGGATGAACATCCAGTTCTTTCCCAACTTTGCCCTGGATATCGTCAGCGTGCGGGTGGTGTGGAGTGGCGCCTCCGCCGAGGATGTGGAACAGGGTATCACCAACCCGCTGGAGCAGCGTCTGCGCAGCGTCCAGGGGATGAAGAAGATGACCTCCACCTCGGCCCAGGGAGTGTCGTCCATCACCCTGGAGTTCACCGAGAACACCAACCCCATCCAGGCCCTCGATGATGTGCGCCAGCAGGTGGACGAATTCACCAATCTGCCAGCGGAAGCCGAGGAACCCCAGGTCACCCGGTTTGAACGATACGAACCCGTGGGCCGGTTGCTGGTATACGGCGATATGGATCGGTCCGAGTTGCGCCAGCTGGCCTACCGGTTTGAGGATGAACTGCTGGCACGGGGCATTGACCGGGTGTCCATTCGCGGGCTGCCTGAGCAGCAGATCAGCATTGATGTGCCGGTAGAGCGCCTCGAAGCCCTGGGCCTGTCCCTGGACCAGATTGCCGAGCGCGTGGGGGCGATATCCCGCGACCTGCCGGCCGGCATGATGGGGCAGCAGGATGCCACCCGGGAGTTGAGGTCTGTGGAGCAGCGACGCAGCCCCCAGGCTTTTGAAACCATTCCGGTGCTCAGTGACGAGCGAACCCGACTGGACCTGGGTGATATTGCCATCATCCGCCAGGAAGCACGGGAAAGTCAGGTCAACCTCACCCGGGATGGCCATCCCGCCGTGGAACTCCAGCTGCAGCGGGCAGAGGACGGTAACTCCCTGGATGCGGCTGGCGTGCTGGAAGGCTGGCTGGCGGATACCCGGCCAGTCTTGCCCCCGTCGGTTGAGCTGGAGGTCTACGACGAAACCTGGCAACTGCTGGACGACCGCATTTCCCTGCTGATCAAGAACGGCATGGGCGGCCTGGTTCTGGTGATTATTCTGCTATACCTGTTTCTGCCGGGGCGGGTCGCCCTGTGGGTAGCCATCGGCATACCGACGGCTTTTCTTGCGGCGCTGGCGGTGCTCTGGGGTATCGGCGGCTCCATCAACATGATTTCCCTGTTCGCGTTGATCATGGCGCTGGGGGTGATTGTTGACGATGCCATCGTGGTGGGGGAGGACGCCGATGCCCATGCCCGCATGGGGGAGGAGTCCATCTATGCCTCGGAAGGTGCGGCCAAACGGATGGTGTGGCCGGTTCTGGCGTCGTCCCTGACCACGGTGGCGGCGTTCATGCCCCTGCTGGTGGTGGGTGGTGTGATCGGCAATATCCTCGGCGACATTCCCCTGGTGATGATCTGTGTGCTGATTGCCTCGTTGCTGGAGTGCTTTATCGTGCTGCCGGCCCACCTGCGCCATGCCTTTACCCCCGGCAAACGCAAACCGTCTGACCCCGGCCCGGTGGAGCGCCTGCGCAAACGGTTTGAAACCGGCTTTGACCGCTTCCGCGAAGGTCCTTTCCGGCGAGCCTCCCGTTATACTCTGCAGCACCGAGGAATGACCCTGGCTTCTGCTCTGGCAGTGGCGTTGTTGACGGTCGGGCTGCTGGTGGGTGGCCGGCTGGGATTCAACTTCTTCCCGACGCCGGAGCCGTCGGTGCTCTATGCCAACGCCAGTTTTGTGGCAGGCACCAATCGGGAAACCGTGGACGACTTTGTTGGCGAAATGCAGCGGAAACTGAACGACACCGAGGAAGCGCTGGGGGGTGAACTGATTCTGCATGCGGTGGCCAATCATGGCACCACTCAGGGCGCGGAGGGAACCACGCGCACCGGGGATGAACTGGGCTCCATTATGGTGGAACTGGTGCCGTCAGACCGCCGCGGCGTTCGCAACCCGGAGTTTATCTCGGCCTGGCGTGACCGCCTCAGTGGCCCCGCCGGCCTGGATAACCTGTCCATATCCGAGCGCCAGTCGGGGCCTCCTGGCAAGGATGTCAACGTGCGGCTGACCGGCGAGAATGCCGTCGATCTGAAACAGGCGGCGGAATCCCTCAATGAATCCCTGCGCACTCTGCCGGGTGTGCTGGATACCGAAGACGACATGCCCTGGGGGCGGGAGCAGCTGATCTACCAGGTCAGCCCCTATGGCGAGGCACTGGGGCTGACCACCAGCGACCTTGGCAACCAGCTTCGGGCGGCCTTTGACGGCCGGATTGCCCAGATCTACCAGGACGGCCGGGACGAAGTAGAAGTGCGCGTGCAGCTACCCCGGGAGCAGCGGGAAAGCATGGCAACCCTGTCGCAGCTGACGGTGCGGGTGCCCGACGGGCGTTTTGTGCCCCTGGCCCAGGTCATGAACCTGGATCATCGCCAGGGTTTCCAGGCGCTTCGGCATGCCGAGGGCGAGCTGGCGGTTGAAGTGACGGCGTCCCTGAATACCCGCATCAGCACCGCCGACCAGATCATTGCCAGCCTGGAGGAAGAGGTGCTGCCGTCACTGGCCAGCCAGTACAATCTGCGATACAGCTTCGAAGGGCGGGCCGCGGACCAGCGGGAAACCATGGACGACATGAAAACCGGCCTGGTTATCGGCCTGGGCCTGATGTACGTGGTGCTGGCCTGGGTGTTCGCGTCCTGGAGCATGCCGGTGATTGTCATGGCCATTATTCCCTTTGCGTTGGTGGGCGGGCTGATCGGTCACTGGCTGATGGGGTTGCAGTTGACCATTCTTTCCCTGTTCGGGTTGTTTGGTCTCTCCGGCATCGTGGGCAATAACGCGATCATCCTCGTAGCTTTCTATAACCAGCAGCGCAAGAAAGGACTGGGGATTACCGATGCCCTTAACGAGGCGGCGGTACAGCGGGTGCGGGCGGTGCTGCTCACCTCCCTGACCACCATCGGTGGCCTGCTTCCGCTTCTGTTCGAAACCTCGCTGCAGGCCCAGTTCCTGATTCCCATGGCCACGTCCATCGCGTTCGGCCTGGGGCTGTCGACATTGCTGGTGCTGGCGGTGATTCCGGCGTTGCTGTCGTACCTTGAGCAGTTTCGGGAATGGCGCGCCCGTCGCCGGGGCGACGATCCCGAACCCACCATCCCGCGGAGTGTGTGATGCCCGGTTGCGTGCTGGCGATTGAAGGATTGGGCAAAAGCTTCATCAGCGCTGGTCAGACTGTGCCGGTGCTGACCGGCCTGTCACTTGGCGTCAATGAAGGTGAATCCCTGGCGGTGATGGGGCGGTCGGGCTCGGGCAAGAGCACGCTGCTGAACCTGTTGTGCGGCCTGGAGGCTCCGGATGCCGGACGAATCACCATCGTGGGTGACTCGTTCGACCACCATGGCAAGTCCGGTCTCGACGACCGCTGGGGGGAGCTGCGGCGGCGATCTATTGGCGTGGTGTTTCAGGAGGCGAATCTCATGCCGGCCCTGTCACTGCTGGAAAATGTGTGTCTGCGGGCTCATCTGGCCGGCCGTCATGCCGGTGACGAACGGCAATGGCTGGAGCGTCTTGGCGTGGGGGCGGAAGCCGACCGTTATCCGGATCAGGTCTCCGGCGGCCAGGCCCAGCGAGCGGCCCTGGCCATGGTCTTTGCCATGGCCCCGGCTCTGATACTGGCTGATGAACCTACCGGCAGCCTTGATCGCCACACCGCCGATGAAGTGGCCGACTGCCTTTTCGCCATGCAGCGTGACACCGGCTGCGCGTTGGTGCTTGCCACCCATGATGCCGAACTGGCTGCCCGCTGCGACCATCTGCTTGATCTGACGAAGTCCGGATAGCTGTGATGCTGGTCCGCGCGTTTATCAGCCATTACCGCCGTCACCCATTCCAACTGCTGGCCCTGGCCCTGATGATCATTCTGGCCACCATGCTGTGGACCGGTGTGACGGTGCTCACCGACCAGGCCCGTACAAGCCTGTTCCAGAGTGAAGAGGCAGTTGCGGCGCGGGTTAATGTGGTGCGCACCGATGGTCAGCGGGTCACGGTGGATGACTTTGCCGACCTGCGCATGGCCGGTGTCTGCATTGCACCCTGGCTGGAAATTCAGCGCCCACCTCCCGAGGGCCGGGTGATCGGAATCGACCCCCTGGCGATGGGTTGTTTTGGTGAGGCGGCTCCCGGGGGGGATGCCGGTGCCCTGAACGGTGAGCCTTTCATGGATATCAGCGAGGCGGTGAGGCTTTCAGGTGAGGGGTATGATAGCCGGCTCTACCTGCTCGCCGGGAATGAGTCCGCGGCTTTGCCAGAGGGTTACTCCCTGAATGACTTTTCGCTGTCTCCGCCTACGGGTGAGCTGGCGGACAGTTTCCTGCTGAATCTGGATGCCCTAAGCCTGCTGGTGTTGCTGATTACCGGTCTTCTGGTACGCAGTGTTCATCGCCTTGGCCTGGCGCAGCGCAGGGACAGT
>JBHEPI010000123.1:0-6901 GCA_046260345.1 Marinobacter sp. | reverse complement strand
AAGCAATTTCTCAAATGATAGACCTATATCCAACAGTTGTCAGAAAAAAATGTCTCATTTGTTGCGTACATCTCGCCTGTTTGCATGGCTTTTTCTCACTGGACTCAGTCTCGCCACAATCGTGGCGTCAGGATTTTACCTATATCTGCGCCCGGGGCTACCTCCTGTCGAACAGCTCCTGGACATCAAGCTGCAGACCCCATTGCGGGTGTACAGCGCAGACGACAGATTAATAGCAGAATTCGGTGAAAAGAGAAGGGCACCGGTCACAATCGAACAGATCCCTACAATTCAGTTACATGCCTTCCTGGCGGCTGAAGACGCCCGTTTTTACGAGCACTTCGGGGTCGACTTCAAAGGCCTGATGCGGGCTGCCATCGAACTGGTCTCCACCGGAGAGATCCAGTCAGGGGGCAGTACCATCACAATGCAGGTTGCAAAAAATTACTTTTTGTCACGCGACCGGACGTTTATTCGCAAGTTCAACGAGATACTTCTGGCTCTTCAGATCGAGCGTGAACTGGATAAAAACCGCATTCTGGAGCTCTATCTTAACAAGATTTACCTCGGCAATCGCGCCTATGGCATTGCCGCAGCAGCACAGGTTTATTACGACAAACCGGTAACCGAACTTTCGCTGGCCGAAATGGCCATGCTGGCGGGCCTGCCCAAGGCGCCATCCGCTTACAACCCCCTTGCCAACCCGGCCCGCGCGGAGACCCGACGGAACTGGATCCTGGGCCGCATGCAGGACCTCGAGTACATTACGCCGGACGCCTATGAACTGGCCTCAACAGCTCCGCTGACGGCGAGCTTCAACGCTCCCTCCACCGAGGTGGAGGCAGATCACGTCGCCGAAATGGCTCGCGCAGACATGGTGAGACGATTCGGAGATGCAGCCTATACTGACGGTTACAAAGTCAGGCTTACCGTAGACAGCAAGAAGCAGCGCGAAGCCACCCTGGCGCTTCGCAGGGGCCTGGAGGAATACGACCAGCGCCACGGCTTTCGCGGCCCCATTGGACAGGTAGGTGAAGAAGAACTCGCGCCGGAAAACCTCGATAACCTGATGGCTAATTACCCTCGCGTCGCAGAGCTTGTTCCTGCCGTGGTCACGAAAGTCAGAGACGAAGACAACGAGGTCGACCTTCATGCCCGCGGGTTCGGCAAGTCGGTGATGGCATTCAACACCATGACCTGGGCCAGACGCTACAAGACGGAAAACCTTACCGGCCCGGAGCCCGAAAAGCCCTCCGACGTGGTTGCATCCGGTGATATCGTCTACGTGAAACCCATGGTTGTCATGACACCTGAGAAACCGAGCGGGGACGAGAATTCCACGGAAGATGAAGACCGGCCTGTCATAGAGATCCCTGATGCCAGGCGCGTTGCCCTGTCACAGGTTCCCGGAGTCCAGGGTGCACTGATATCACTGGACGCCGATACAGGTGCCATTGAAGCCCTTGCCGGGGGGTACAGCTTCAGCCAGAACAAGTACAACCGGGCAACCCAGGCCAAAAGACAACCCGGCTCCACCTTCAAGCCGTTTCTCTACCTCAGTGCCCTTGAGCAAGGGATGACTCCGGCAACCATCTACAACGATGCACCGATTGTATTTGACGACTCCGAACTGGAAACCTCGTGGCGCCCGCAAAACTCATCAGGGCAGTTTTACGGCCCTACCCGCCTCAGGGAAGCCCTGTATCGGTCAAGAAATCTGGTTTCCGTGCGCCTGCTGAGAGATCTCGGGATACAGAACACCATTGACTACCTGGATCAACTGCGGATACCGACCGCGGACATGCAGAAGGACCTGTCCCTGTCCCTGGGGAGTGGCCAGCTTACCCCAATGGACCTGGCCCGTGGTTTTGCAGTCATTGCCAATGGCGGTTATGACGTGGAGCCCTATCTCGTCAGCAGCATTTCCGATGTCAACAATGAAGAGATGTTCCAGGCACCTGAGGTCATTCTTTGTGACGACAACTGCGAGCAGGCTCAAAAAGAGATTGAGAAAGAGGATCGCAATGCCCGCATTGTAAGAAGACTCGCAGACGAACGCTCGGTCTACATTCTGCACTCAATGATGCGTGATGTTATCAGGCTTGGAACAGGCAGACGCGCCCTGGCTCTGGACAGGGACGACATCAGTGGCAAGACAGGCACCACCAATGAGCAGCGCGACACCTGGTTTGGCGGCTTCAATCACGACATTGCCACCACGGTCTGGGTCGGCTTCGACCAGCCACAACCGCTTGGCCGCCGTGAGTTTGGCGCAGTTACCGCCCTGCCTGTCTGGCTTGATTATATGGAGGTAGCCCTTGACGGCGAGCCGTCCTCACTCATGCCAAGACCCAACGGCATCGTTAATGTTCGCATTGATCCGGAAACCGGCGAACGGGCACGCCCCGGGCAGGAAGGTGCAATGTTTGAATTATTCAGGGAAGAGGATGCGCCACCAGCACTGGATCCTCAGGACGAGTCCTCAGGCGGCAGTGAGAATGGCGACGACGGAGGCCTGTCCAGAGAGATCTTCTGATTTCCCGGGCAACCTCTTTCTCACAAACATAAAAAAACCGGCGGAATTACCGCCGGTTTTTTTTATTCCTGCCGACCACTATCAGACAATATCGTCCATCGACTTCAGCGGATAATGAGCAGGGTAGCCATTACGCGCAACGCCCGAATCAACGGCTGCACGCGCAACCGCGGCCGGAACAACTTCCAGCAGGCGCACATCCATCGGCTTGGGAATAATATATTCCCGGCCAAACTCGAAGCTTGCAACGTCATAGGCTTCGCAGATTTCCTGCGGAACCGGCTCTTTGGCCAGCTCACGGATGGCATGAACCGCCGCGACTTTCATTTCTTCATTGATCGCAGTCGCCCGCACATCCAGCGCTCCACGGAAAATGAAGGGAAAGCCCAGTACGTTGTTTACCTGATTCGGGTAGTCAGACCGGCCCGTTGCCATAATCAGGTCATCACGGGTTGCCAGTGCAACTTCCGGACTGATCTCCGGATCCGGATTGGAGCAGGCGAATACGATCGGATTTGGCGCCATCAGCTTGAGCTGATCGGCGCTCAGCAGGTCCGGGCCGGACAGGCCGAGGAACACATCCGCACCATCCATCGCATCATCAAGCGTGCGCTTGTCAGTATCGTTGGCAAACATGGCCTTGTACTGATTGAGATCGTCACGGCCAGAGTGGATCACACCCTTGCGGTCGAGCATGAAGATGTTTTCCGAGCGAACACCACAGCTGATCAGAAGCTTCATGCAGGCGATGGCCGCCGCACCGGCGCCAAGACATACCACCTTGGCTTCTTCAATCTTCTTGCCCTGCAATTCGAGAGCGTTGATCATGCCAGCGGCAGTCACAATGGCAGTGCCGTGCTGGTCATCGTGGAAGATGGGCACGTTGCACTTCTCGATCAGAGCACGCTCTATTTCAAAACACTCGGGCGCCTTGATATCTTCCAGGTTAATACCACCGAAGGTATCGGCGATACGCTCTACGGTTTCAATAAACGCCTGGGAGCTTTCGGAATTGACTTCGATATCAAACACGTCAATGCCGGCAAAGCGCTTGAACAGTACGCCTTTGCCTTCCATGACCGGCTTGCTCGCCAGAGGGCCGAGGTTACCCAGACCAAGAATAGCGGAACCATCAGAGATAACGGCTACCAGGTTACCTTTTCCGGTGTACTTGTAAGCGTTCTCTGGGTCCTTCGCGATCTCGCGGACCGGCTCCGCAACCCCGGGGCTGTACGCCAGAGAAAGGTCGCGGGAGGTCTTGGTGGGCTTGGTGATTTCAACACTCAGCTTACCAGGCCGCGGCTTGGCGTGATATTCAAGGGCTGCTTCTTTCAGATCTTGAGACATTGCCACTGTTCCGTTTGTCACGTTTAAGAGGTAAAAACCGCCGGGCTTGGCCCAACGGAGCGCGACATTATGGCGCGAAGGCTGGCATCAGACAAGGCCCCACTGGCCACTTCGTGACCAGTCAATAAGCCTTTTTGCGTACACACCCACAACAACAGCGCTCGCCGGGACAACCGGTGGATACAAAAAAAAACGCCTCGGAAGGCGCTTTTTTAACATCAGAACCCGGATCAGGCTTTCTTGCCACCGATACGACCACCGAAGCGCTTCTGGAAGCGATCGATACGGCCACCGGTGTCCATGACTTTCTGCTTGCCGGTGTAAAACGGGTGGCACTGGGAACACACATCCAGCTGCAGATCCTGAGTAAACGTAGAACGGGTCTTAAAAGCGTTACCGCAAGAACAGGTAACGTTTATTTCTTCATACTTGGGGTGAATACCTTCTTTCATGGCGAACCTCTTTCGGGTCATGCCGCTACCTGATCACGGGAACTCGGATGGCTCCGGGTGTCGGGCACCGCATGTTTGAATCAATTGAGAAGACGGGGCACAATCATGCCCTGCCAGAAACAGACCGGGAATCTTACTTGTAATTGCGGTGTCAGGCAAGCCCCGGACCGCCTTATCATCCCGCCCTGACATCCTCACCCCCATGGAGCTCCATGTGCCCCGAACCGCTCGCATAGCATTAAACCGACCTATCCGGCGCTTATTTGATTATCTGGTGCCCGATCATCTCTCGCTGCAACGGGGCCAGCGCGTAGCGGTTCCATTCGGCCGGCAATCCGCCACCGGACTGGTCTCCGAAACCGACGTCACGCCTCCGGAAGGCATCACCCTCAAGCCGGTGATATCAGCCTGCGAACAATGGCCGGCGCTGCCACCTGAGACGTTCCAGTTGCTGAGCTGGGCGTCAGATTACTACCAACACCCTCTGGGTGAGTGCCTGTTTACCGCGCTGCCACCGGCCCTTCGTCGCGGAAGGCCAGCAGCAGAAAAGCAGGCGGTCTACTGGCAAGCCTGTGGCGACCCTGCCGTACTGCCTGGCAACGCAACGAGACAAAGAGAACTCCTTGCCTGGCTTCAACGGCAACCGGGAAGCGTCAGCAGCAAGCAGATCATTCAGGCGGGCTTTACCCAGTCACAGATCAAAAGCCTTCAGAGCAAGGAATTGATTTACCAGGGGGCCCAACCGGACCCCACAGGCGTACCGGAAGAAATCCGCAACCGCATACCGAAGCTTTCACAGGCGCAGCTTGATGCCGCCGACCAACTTCCTCTGCCAGAAAACGGATTTGCTGCATCTCTGTTATTCGGAATCACAGGAAGCGGTAAAACGGAACTGTATCTTTATTACCTGAAACGCTATCTCGGCAACAGCGATCAGGCTCTGGTGCTTGTCCCGGAAATAAACCTGACTCCACAGACGGTTGCCCGCTTCCAACATTACTTCGGTTCACGCATTGTTGTCTGGCATTCGGCATTAAACGATGGCGAGCGGTTGTCCACCTGGCTCAAAATCCGCAACAGTGAGCCGGTGATACTTATCGGTACACGCTCTGCCGTGCTACTTCCTTTTACCGGCCTGAAGACCATTGTCGTGGACGAAGAACACGACAGCTCTTACAAACAGGGGGAAGGCTTTCGATACTCAGGTCGCGATACCGCGGTCTATCGGGCACATCTCAACAACTGCCCGGTGATACTGGGCTCGGCTACGCCCTCGATGGAGTCATACCATAACGCCCTCACCGGCAAATATTCGCTGGTGAAATTGCAGGAGCGCGCAGGCAGCGCCAAACCACCTCACATCAAACTACTGGACATCCGCAGCCGCCCCCTGGACGGCGGCCTGTCCCGCCCCGCCCTGCAGGCGATTGAGAAGCGCATTCAGGCAGGCGAGCAGGCACTGGTATTCGTGAACCGCCGCGGATTCGCTCCGGTGATGATGTGTTTTGATTGTGGCCATATGGTTGAGTGCCCCCGCTGCGACACACGGCTCACCTATCACCGACGCGACCGGGCCATGCGCTGCCACCACTGCGACTTTCAGACTGCAGCCACAGACCACTGCCCCAAATGTAACAGCGATGCTTTCAAGCCGGTTGGCCAGGGCACCGAGCGCACGGAAGATATCCTGACGACACAATTCCCTGATACGCCTGTTGTGCGGGTGGACCGCGACAGCACCCAGCGCAAGGGCAGCATTCAGGGCATTCTCGAAAAGGTGAACAGCGGGCGCCCCTGCATTCTGGTGGGCACGCAAATGCTGGCCAAGGGACACGATTTCCCGAATGTCACACTGGTGGTTGTGGTCAACGCCGACGGTGGGCTGTTCAGTGTCGATTTTCGCGCCCCGGAACAGCTGATCCAGACACTTCTTCAAGTCAGTGGTCGGGCGGGACGCGGAGAAAAAGCCGGCGAGGTACTGATACAGACGTGCCATAGCGACCATCCGCTACTCCGGTCACTGGCTGAGGGGCATTATCTGCCTGTCGCTGACCAGATTCTCGCCGAGCGGGAAGCCGGGCAACTACCACCCTACCGCGCAATGGCCATTTTCAGGGCGGAGGCGGAAACCATGGAAAAAAGCCTTCAGTTGCTTGACACAATCAAACCGCAGGTGCTCACCAGTAATATCGAGGTTTGGGGCCCTCTTCCCGCACTGATAGCACGCCGGGCGGATCGCCACCGGGCGCAACTGGTTTTGCTGTGCACCAATCGCAAGCATCTGAACCGCCAGCTCGCCCGGGTATGCAGGGCCCTGGACCAGGATAAACAGCGCGCCGGGCTGAAATGGATGATTGACGTAGATCCGCAGGAGACCGGTTAATCTCGTTTCAATCAAGTCCGCGCCTTTTGCTTGCAGCCTCACTTTCCGCGATAATAGCGCCCTTCGATTCAACGGCAGAACCCTTTGCCGCCGAACCCCAATTCTCTTGTAAACCGAGTCATCCGACAGCATGAAAGAGACCGTATCCGAGCTACTCCAGTCTGCGCTGGCAACCCTTCAGTC
>JBHEPI010000116.1:0-2801 GCA_046260345.1 Marinobacter sp. | reverse complement strand
CAGGTGGACCTGCCCCGGGGTCAGAACTCCGGCCTGATTCATGCCGCAGGTGTGCTGAGCAAAGTGTCCGGTATCGGTTTTACACGTTTTGAAGCCCGGGATGTGGTCCGTCATCCGCTGGTTCAGCGGATTGTCGAGGCCTATGACTCCCTGGACGACGGGAGTGCCACAGGCCAGTGAGTGACCTGACAGTGGATTTGCAGCGGGTCGTTGAGGCGCCGGGTGTGCCGGCCGACATCGACTTTGAGCGCTGGGCACAGGCTGCATGGCTGGGCGAGGAGCCGTCCGAGGTGACAATACGTATCGTTGCTGCCGATGAGAGCGCCCAGCTGAACAGCCAGTACCGTGGGAAATCAGGACCAACAAACGTGCTGTCCTTCCCATTTGAAGCGCCAGCCGGTATAACGGTTCCGTTAGCCGGTGATCTGATCATCTGCGCCCCGGTGGTGGAAAAGGAAGCTGCCGAGCAGCAGAAGAAGCTGGCAGACCACTGGGCCCATATGGTGGTGCACGGTATGTTGCACCTTCAGGGTTACGACCATATAGACAACGATGATGCCGAGGTCATGGAAGCCCTTGAGATCCGGTTGCTTGGGCAACTGGGGTTCAGCAATCCCTACGAGACAGAGGAAACGGAAAAAGACTCATGAACGACGATCAGTCGAGTCGCAGTCAGGGCAGCAACAAGTCCTGGCTGGAACGTATATCACAGGCCTTCTCCGGCGGGCCGGAGTCCGTCGAGGACGTGCTGGAAATCCTGCGGGACGCCGAGTCCCAGAACATTATCGATACCGACGCCATGAGCATCATCGAAGGTGCCATGCAGGTGATCGATATGCGGGTGGATGAGATCATGATTCCCCGCTCCCAGATGGTCACCGTCAAGGCATCCCAGGACCCGAAAGAATTCCTGGGTGAAATCATCTCCTCCGCCCACAGTCGTTTTCCCGTCATTGGCGACAGCCAGGACGACGTGATTGGCGTACTGCTCGCCAAGGACCTGCTTCCCCTGGCCCTGAACAATGACCTCAACTGGAACCGCATCCGCGAGATTCTGCGCCCGCCCACGTTTGTGCCGGAAAGCAAGCGCCTGAACCAGTTGCTGAAAGAATTCAAGGAAACCCGCAACCACATGGCCATTGTGGTGGATGAGTATGGCGGCACTGCCGGCCTGATCACCATCGAAGACGTGCTGGAACAGATCGTGGGTGAGATTGAGGACGAACACGACTTTGACGAAGAAACCCACATCAAGGCCCGGGGCGACGGCACCTATGCCGTCAAGGCCGTCACACCTGTGGACGACTTCAACGAATTCTTTGAAACCGAGTTGGACGAGGAAGAATTCGACACCATCGGTGGCGTTGTTCTCAAGGAGTTCGGTCACCTGCCCAGGCGGGGCGAATCAGTGGAGTTTGGCGGGTTGCACTTCACCATTGCCAATGCCGATAACCGTGTCATCCGCCTGTTGCAGGTAACGCGCGGCGATGACGAGTAACACCACAACCCGGAACCCCGTGACCACATCACTTCTTTCTGAACAGCCCTGGCTGCGAGCAGTTGCCCTTGTCATCGCCGGTGCACTGCAGACTCTGACGTTCTCACCGTTCAACTGGTGGTGGCTGGGGCCGCTCTCCATTGCGCTAATACTCTTGTGCTGCTTACCGCTGTCGCCACGGAAGCTGTTCCGGGCTGGCTGGCTTTTGGGACTGGGATTATTCGGAACCGGCGCCAGCTGGGTGTATATCAGTATCAGCGAGCACGGCAATACCTCGGTGCCCCTGGCCATCATCCTCACCGTGATTTTTGTGGCGGGACTGGCGCTGTTCCACGGTCTCGCCTTCTGGGCCTGGGGAAAACTCGCCAAGGACAGCACCGTAAGACGTCTGCTCCTGTTCCCCGCCGTGTGGATACTGGCTGACTGGATTCGAGGCTGGCTGCTGACGGGATTTCCCTGGCTGTACCTGGGCACTGCACATGTGGACGGCCCTCTTGGCGGCTTCTCGCCGCTGGTGGGCGTGCATGGAATAACCTTCTGGGTGACGGTTACTGGCGTTGCGTTCGTCGCCTGCTGGTGGTTGGCCCGGAATATCCGCTACGCCAGCGCCGCTATTGTAGCGGTCGTGGCACTTCTACCCTGGGTCACCGGACCTCTGGTTTCCAGCGCGGACTGGACAACCCTCGACGAAGAGCCAACCACCTTCGCGTCCATGCAGGGCAATATTCCCCAGCAGATCAAATGGGATCCGGATTTCCTCCGGGACCAGATCGTGGCCTATCTGGAGCTGACGGAAAAGCACTGGAAAACTGATCTGATTCTGTGGCCGGAAACCGCCATTCCCATCCCCCAGGATCAGGCCGGAAAGGTGATTGACCGCATTGGTGAGGAGCTGGGGGATAACAGCACACTGATTACCGGCATTCCCTGGTATGGCTTCAGTGACCGCATTGAGGACTTCACCTTCCACAACAGCATCATGGCCATCGGCAATGGCGACGGCATCTATCACAAACAGAAGCTGGTGCCTTTCGGTGAATACGTGCCACTGCAACAGTGGCTCCGCGGCCTGATCGGGTTCTTCGATCTGCCCATGTCCAGCTTCAGCCGTGGCCCGTCCAACCAGTCGCCACTTGATGCCAATGGCATCAATATCATGCCCTTCATCTGCTACGAGGTGGCTTATCCGGATTTCGTGGCCACAAACGCCCGCGACGCCGGTCTGTTACTGACCATCAGTAACGACGGATGGTTTGGCGACTCCATCGGCCCCTTGCAGCATCTTCAGATCGCCCGCATGCGG
>JBHEPI010000111.1:0-10253 GCA_046260345.1 Marinobacter sp. | reverse complement strand
ACGCATGGACCACTAGGGAAGCGCCGGGCGCGCTTCCCGTAAATTTTTGGAGTAACCCTTGAGTGACGAAAACCCCACAGGCTTTTGATGAGCCCATGAATGGACCACCAGACTCACCGAGACACCACGGCATGCAGCCGCCGTTTGGTACGCCGCCGTAGCTAACCGATAGCCGGGCACGCCGCAAGGCCGTGATCAGCCTGACACCACTCATCGACGTGGTGTTCATCGTGCTGGTCTTCATCATGCTCGCCCCCAGCTTTATGGACTGGAAGCCCCTCGCGCTCGATACCAGCGCGGCGGTCAGCGAGCCCGCGCCGTCCGAACAGGCGCCCTTCCTCGCCGCGATCCGGGGCGATGAACTGCTGCTGAACAGTGAAGCGGAGTCGCGGCCAGACCTGATCCGCCGGGCACAGACGTGCCAGCCCCTGGACCAGGAGGCCAGCCTACTGGGCCAAGATCGTCCCGGCCCGCTGAAATTTCATACCGAAAATTACTTAAAAATCGTTACGGGTTTTTCGATCTCGTTCGGAAGAGTAGATGAAAACCAACGCATTCAATCTTGGGGATCATGTATGCATTCCGAAGTACTCGCGCCTTCGCGACCGAAAAAACACCACACCCGCGTCTTTAACCTCCTGGCATTGAGCATTGCTGCCGCTATTGGAACCGCTGCGCCCTTGCCGGCTCTGTCGCAAACCAGCGAGTCAGGCGCCGCCACCGCGCAAGCCAGCGAACAACGCCAATACAACATCCAGGGTGGCCCGCTGGATGCCGTGCTCAACCGCTTTGCCCTGGAAGCAGGCATTGATCTTTCCGTGTCTTCGGAGTTCACACAAGGCAAAACCAGCCCGGGTTTGAACGGGCAATACAGCGTCAACGAGGCGCTGCGCCAGTTGCTGATGAGTAGCGGGCTTAGCTACCGGTTCACCGGGGTGGACACGGTGACGCTGGAACGGGTTGCAGTGGGGAGCGCTGACCGGCCGCAGTGGTTATCCCCCCTGGTCATTACGCCGCCCTTAGAGGGTGCCGTGCAAGATCAGGAGCGCTATGACCGGGTTGAACCCACCTCGCGACTCACCCGAGAGCAGTTCGAGCATCTGCCCAGTGCGCGGCGTTTGAGTGATGTAGTGGATCGTATGCCCGGCGTATTCTTTCGTGGTCCGGTTGGCGTGAACCGGGATATAAAGTTGCGCGGCATGGATAAGGAATACAACCGTTTCGAGGTGGATGGCGTTCAGCTCCCTGGCGTGGGTGGGCGGGAATTCCGTGTCAACCGCCTGTCCCCCCAGTCAGTGGACACCATCGAGCTGTTGCATAACCCTGGCGCTTCTTATGAGTCGGATGGTATCGCCGGGCGTATCGTCACCCAGTCCCGCCCGATTCCAGATCAATTTACCTTGAGCGGTGCAGCGACCACTGGTGGGGTCGATGCGCTGGATGGCAGTTTCCGTCAATCCCGGCTGGCCTTGGGTGACAAGGTGTCGGAAACCTTTGGCTACAACCTGTTTCTTGATAGCGCTCGGGTGCCTCGCCATAAGGACAAGAGTAAGACCACTACCGATGGCGCCGGCGACTTCGAGGGGCGGGAAGTTGAAGATGAGCAAGTCGTGGAGGATGAGCTGAATCTCAGCGCTGATTTCCGCTGGTCACTGGGCAGCGGGAAGCTGCACTTGAAGCCTCGTTTTGACAGACAGGACAGCACTAAGGACAAGGTCATGACCAAGACCCATGCGGTCAAAGTTCCGGAAAAGGAACTAGAAGTCGGCGGTGGCGAGGACTGGACCGGTGGGGGAAGCCTGGAGTACGTGCACGACTATGCCGGCGGTGCGCGCTGGAAATCCGCCTTCAGCTATTTCAAAACCGAGTCTGAGCAAAACAAGACCAAGCAGAAACTAAAGGCCGCGGGCGATAGCTTTGCGCTGGATAGAACCGAGGAAGAGTTAATCGACCTTGAGGACAACTTCTGGCAGCTGAAATCCGACGTCAAACTGCCGCTAGATTACGGCGTGGCTCAGCAGTTGGGTTTTGGCATTCAGGCCCGAAGCCGGTCTCGTACCCAGGAAAAAAGCAAGATTGAGATCAGGGCCAACGGTGATCGCACCGACAAGACCGAGCCGGGCGATAACTTCGAGATTACCGAAGACCTGTTGGCGGTCTATCTTGAAGATGAGTTCTTCCTGTCGGATCGGTTCAGCGTAACCCCCGGCTTGCGGGCGGAGCACGTAAATATCGATTCGAGATCCGATAGCAGTGCCGCAGTAACCAGCAATCGCACTGATTTTAACCCCTCCCTACACACCCGCTATGCCTTCAACAAACAACTGGTACTCAAGGCGGCCGCCTCGCGCAAACTAAATCGACCAAAATTTGAACAAATGGTGCCGTTCCGAAAAGAAAAAGGCGACCGTTTCGAAGAGGGGAACCCGGATGTCACGCCTGCCAGTGCATGGACCTACGACCTGGGCTTGACGTACAACACGAAGCATCTGCTGTTTTCTGTACTCGCCTTCCATAAAGACGTCGACAACGTAATCGATACTCGTAACACCGGGCAACAAGTTGACGACAAGGACTTGTTTCGGGTGGGCAATATCGGTGATGGCTGGGTACAGGGTATTGAGCTTGAACAGCGCCTGAATCTGGGTCTGTGGTCGAAGGATCTTAACGGTGTGGTCTTGTGGGCCAACCAGGGCTTTTACGACTCCGAGATGACGCTGGATGAAACCGGCGAGAAACAGCCCTTCGACGAGCAGCGCGATTATGTGATCAACCTTGGGGCTGATTACCGTCTGCCGAACCAACGCACATTGATTACCCTGGCTGGAAAATACCTGGGTGACCTGGAAAAAGTCAAAGGACCCGACGAAGTTGAAGTCGAGCAATCAAGATTTCTGCTCGATATCGGCCTGCGCCATCAATTGACAAAGCGCGTCACCCTAACCGCTGACGTGATCAATGTGCTCGACCCGGACCAGGACAAAAAACTATTTAATGGCGATGACACAACGTTTGATACGGAAACGCCGGGGCGCGTGTTCTATATCGGTATTAAAGGTGAGTTCTGAAAACATTTAATCAAAACAGGATGATCAATTATGAATAGAAAACACTTTATCGCGGCCGCTTTGACAGCCTTTATCATCTGCCCCCCCGCGCTGGCACACGAGGATCTACGCCTCAAAGAATGGTTGGCCAACGCCGAACCGAACATCGCGCAACCTTTTGAACAGTCGCAAATTCTGGCGCAGCTTGGCAATCTGTGGTCAGAGTTGCAGGATGAGCAGCGCAGTCAGCGCCTGTTTGAGGAGGCCCGTCACAACGCTGCCAAAGTTACTGAGCCCTATGTGCGAGCGTTGCTGAAGGGGCATCTGGCGAATGAGCTGGCGTCCGGCAAGGCCTTTCCGCAGGCGCTGGAAAAGCTGAATACCATTGATGACACCGAAGTGTGGGTCAAGACTGCCTGGAAACTGATAGGAAAACTGGCCAAGGCGGATGAAACCGAGCAGGCAAAAACGCTGCTGAGTGAAACCGAGGCTCGTAGCCACGCTGTGCAGGATTATATCTTGCGGGCTGAACTGCTGTCAGGCACGGGTGCCAGCTACCGTTATTTTGACCAGAAACACGGTGAAAATCTGGTGTATGAGGCCCATGGCATTGCACAGATGATTCCAGATCTATATGAACGCGCATTGATGTTCAATGAATCAGGCGCGCATCTTATGGATATCGGACACCGTGAGCGCGCCATCAGCGTGTTTGACGAGGTCGCACAACTGGTCGGTCAGATTAAAAACCCATTACATCAGGCAAAAGCGCTGGCGATGCTCGGCGGCGAGCAGGCGGAGAAAGGGTTGCGTGAACGCTCCGTAGAAGCATTGGATAGAGGCTATGCCATTGCCCGTCAGTTACCAGACAATGAAGACAGCTACACCGTGCTGAGCGAAATTGCCCGTAATTATGGCCAGAGCTATGCCTATGAAAAAGGCATTAAGGTCGCAGAAAACATTCCTGATGCCTATCACCGGGTAGAAGGTTATATCCGGATTGCCAAGAATCAGTATAGCCAGGGACAGAAAAAACAGGCCCTGTCGTTGCTTGCCCGCGCTGAAACGGATGCCCTCAAGATCAAGCAGCCCTATCTACAAGCCATTGTGTTGCGCAAACTGGCTTCAGAAAGAGTGAGCGCAAAACAACCTGAATTGGCGAAAATGTTACTGCTAAAAGCGGAAGCCTTGATGGATAAAAGCTGATCATTGAGGCGCAAGCAGTGCACAAGTGGAGTTATCGATTGCATATTTGGCTCGGCATGCTTGCCGGGCTAATCTTCTTTATGATCTGCTTAAGCGGAACTGTGGCGATGTTCCGGATGGAGATTGTTAAGTGGCAGAATTCGTTGTTGGTCAATTCACCAGTGACGAGTGGTTGTGCATTGAACGCAGATCAAGCATTTCGTGAATTGAATGAACAACTGTCCGGCTCACCACCACGGCGTTTAAGTCTGCCGGCGTTGACCGGTGGCTTTTACGAGCTACGCCTGCAAGATGGCCGACGCTTGAAACTTTTCGGATGTGAGCCAATCCTCGTGGAAGAATCCACGGGGATTGGTGATTATTTGGTGAATCTGCATACCCGCTTGTTTGTTGGCGATGCGGGCCGTTGGGTGGTCGGTGCTCTGGGGATTCTAATGCTGCTATCGATCATCTCTGGCGTCTTGGCACACCGCAAATTATTCAGCCGGTTTGCTGCCTCGATAGTGCAAATGCGCTGGCGTGGCCATTCGCGCAGGAGAATATCCGATGCACACAAATTGCTGGGTTTGTGGTTGATACCCTTCCACCTGATGATTGCCGGCACCGGGGCCTGGCTTGGGTTGATATCCCTTGTTGATACGGACGGCGGTTCCAGGGAGCAGCAGGTAATGCAGGTACCACCGTTTGCAACGCCACCTGCGCTAATGCCGTTATTGACGATCGCGAAGGAAAACTTGCCGGATATACAGCCAGTTTTTATCGATTTTTTTCCGGATCGGGGCCACATCAGCATTCGGGGTAACATCCGTCATGCACTGGTTCGTCGCCACAGTGCGGAAGTGCTATTCAGTGGCTCGCAAGGATCAGTGCTTAGCGTTCATGATCCCCGTGAATTGCCTGCCACATCCTGGCTCGCGCAAACCATGATGCCCCTACATGTCGGTGACTGGCGGGGATTGGGTGTAAAGGTGGTGTATGCAGTGCTGGGTCTGGGAGCCACCCTGATGATCGCCTTTGGGCTGTGGCTTTGGGGCAACCGGCGTATGCAAACTGCCGGTAACTGGTTTCCCGCTGGAACCCAGGCACATGATGCTCTATTGGCCGGTATGGCCACCATTGTGCTGGTGAGCATTGTGCCGCCATTCCTGACGGGAGCGTCTGCTCGGCTTTATCAAGGCTTGGGCTGGCCCGGATTTTTCACCTCGTTGACCGCATTATCGTGGTTCGTTTATCTGTGCTTGCGCCTGCGGCGTTGGCCTTTCAAAGACCGAACGATTCAGACTGGCACTTCCAACTGATCCTGTCCGCCTGATGAATGAAATCACTTTTCAAGGATTACTTACATCATGAATGAAGAAAATCCAGTACGAAAAGCAGCACTCTCCGAAGGGCAGGCTGGGCCAGTAGCCAGTGATGGGGTGCCCGCCAAAGTGGAGACTCCGGTCGACACCGCCGTCTTGCCAAAGCTAGAAACGGCCAGTTTGACCGAGGGTTCTGACCCATTGGCTAATGCGACTGGCGGCCAGGTTGGTGGAATGCTGACTGATTTGCTTGCCTTCATCGATACGGGCGGCCCGGTAGTCATGCTGTTGTTGGCCATGTCGGTCATCGCCCTGACGCTGGTGCTGGTCAAGCTGGCCCAGTTTCAGCGCGCCCGGCTGTGGCAGCGCAAACCGGCGCAGCAGGCGTTGGATCTATGGCAACAGGGCAGGGTGGAAGCGGCGTTAAGGATCGCCGACGCCAGCGCCAATCCTACCGCCCAGGCGCTGGCCCGCGCCATCCGTGGCCAGGCGCTCCAACGGCCGGAGGCGCTGGTGCGCGAAGAGGTACTGCGCTACGGCAGTGATGCCCTGTTTCAGTTGCGTCGCGGCTTGCGGCCATTGGAAGTCATCGGTTCACTGGCGCCGTTGCTGGGTCTGCTGGGCACCGTGCTGGGCATGATCAAGGCCTTCCAGCAACTGGAAGCGGCGGGCAACAAGGTCAACCCGGCGATCCTCTCCGGCGGTATCTGGGAGGCGCTGCTGACCACCGCCGTCGGCCTGTCCGTCGCCATTCCGGTGGTGGCACTGCTGAACTGGCTGGAGCGGCGCGTGGATCACCTGGCGCATGAAATGGACAACCTGGTGACCCAGGTGTTCACCGAGGATCTGTCGGCTGAGTCCGAACGTGCTAAGGCTCCGGCCGAAACCAGCGCCAGATCCAACCCACAATCGGGCCGTTTCGAGCTGACTCTCAATGCAGAGGCCATTTAGCACACCCGCCAGGCTGGCAGGTAAGCAGGCGCGGCGAAAAACCATCATCAGCCTAACCCCGCTGATCGACGTGGTGTTTATCCTGTTGATCTTCTTCATGCTTGCCTCCAGCTTTATGGACTGGCGCGCGCTGTCGCTCGATACCAGCGCGGCGGGCCAGCCCACGCCGTCCGAGCACATGCCGTTTGTGGTGCAAATCAGCGAACAAAACGTGCAGCTCAACGGTGACGCCGTCACGCTGGCGGCACTGATCGACCAAGCGCTGTCGCGCCAGTCGGTTGATCAACCGGTGAGCCTGCAACCGCTGGCCGACACCCGCGTGCAGTCAGTCGTTACGGTGTTGGATGCGCTCAACGCCGCCGGCGTGCAGCCGCTCAAGCTGGTGGACGACCCCGCATGGCGGCCCGATGCAACGACTGCCGGAGGCCGTGATTGATGCACTTCCCCGACCGCCGCCCGGATCAGACCGAAGAACGCATCCTACCGCTGATCAACGTGGTGTTTCTGCTGCTGATCTTTTTCATGATCGCCGGTAGCCTGAGTGTGACTGAACCGTTTGACGTTGAACCACCGTCTTCGCGAAGCGAAGGCATCCATGAGCCGGACACTGTGATCATCTTGATGAGCGCCGACGGTCACTTTGCGCTCGATAACGAAACGTTTGCCGAAGCGCAATTGCTGACGCGGATCGCATCGTTGATGCAGGAAAAGCCGCAGGCACAAATCACCCTCAAGGCCGATGGCCGTCTACCCGGTAACCGACTGGTGCGCTTCACCCAGGCGCTATACGACGCCGGGGTCAAAAAACTGCGCCTGCTCACCCTGCCGGAGGGAGGATGAGAGAGGCGCCGCTGGCGCCGGGCAAGCGCCTGTGGCTGGGCGCGTTGATAGGCGCTGCCCTGTTGCATATCGCGCTGGCCGCCCTGGTGTTCTGGTCGCCATCGGCCACACCGCACGGTCAGGCCCAGGCAGCAGGCACCGGTGGTGTCGAAATCGCGCTCGGCCCCGCGGGCAGCACCGCTGGCGGACCTAAAAATCAGCCGGGCGAGACAGCACCCGAGCCACCGGTCGAGCCCGCGCCGGAGCCAACTCCGGAACCGACCCCGGAACCAAAACCTGAACCAAAACCTGAACCCATAGCGGAAAAAAAGCCGCCACCCCCGCCCGTGACGAAACCGGATCCAATCAAGAAATCGCTAACCGAACCCCGGCCTGAGGCAAGGCCGGAGCCAATCCCCGCAGTCGAGGAGGACCCTCTACCGCCAAAGGCCAGCGTGGCGGGCACCACTGGAAAAAGCGGCAGTAAAGACCAGAACAACACCGGCAGCGGTGATAACAGTGCCGGCGGTGGCCTGACCGGTGCTACCGAGAACTATGCCGCGACCCTGCTGGCCTGGCTGGAGCGGCACAAGGAATACCCCCGCCGTGCCCAGTTGCGCCGCCAACAGGGTACGGTGATGTTGTTCTTCGTGATCGACCGTCAGGGCAGGGTACTGGAGCACCGCATCGAACAAAGCTCCGGCCACACTCTGCTGGACGATGAGGTACGGGAATTGATCGAACGCGCCCAGCCGCTGCCTGCCATGCCTGCATCCATGGACAAAGAAACACTGGAACTGGTGGTGCCAGTGCAGTTTTTCCTGCGTTAGATTGCGGTCGTTCAATGAGGGCGAACAAATGAAATGGGGGGTACTGGATCACGCCCCCGATTGCCCGATACTTGATGCTGTCACCTAGAGGCGCACGGCAGGGTAGTGGCTGGCCGCATCTTCCACTGGATCAAGCTATGCACTTATGAGTTGAATCCGGGTTTCCTATACCCGGATGATGAGACGCTCACGAAGCATGCCGATACAGCCATGTACCAGCCAAGGAAGCCGGCAAGAATGCCTTACGTTTCTATTCGGAATAGGCAGCGACCTGACCGGGTGAAGTCAGTTCCACTAAGCATGGGGGCTCTTGGGGATCCCGTGCTTCAGGCTCGTTTCGCCGCATTGACTTCTCGCGCCGCTCTGTTAGCTTGAGGCCTGCAGAATTATATGAATGGCGAGGAGAAGCCCCAATGAAACCCTATTCATCGGCACGCCGGTTCGTGCTTGGCCAGGCCCTGCTGGCCGCAGCCACAGGCGTGTCCGCAGCCAGCATCACGCTATCGGAACTGCCTAGCGACATTCAGGCCTGCATCGGCAGTTACGAATGCCTTCCCGGGCCCAACAGCCTCACGAGCCTATCCGATCACCAAGGCGCAAGCCTGTTCCAGTACCATGAATTCAACGGGAACGGTTTGACACAGAAATTCCTGGTGCGTTATACGCTCACCGATGCCTACCAGGTTTCCTACGACACGGTCACGCAATCTTCAGGGTATATCTGGTTGGGTGGTAAGACCCAGTACAGCGCTGCAAGTCTGACCCATGACTTCACACTGTATCTGGACCAGGTCTCCCCCGTGCCTCGTGATCTGTACGATTACTCCGGCACCTATGGAGCACCTATCCACCTCGGCCTGAACACGACTGACCTGATGGCCGGAGGCGCGGACTGGTCCATTTACGCGGAGGAGTGGGAGGGTTTCGTCGTACATGAAAACGGAACCCTTCTCACCGATGGCGTAACCGCTGGCTCACTGTGCCTGGCGGGCGGCTGTGGTGCCGATGCGATGTTCAATACGGTCTTTCTCCAGTTCATGGATTCGGGAGCCACCCTGGACCTGTTGCCGATGCTGAATGCCGCCGATACAAGGTCGACCCTGTATCGGCAGCGCAGCTATTACGATAGTGAGTTCTGGGCGAGTTATGAGGAGCAGGTGCATAGCGTACAGGCCGTGCCCATCCCGGGCGCCGGCCTGCTGCTCATGTCCGGGCTGGCAGGCTTGATCGGGCTGCGAAGATGCAGGATTTCCTGAGCGTTCCAAAGGTGTGATGGCCGCCATGGCGGCATGTTCGAATGCGGAATCCTACAGGACCGATGGATTGTCTGGGCGGGCACGACTGGTGGTATCTGGATTCAAGGCAGAGACAGGGCCCGGCGCAGCAGGCGCACCATCGCCCAGCCGGCCTCGTCGGCATCCCGGCCAAAGCTGACGACGCCGTCCTGGTGGCCGCCCATGGCGAGCACGCCATGCCCGTGGAAGCCGTGCTCCCGGTAAAGCCGGGCCATCTCGATGGCCATTTCCGGCGTGCCATAGGCAACGTGCACCGCGGTGCTCGACAGGCCCAATTCGGCGCGCCGTTGCCAGATCTCTGGTGTATGAGCATGGATGATGCAACGGATAAGAGGGTCGGCATCATAGAGTGCCGCGTGGGTAAGGCTTTCCGACGAAGGTTTTGCCGGACCCTGGGCAATGACGCGGTTGCTGGAGCAGTCCCAATCCGTGACCTGGCTGTAATCCCTGGCGCATGGCATGGGGCTGTCCGCGGTCTGGCTGGCGCTGATGGCAAAGCCATCTCCGGCCAGGCGCAGGCTGAGATTGCCGAAGGCAAGACCACCGTAGCGGAGTGGGTCACGCCCGAGGAGACCCAGGCCTTGCATGATTTTCTGCCAGGCAATCAGCTCACCGAGGCGGGCGTCGTTGAACGCGGGCCCGGGTGAATACTCCAGCTGGAATTTGATGACGCCCTCGTCCATCGGTGGTTTGCGCGTTACCAGGGTGAGTGCGCATAATGAACAAATTCGACGCACATATCCATACGCCTTACGCCGGCTATGCCTCGGCATGTCGCGGCAAGGGGGTATCGATGTGACAGTT
>JBHEPI010000109.1:0-8346 GCA_046260345.1 Marinobacter sp. | reverse complement strand
ATACGGTAACGTCAGATATCCAGGTTTGTCACTTCCAGAGCATTATTCTGAATGAACAACCGGCGCGGTTCCACATCGTCTCCCATCAGGGTGGTGAAAATCTGGTCTGCTGCAATGGCATCCTCGATCGTCACTTTCATCATGCGACGGGTTTCCGGGTCCATCGTGGTTTCCCACAGCTGCTCCGGGTTCATCTCACCCAGTCCCTTGTAGCGCTGGATGTTCAGGCCGCGCTGGGCTTCTTTCATCAACCAGTTCAGAGCACCTGCGAACGTCAGCACCGTCTGCTTGCGCTCGCCACGCTGAATATAGGCTCCTTCTTCGACCAGCCCGTCCAGGGTTTCACCCATTCTGGCAATCGCCGCGTACGAGGACGATTCGAAGAACTCATGGCTGAACAGGTGGTTATGGGGAATACCATGCACATAAATCACCACCTTCGGCAGGTACAGGTTCCGCTCAGCATCCTTTTCTACCGAGAAGGTATACTTGGTGCCGGTGCGGGTATCCAACTGTAGCCCGTCCCCCAGGCGAGCAACCCAGCGGGCTACCGCTTCTTCGCTCTTGAGGTCTTCCGGCTTCAGGGTCACGTTGTCCAGCATTTGCTGGAGTACCTTGGCCGGGTAGGCCCGGGACAGGCGATCAATCATCGCCATTACCGCCTGATAATCCTTGACCATCGTTTCCAGTGCGGAATCCTTGATCGCAGGTGCGTCCGGATTTACATAAAGCTGGGCGCCTTCCAGGGCCGTCTGCGTCAGGTAAGCCTCTTTGGCTTTCTCATCTTTCAGGTACTGCTCCTGCTTGCCACGCTTGACCTTGTAAAGCGGTGGCATGGCTATGAATACATGGCCACGTTCAATGATTTCACGCATCTGGCGGAACAGGAACGTAAGCAGCAGGGTGCGGATGTGGGAGCCATCCACGTCGGCATCGGTCATGATTATCAGCGAATGATACCGGAGCTTTTCCGGATTGAACTCTTCCCGTCCTATGCCACAACCCAGGGCGGTAATAAGTGTGCCTACTTCCGCCGAGGACAACATTTTGTCGAAGCGGGCTTTCTCAACGTTCAGTATCTTACCCTTGAGCGGTAAGATAGCCTGGGTTTTGCGGTCACGACCCTGCTTGGCACTGCCGCCGGCAGAGTCACCCTCCACAATGAACAGTTCAGAAAGTGCGGGATCTTTCTCCTGACAGTCAGCCAGTTTTCCGGGCAGGCCAGCGATATCCAGGGCACCCTTACGACGGGTCATGTCCCTTGCTTTACGTGCAGCTTCACGGGCACGGGCCGCCTCAATCATCTTGTTGACGATCAACTTGGCTTCGTTCGGCTGCTCCTGCAGGAAATCAGCAAACGACTGGTAAAGCTCCTGCTCCACCGCTGTCTTCACCTCGGATGAGACCAGCTTGTCCTTGGTCTGAGAGGAGAACTTGGGGTCGGGAACTTTCACGCTGATGATAGCGGTCAGGCCTTCACGGGCGTCGTCACCGGAGGTATTCACCTTCGCTTTCTTGCCCAGGCCTTCGTGCTCGATGTAGTTGTTGAGCGAGCGGGTAAGGGCAGCGCGGAATCCGGCCAGATGGGTACCACCATCCCGCTGGGGAATATTGTTGGTGAATGTGTAGATATTTTCCTGGAAGGCGTCGTTCCACTGCATGGCCACTTCAACCGCAATACCATCTTCACGTTCTTTGATGAAGTGGAAGACACGATTAATCGGAGTTTTGTTGGAGTTCAGATGCTCAACAAAGGCGCGCAGGCCGCCTTCATACTCGAATACTTCCTCCTTACCGGAACGCTCATCCTGCAGGCGGATACGTACACCACTGTTAAGAAACGCCAGTTCCCTCAGTCGCTTGGCCAGAATATCCCAGTGGAATTCAATGCTGGTGAAGGTCTCGGGAGAAGGTATGAAATGAACCTTGGTACCACTGGCATCGGTGTCACCCACAACACCCAGGGGCGCCTTGGGGACGCCGTCGTTGTAGACCTGCTCATAAACTTTGCCGTCACGACGGATGGTCAGAGTCAGGGAGGAGGACAAAGCGTTTACAACCGAGACCCCAACACCATGAAGGCCGCCGGATACCTTGTAGCTGTTATCGTCAAACTTACCGCCCGCGTGGAGGACGGTCATAATTACCTCGGCGGCGGAAACACCTTCCTCCTCGTGGAGATCCACGGGGATACCGCGGCCGTTGTCCTTTACCGTAACTGATTCATCCGGATGAATAATCACCCCGATTTCAGAGCAGTGCCCGGCCAGCGCTTCGTCGATAGAGTTATCTACCAATTCAAAAACCATATGGTGCAGGCCGGTACCGTCATCGGTGTCACCAATGTACATGCCGGGCCGTTTCCGCACCGCGTCCAGTCCTTTCAAAACCTTGATACTGGACGAATTGTAAATCGATTCGCTCATTAGGGCACTCCTGAAGGGTGATTTCCCGGGGCTGAAGCCATTGCCTCTGCTAAAGAGGAAGAATCATCCGGGCCTTATTCTATTTCTCTGTCAATTTTCCATGTTCCACGTGGAACAACCTGTATTCCGGCATGGTGTTTTGCCATAGTTCCTCAGGTCGGGGCGGCTCTATCGATGTCAGGAATACCTGGCATCGTAATTCGTAGAGCTTTTGAGCCAACATCGCACGGTGGCCCACATCCAGTTCTGCGTTGATGTCATCCAGCAGAACGGTGACCTGCTTACCCAGATCACTCAGTACCATGCCCTGAGCAATCTTCATTAATATGACCAGCGTTTTCTGTTGTCCCCGGGAGAAGGTTTCTGACACCGGGCGACCCTGAAACCGCAACCGAATATCGGCACGATTGGGACCATACAAGGTATGGCCCATTTTCTGTTCCTGCTCCCGATGGGTTTTTAACACATCGACCAGGGACTGAGACGAATCCCAACCTGGATAGAAGTCGAGCCTGAGCCCATCGACCCAGGGCGCATCAATCTCGCCGAGCAGGCGATCAAACGCATTGGTAAATAGCCGGAAGGTTTCTTTCCGGGCTTTTGTCAGACGCTCTGCCAATTCCGTGTACTGTGAGTCCCAGACCTTCATCAGAGCGTCATCTATTCTACCAGTTCTGAGGATTTGATTCCGCTGTGATGTGACTCTTTGGCATTGTTGCCACACCGACGCAAAAGAAGGTTCCACGTGGAACACTGCCCAGTCGAGAAACTGTCTTCGCTTTCCCGGCCCCCCCGCCACAATATCGAATACGCCCGGGTCGATGACCGAAACGGGGAGATGCAGTGCCAAAGACGACAGGTTGCGAACCGGCTCACCATCCACCCTGAGGGACGTTTCCTTGGCCCCTATATCACGGGCTATGCCTACACGATGACTGAGCTCCCCGGATGACCCGCCGCTGCTGTACTCGACCATTCCCTTATCCAGGCCACCAAAGACCGTCAGCTTTTGCTGACCATGACTGACTACCGCCTGGTGTCGGCTTACACGGAAGGACCGCCCCAAACCTAGATACCCGATGGCCTCCAGAACACTGGTTTTACCGCTACCGTTTTCGCCGTACAGAAGATTTATAGAAGGGGAGAAGCTGACCGACGCAGGACAAAGGTTGCGGAAATGTTCCGTTTGTAATTTAACGAGCGCCATAAGTCACGGTAAGTTATAAGCTTGGGAAGACGGAACAAAAAAGGCAGCGTGCCTATCGGCGACGCTGCCCCAGTGTACAAAACCTTGTTGATGAACGCGATTAATGCAACATGGTCAACCGCTCGTCCATAAACACATCCATCTCTGGCGCCAGGATATGAACGTATCGGTCAAAGTACAGGAACTGCTTCAGTAACAGCGCGAACTCACGGGGAAAGTGAAGGCCATGGCCCTCACCGATTTTCACCATATCCATGAGAATATTATTCACATCATCTTCAGCCTGGTCAGGCTGGTAAGGCGCCTCATCCGGCACCATCTTGTCCATCTGCTGGTAAAGACGGCGCAGGTCATTTGCCAGTTCGCCGGCCTGAACCTTCTGATGGGTGATACCTATACGGATCATGGCATCCGCCATGCCGTCGAAATTTCCCACCATCACCGAAGAGATAAAATCACTGACAGCCTGCCAGGTATCGGGACGTATACGGCCGACAATACCGAAATCGATGAATCCGACACGCCCGTCTTTCAGCACCATCAGGTTGCCGGCATGGACATCTGCGTGGAAAAACTCACATTGGGTCAGGCTTGAAAACCAGGTGTTCATAGCCGTGATCAGCGTACGTTCCGGATCCCGGGCGTAACCCCGAATACTTTCAAGATCGGTCAGGGGCACGCCATGGAACCGCTCCATGGTAAGAATGCGTCGGGTAGAGCAGCTTTCATACACCACCGGCACGGTGGCATCTTCATTATGATTATTCAGCAGGAATTCACGGAACACCTTGAGATTGTTCGCCTCCTTGATGAAATCACATTCCTCCATCATGGTGCGCTGGATCTCCTCAACGATACCAGACACCGATGTCCAGGACAGTCTGGGCGCCAGGGTTTCGAGTACCCGGGCAGACAGGTACAGAAAATTCAGATCGGTCAGCAGAATGTTCTCCACACCCGGCTTCTGCACCTTGATCACCACATCTTCCCCGGTAACCAGCTTTGCCGCATGAACCTGGGCAATCGACGCAGACGCCAGAGCCACCGGATCTATATCGGAATACACTTCCTCAATGGGGCGCCCGAGCTCATCCCTGATGATTTTTCTGATGACACCAAAAGGAAGGTTGGGGGTACGGTCCAGGCAGTACTGAAACTCTTCCACATATTCCTTGGGAAAGAAGGTGGGAGAACTGGCAATAAACTGACCCAGTTTTATATAGGTGGCTCCAAGGGACTCGAACGTCTGCCGGAGCAGACGCGGAGCCGGCGGGCGGTCACCACGAATCCAGTTCGCGCCAGCGCGACCAAGTACAGACAATGTCTGACCGATCCGAAAAGCGCCCTTGAGACTGTTCGTCACCGTTCCCATGATTCTCATCCATCCTTATCCTGTGAACATTGCCTGTCGTCAGAGCCGCATGGGCATCACGACGTAAAGGCAACGGTTATCGTTCTGGGCTTCAATTAACGCACTGCTGTTAGGATTAGCCAGGGTAATCTTCACCTGATCCTCTTCCAGCGCGTTCATTACGTCCACCAGGTAGCCTACATTGAAACCGATCTGAAGTGATTCGCCCTGGTACTCCACAGGCAATGCGTCTTCGGCCTGTTCCTGGTCGGGGTTGTTGGCAAACACCTGTAATTCATTCGGTGCCAGATTGAGCCTCACACCACGGATATTCTCGTGGGAGAGAATACCCGCCCGCTGAAGGGTATTTTTCAGGGTTGCCCTGTCTGCCAGAACAATCTTGTCGCCACCACGGGGAATAACCCGGTTGTAATCGGGAAACTTGCCCTCGATGAGCTTGGAGGTGAACGTGTACGCGCCCACCGTAGCCCTCAGGTGGTTATCCCCGATCACCAGGGTCACCGGCGTCTCTACATCATCCAGCAAACGGGACAGCTCCAGAACCCCCTTACGGGGCACAATCACCTGGCGCGGTTCAGGGCATCCGGTGGGAAGATCAAAGTGCGCCATGGCAAGACGGTGCCCATCGGTCGCCACGGTACGGACATGATCCTTATCCACTTCCAGCAACAGACCGTTGAGATAATAGCGGACATCCTGCTGTGCCATGGCAAAGGCGGTTGCATCGAACATGCGGCTGAGCTCCTTCTGAGGGAGCTCAAGCCGGAAGCTTTCCGCCTCGTCTTCAACGTTTGGAAAATGTTCCGCGGGTAAGGTCGAAAGGGTGAAATGGCTGGCGCCACATCGCAGATGCAGGCGGTCGCCTTCCAGCGCCAGCTCGATGGGCGCTTCATCGCCCAGTGCACGGCAGATGTCGGACAGTTTCCGCGCAGGAACGGTAATACGACCCGGCTGGTCCACATGCACCGGCGACACCCGGCCCACCAGCTCTACTTCCATATTGGTGCCGGTAAGGGTCAGGGTATTTTCTTCCGCCACCAGTAACACGTTGGACAGTACTGGCATCGTCTGTTTTCGCTCTACCACACCAGCGATGGACTGCAGCGGGGTAAGCAGGGATTCTCGGCTGATCGTCAGTTTCATGGCACTCAGCATTCTTTTATTGAAAGGTGAATGTTTGTTGGTTGTTCACAGATCCGTTCAGGTTGTAAGCAACCGCATAAAGTTCTGATAATCCTCGCGGATACCCGGATCAGTTTCCTGGAGTTCCACAATCTTCTTACAGGCGTGCAGTACCGTAGTGTGATCACGGCCACCAAACGCATCTCCGATTTCCGGCAGGCTGTGATTGGTCAGCTCCTTGGCAAGCGACATGGCAACCTGCCTTGGCCGGGTCACCGTGCGGGTTCGCCGTTTGGATAGCAGATCGGACACCTTGATCTTGTAATACTCCGCCACCGTGCGTTGAATATTATCGATACTGACCTGCTTTTCGTGCAGTGCCAGCAAGTCCTTGAGGCTTTCACGGATAAATGGCGGGGTAATTTCAGAGCCAGTGAAGTGAGCATTCGCTATCACCAGGCGTAGCGCTCCTTCAAGCTCCCGCACGTTTGACCGGATCTTCTGAGCGATAAAGAAGGCTGCCTCGCTACTGAGTTTCACGTTTACCTGCTCAGCCTTCTTCATCAGGATTGCCACCCGGGTTTCCAGTTCCGGCGGCTCTACCATTACCGTCAGCCCCCAGCCGAACCGGGACTTGAGCCGCTCTTCCATATCGACAATTTCTTTAGGAAACCGGTCACAGGTCACGATTACCTGCTGCCCACCTTCAAGCAATGCGTTAAAGGTATGGAAAAACTCTTCCTGGGATCGTTCCTTACGGGCGAAAAACTGAATGTCATCGATCAACAAAGCGCCCACTGAACGGTAATACCGCTTGAATTCATTGATCGCGTTCAGCTGCAATGCCTTGACCATATCCGCCACAAACCGCTCGGATCTCAGATACGCCACCTTGGCCCGCGGGTTACGGCGCACGATATCATTGCCTATGGCATGCATCAGGTGAGTTTTACCAAGACCTACCCCACCGTAAAGAAACAAAGGGTTATAGGCGCCACCCGGATTCTCTGCCACCTGCATGGAAGCCGCCCGTGCGAGCTGGTTCGATTTACCTTCCACAAAGGTGTCGAAGGTAAAGCCCTCGTTCAGGAAGCTCCGGTGTTTGATGTCACCTTCAACCTGCGCAGAAGGCCGGTTGCCGTTAATCCGCGACTTCGCCCTGGGCATCGCCACGGTCTCGGCAACACCTTTTTCCTCATCAGTCACTGTGCTACTAACGGTCTCATGCTCCGCTGTACTTCCACTAATTCCATTACTTCCATTCGCCGAAGTAGCCGAGCGTAACACCAGTTCGGAACCGCTGGGTGCAGAACCGACTTTCATGCCAACTCTGGGAGCCTGACCGCCTTCCAGATCTTTGAGTACTTCTTCAATACGCCGCAGATATTTTTCATTCACCCAGTCCATCACGAACCGATTCGGGGCAAACAGCATCAGCTGGCCTTCCCGGTGATCGGACTGTAGTGGCCTAAGCCAGGTGTTGAACTGCTGAGCGGGAAACTCATCCCGGAGCACTTCCAGACACTGATGCCAGAGTTTGTTTGGCACGACAGTCTTGCCTCCGATGCCTAAAAATCGTGACCCAGAATTCTAACCTGCACACCGTCTGAGTAAAAGGGGAAAACAGAAGTAATAAACAGCCTGTGGAATTCTTTTAATTTTATTTTCAATAATTTACAGACTTACCTACAGGGTTGTGTACAGAAATTGCGATTGAAATAGTTATTAACAACACCCTGTCCATAAAGGGGGCGGAGCCCTGTGAAGAACCCATACAACTTCGGTGGATAAATGCTGACTTTCAGATATCTCGGAGTTGTACACAATTCGTCCCTGCCCTATTCACACCCCTCAGGCTGGTTTGTGAACAGGGTTTGACGCTTTGCAAGTATCTGACCAATGGCTTTTTTCATCGCATATCCACAGAAAACGGCTTCCCTAATAACAGTAGTAGTAATCCCTAAAAGATTTTAAAAGAACCTAAAGATGTTATTACTGGGATGCTCAGCAGATACGTTTCCCGTCATAACTTTACCCATTGAATTCCTCTCCCGCATTGCATAGAATGCCGCTCCTGTTTTGGTTGTTCATTTTCCAGCCAATCCATGACTTTTTTAACCCGTATTGTGAGATCGACATCATGAAAAGAACGTTTCAACCAAGCGTACTGAAGCGTAAACGCGTCCATGGTTTTCGTGCGCGGATGGCAACAGCAAACG
>JBHEPI010000108.1:0-5155 GCA_046260345.1 Marinobacter sp. | reverse complement strand
GTGGTCAGCATCAGCACCCCGAATACCCATCGGCCGCCGTAACGATCGGTCCAGATGCCCAGGAAAAGCCGGCTGATGGAGCCGGTCAGAATCGGCGTCGCCATCAGCAGGCCCAGCTGGGTATCCGACAGCCCGAAATCCTGGCGAATTTTGATGCCGATAATGGAAAAGATGGTCCAGACCGCAAAGCAAAGGGTGAAGGCAAACGTGGATATGCCCAGCGCCCGGTACTGTTCGTGCTTCGATACGCTGTTTTCCATGATGAATCCCCTCTCGCAGCAAGCTGCCAATACAGTGTTTTGACTGTATCCCGCCAGCCCCCTGGAGCTACTTGAACAATATCAAGAACGGCCGCTGCGACGTCGTGGCATTGGAGGTACCCCTTCAAGGCAGGTGGGGGTAGGCGTTTGCGGGTTGAAACCGGGGAAGGTGATATCGCCGCCATGTCTCTGGTGGGGTAGCCGGCCAGAGGTTTGATGCATATCAAGTTCTGGCAGTGGGCAATTGTGGGCTAATGCTGACAAATATTAAGCCTGCCACGGGTTCGCAGTGGCATAACGGGTCTGGAGCTTACGATGAAAATCATGATTGCCTACGACGGTTCGAGAAATGCCAGGCTGGCCCTGGCGCAAACCATCACCATGTTTCGGGACCTGAAACCACAGGTCACCCTGGTCGCGGTGGCGGAAAATCCCCGTGACATTACCTCGGGAAACGAAGATTTCTTCCAGCAGGAAGTGGGCGAGCTCAAACAGCATTTGGCAGAGGCCATGGAGGTCTGTCAGAGGGAAGAGATCTCGGCTGAAACCATGATGCTGGAGGGTGACGCCCGCAAGATGCTGCTGTTTGCAGCTGAGAAGAAGATTCGTCCCGACATGCTGGTGATCGCCCGCCACAGCCATGAACCCGATGGTGGCTTTATCGCCCGATCCCTGACCTATTTCGTGGATGAGCTGGATTACATGACCTTTGGCAGTGTGAGTTCGTTCCTTGCGCGCCGGATCCAGTGCCCGCTGCTCATCCTGCCCAGCCTTTAATAACCCTTGACTAGCCCCGGAGGCTGAAATGAAAGTCGCAGACGTATTCCGCGTCCGCAACCCTGAAATCAGGGCACTGCACCTGACCTGGATTGCCTTCTTTATTACCTTTTATGTCTGGTTCAACATGGCGCCGCTGGCGTCCAGCATGTTGAAGAGTGTCGACTGGCTGACCAAGGATGACATCCGCCTGTTTGCCATCTGCAACGTGGCCCTGACCATCCCCGCCCGCATTATCGTGGGCATGGCCCTGGACCGGTTCGGCCCGCGCCGTGTGTTCTCGGTACTGATGGTGTTAATGGCCATTCCGGCCCTGGTGTTCGCTTTCGGAACCACGATGATGCAGTTGCTGGTCAGCCGTCTGGTTCTGAGCTCTATCGGCGCAAGCTTCGTTGTTGGTATCCACATGACTGCCATGTGGTTCAAACCCCGGGATATCGGCTTTGCCGAGGGCTTTTATGCCGGTTGGGGCAACTTCGGTTCCGCAGCTGCAGCAATCACTCTGCCTACCATTGCCCTGCACATGTACGGCGGTGAAGACGGATGGCGCTGGGCTATTGCCCAGAGCGCCATCTTCATGGCGGCATACGGCGTTTACTACTGGTTTGCCATCACCGACGGCCCTGTCGGTACCGTTCACCGCAAGCCCCGCAAGGCCATTGCGCTGGAAGTCAGCACCTGGGGCGACATGATCAAGCTTATCCTGTGGACCATTCCGCTGGTGGGTGTGCTGGGTATCCTGGTGTGGCGTATCCAGAGCATGGGGTACATCGGTACCACCGGAGCGCTGATCTGCTACGGTATCATCGTTGCGATCGTGATCTACCAGATCATCCAGATTCTGCGGGTAAACATCCCCATTCTCAAAAAAGGTGTGCCTGAAGACGACAAGTACCCGTTCAACAGTGTGGCGGCCCTGAACACCACCTATTTCGCCAACTTTGGTGCCGAGCTGGCGGTGGTGTCCATGCTGCCCATGTTCTTTGAGGAAACCTGGAGCCTGAGTGCAGCTGCAGCCGGCATGATTGCTGCTTCTTTTGCGTTCGTGAACCTGCTGGCGCGCCCCATGGGTGGCATGGTCTCGGATCGCATGGGTAACCGTCGATTTGTCATGCTCGCCTACATGTTCGGCATTTCAATCGGCTTCGCGCTGATGGGCTTCATGAACTCCAGCTGGCCGCTTGTCATCGCTGTTGCGATTACCGTATTCACCTCCTTCTTCGTGCAGGGGGCTGAGGGCGCCACCTTCGGCATCATTCCGTCCATTAAGCGCCGTCTGACCGGACAGATTTCCGGAATGGCCGGTGCCTACGGTAATGTTGGTGCAGTGGTGTACCTCACCATCTTCACCTTCGTTACGCCCACGCAGTTCTTCTACATCATCGCCGCAGGCGCCTTCATCAGCTGGGTTCTGTGCCTGATGTGGCTGAAAGAGCCCGAGTCCGGATTTGCGGAAGAGTACCAGGTGTCTTCTGTTGACCTTCAGATCGAAGAGGAGGAACGCCGGAAGCAGGCTTCAGCAGCGGCTGGTTAATTACCGCCGGCAAGTTGACCTGCATCAGAACCCGCCCGGAGCAATCCCGGCGGGTTTTTTGTATTCTGTGGCAAAGCATCCGTCCTGAAACTGAAGGGGAACACTATGGGAGTTCTGGAGCGCTGGTCCGGCTGGCTCGGAGCATTACTGGCCGTTGTGGTATTGGTGGCCCTGTGGCAGATCTTCGGGAAGGAGGACAGCCTGGAAGCTCGTGATATACGCGGCCGTACGCCGCTGATTGTGGCAGCGGAGGAGGGCGATGCAGAAGAGGTTCGCAGGCTGGTTGGCAAAGGCGCACGAATCGATGCCGGTGACGACTGCAACTGGACAGCAATGATGCGGGCCGCGGCTGGCGGACACACGGATATGCTGACGTATCTGCTGGATAACGGGTCGGACATCAACCATCTGGAGAAAACCGGCTATACGGCGTTGATGGCGGCTGTCGTGAACAACCGCCCTGAGGCGGCCAGCGTGCTTGTCGAGCGTGGGGCCGAGCTGGATGTCCAGGAAAAAGAGAACGGCCAGACAGCGCTCATTTGGGCGGTCAGAAACCGCAATCCGGAGCTGGTGCGGCTTCTGTTATCAGCAGGGGCCAATACAGACATTGAAAACAGGAAGGGGCAGACGGCAAAGGATCTCGCCCTGTTGGCCAGTGCAGAGAATGAAGGGGAAGGGATAAGGCGTGTCCGTGAAGCTCTCGGGTGCGGGGATGAGCCGGAGGAGGGAGGAGAGAGGCAGGACTAAAAAAACCGGCCCCTGGGGGCCGGCAAGTTGCATCTGATCGTCTTACTGTTTGATCAGGGATTCTTGATATACGCATTCTTGCGCAGGTAGAACCACCAGTTAACCACCAGGCATACCGCGTAAAATACGGCAAATCCGTACATGGCCACTTCGGGGGTGCCGGCCTGGATTTCCTGCCCCATCACCCGGGGTGCGATGAAAGCACCGTAGGCGGCAACTGCGGAGGTCCAGCCAAGTACCGGGCCTTTCTGTTGCTGGTCAAAGATCACACCGATGCTGCGGAAGGTGGAGCCGTTGCCGATACCGCTGGCGGCGAACAGCACGATGAACAGAATCAGGAACAGTGCGAAGTAGCTGTTCGGATCTGTTGAGTTGTATGCCAGCATCATTACATAGCCGGTTGCCACGGAGGCTACCACCATTACTGCGGAGATAACCTGGGTCACGATGGAACCGCCCAGCTTGTCGGAAATCCAGCCGCCTACCGGGCGGATCAGGGCGCCCACGAAGGGGCCCATCCAGGCCCAGGTAAGGGCGCTCGGGGCATCCGGGTTGGTGACGCGGGTTACGGTGCCGTCCGCTGCCACTTCCATCATGTTGCCGAAGATAACACTGATGGACAGGGGTAATGCCGCGGAGAAGCCGATGAACGAGCCGAAGGTAAGGATATACAGCACGGTCATCGACCAGGTGTGCTTGTTACTGAAGATGGCAAACTGCTTCTGGATATTGGGCTTGATGTCACCTGGAATCAGGCGCAGGAGAACCAGCGTCAGGACGATGGTGAGGGGCAGCGCCACCCACATATTCAGAATCCCCAGTGCATAAACCCCGACCAGTGAAGTGGCAAGGCCAACCCCATACAGGCCAAGAATCTTGCCAAAGGCTGAAACCGGACTGCCCGGATTCGGAGTAATGGTTCGCAGGTTGTTCATGCCGAACCAGCCGGCGAAGGCTAATGGAATCAGGAATACCAGCCAGATAAAGCCGGCGTTCTGGATCCAGGTCTCGGTGCCGGCTTCGATGCGCCCGATCAGGGTGCCGCTGGAGCTTTGCAATTCCAGCGGGCCGCCTGCAAGGGCGCCGAAGACACCGACGGTCATCACCAGCGGGATCAGAATCTGCATGGTGGTAACGCCAAAGTTACCCAGCCCGGCATTCATGCCCAGGCCATAGCCCTGCTTGCTCTTGGGGTAGAAGGAACTGATGTTGCTCATGGAGCAGGCAAAGTTGCCGCCACCGATACCAGACAGCAACGCCAGCGCCTGAAAGACGATGAACGGGGTATCCGGATTCATCAGCGCAATACCGGTTCCCAGGGCGGGAATCATCAGCAGGGCAGTGGTCAGGAAAACGGTATTACGGCCACCGGCAATCTTGATCATGAACGATGCCGGAATGCGCAGGGTGGCACCGGAAAGACCGGCGATGGCGCTCAGGGTGAACAATTGGTCAATGGTGAACGGAAAGCCCAGGTTCTGCATCTGTGTGGTGATCATGCCCCACATCAGCCAGACGGCGAAGCCTATCAGCAGGCTGGGGATGGAAATCCAAAGGTTGCGGGAGGCAATGCGCTTGCCTTCCTTTTCCCAGAACTCCTCGTTTTCGACATCCCAGTGTTCGATGTCGGCGTTGGTTTTGGCCATAGTGACTGCTCCTTGAATTGCTGATCCGGAGCCACGCGAACGGTGGCTTTTGAGTTATGGGAGCTATTCTGCAAAGGGGAGGTCCTGGCAATCATGACAAATATCAAGGATAAAGTTGCAGGATCCTTTGTCGGTTTTCTGGCATTTCAGTGGCCTGTGATCGGCCCTTTATAATCATTTAAAAACAGTTA
>JBHEPI010000083.1:0-5645 GCA_046260345.1 Marinobacter sp. | reverse complement strand
AAACGCATGCCGCCCTTGTAGGGCCCCAGGGCGCTGTTGAACTCGACACGGAAGGCGCGGTTGATGTGAATCTCACCGCGGTCATCCTGCCAGGGTACCCGGAAAATGATCTGACGCTCGGGTTCACAGATGCGCTGGATGATTTTCTTATCGGCAAATTCCGGATACTTCACCAGAATGGGGCCAAGGGTTTCCAGAACCTCATGAACGGCCTGGTGGAATTCGCTTTCGCCGGGATTGCGGTGCAGTACATCCTGGAAAATAGGTTCCAGCTTTTCATCAAGTTTCGCTGTCATGGGGATGTCTCTCGGAATGCGCGTATTGAAGACTGATTAAAAATACAGTCGGCCAAAAAAGGGCATAGATTGCACCATAGCGGGGCGCTCATTGGCAAGTTTGAAAAGAAATATTCTCTAAACGCTTTTTGGGGTACCCCGGAAGGGGTGCGGCATTGTGTCTCAAGCCATGTTGAAAGCCGCCCGTTATAGTTCCATCACTAATGGAACCGCTCCAAGGACCACCCGACAATGTTCAGAAAAAACCCTCTGGCTCGCTGTATCAGCCTTGTGTTGGTCGGCACTGTGGCCGTCCCACTCGCAAATGCCCAACCCGAACAGGAAAGCCCGTTGCTGATCCGGATCACCGAAGGTCAGTCCGCCGAGGCGGCGCGGCTTTCGGAAGCTGCGATTCAGACTGAGCCGGTACAGAGGCTGTCGGCCAGCCCCGCGGTTTCGCTTTCCCGGATGGGTGGCCGGGGTCTGGATCCGGTGATTCATGGCCAGAATGAAGAACGTGTTGACTTGCTGATTGACGGCATGCGAGTGGAGGGCGCCTGTCCAAGCCGCATGGATCCACCCACAAGTCGCCTGAGTACAGCGCTCGCGCCAGTTCTGGAAGTGCGTACAAGCAATAAGACCCTGCGCTGGGGACCGATTGCCGGTGGCCAGATTGGGGCCACCACGGCGAAACCGGAATTTGCCGGTGACAACCGTACCGCAGGCCACCTCACTCTGGGTGGCTCCGACAACGGCGAAGGCAAGCTCGTGAACGGCAGTGTGGCGGTTGGCAGCAGGGACACGTTTATACGCCTGGCCGGCGGTTACGACGAAGCTGACGACTATGAGGACGGTGATGGCAACGAAGTCCGCAGTTCCTACGAAAACACTGAAGGCCGTGTGGATGCTGCCTGGACCGCCGACAACGGCTTCTATATCAAGGGTCTGGTCAGCCGCCAGGAAGAGCGGGATGTGACGTTCCCGGGCCGGGGTATGGATGCGCCAGAAACCGACACCGATCTTTACCGCCTGGAGCTGGGTGCGCCGGTAGCCAACGGTGGCTGGAACCTGATGGCCTGGCAGGCGGATGTGGACCATGTAATGGATAACTTCAGTCTGCGTGAGTCGATGATGAAAATGCAGACTGACTCCGAGACCCTTACCCGGGGTGCCCGGCTGGTGCTGGATCAGACCATCAACTACACCAAGGATATTGCGATCGGTGTGGATGTGGAAAGCAACGAGTGGGACGCCACCATGTACAACGGAATGAATCTTGCCAACGAGGCTTCCCTGATGTGGCCTGGTGTGGAGCGAGATCGGGTGGGTGTGTTTGTGGAAGCGTTTCACCAGATCCGGGTGAATACCCGCCTGGGTGCCGGCATTCGCTATGACCGGGTAGAGATGGATGCAACCCGGGCGGATCAGACCTTCCGGCCCATGCCCGGTGGCATGATGGCCTTGTCACCGTCTGATCTGTACGCCTCTGCCTACGGCGCTACAGATACTGCGGCCAATGACAACAACGTAAGCGGCTTCATGACGGGAGAGTGGCGTTTTTCCCCTGTCCAGGCGCTTGAAGCTACCGCCAGCCATAGTGTGCGTTCACCCAGCGTGAATGAACGCTATGTCGCCCAGAAGACCATGAAGGGCACCTGGGTGGGCAATCCGGAACTGGACACGGAAAAACACCACAAACTGGAAGTCAGCCTGCCCGGCCGGCAGGGTGACTGGACGTGGCGCCCTGCTGTGTGGGTCGATCAGGTGGATGATTACGTCTACCGATTTGAGACCCGTAACCCTGATAACACCAGGGACACCCGCTACACCAACATCGACGCCCGCCTCCTGGGTGTTGAGGGTGAACTGGGATGGAGTAACGGTACCTGGAGTAGCAGTAGCAAACTGGCGTCGGTCCGGGGTGAAAACCGCGATGCCGACAAGGCACTGCCGCGGATTCCACCCATCCAGTTTATCCAGACCCTGAGCTGGCACCAACGGGGCCACACCCTGAAAGCCCAATGGCAGCTGGCACGCCGACAGGACCATGTTGATCTGGAGTCCGGCCTGGATCCGAGTACATCGCCGGGCTATGGGGTATTCAATCTGTCCGGTACCCATCCGCTGATGGCCAACCTGAGCCTGACCTGGGCGGTGGATAACGTATTCGACAATACCTGGGCGTACCACGTAAGCAAGGACAATCTCTCTGACAGTGGCGTGTTCAGGGTAAACGAGCCCGGCCGTACCGTGCGTGCGGCACTCACGGCACGGTGGTAACGACCGATTATGGCGGTTGCCCGCCTCTCATAGCAGGCGGGTAACATTGTGCCCCGTGTGGAACCAACTCCGCCACCCGGGGCTTTTTTTGTCCCGGCTCAATGCCAGACTTCTGCCTGCCTGCTAAACTCCGGTAATTCAAAAGAATAACCATATAACTTTCTGTGAGTTTGGCATGAGTTCTCCCGGTCGCTTTTTAATCACGCTGTTACTTGTGTTCCCTGCGTTGGCAGCGGGGCAACCTGCCTTTGAGAAGGTGGAGCGGCGGTCGTTTCATGAAACCATCCATCTGGATGGCGTCATTGAAGCGGTTCAGCAGAGCACGGTATCTGCCCAGACCAGCGGTACTGTCCGGGATCTGCCCTACGATGTGGACGACTCGGTTGCCGCTGGCGACCTGATTGTGCAGCTGGAGGACAGTGAGCAGCGCTCCCGGCTGCGCCAGGCCCGGGCGGGACTGGAGGAGGCTGAAGCCTCACTTTCTGATGCTCGGCAACAATTCGGGCGGGTTGAGTCGGTTTATGAACGCGGCCTGGTATCGCGCCAGGAGTTTGATCAGGCACGGAATAATCTGGCAGCTGCACGGGCAAGGGTGGAGCGGGCCAGCGGCGCAATCGCCGAGGCCGAGGAACAGCTGTCCTATACCCGGGTGGAGGCGCCCTACGGCGGCATTCTTACCGAGCGCCACGTTGAAGTGGGTGAATCGGTCAATCCCGGCCAGCCCCTGCTAAGCGGGCTGTCCCTTGAACAGCTCCGGGTAGTGGTGGATCTGCCGCAAAAGTACGCAGAACTGGCCCGCACCGAGCGCCAGGCCAGGGTCACTCTTGCCGATGGCCGGGTCCTGAAAACCGGCGAGATGACCTTCTACCCCTACGCCAGTCCTGAAACCCATACCTTCCGTCTGCGCATGCGGCTGAATGAACCCAACGGCTCCCTGTTCCCGGGTATGCTGGTAAAGGTCGGCGTGCCGGTTGCCCGTCGCGAGGCCCTATGGGTGCCGGCCACCAGCCTGATTCAGCGCAGCGAACTGAGAGCGGTATTCGTGCTGGATGATAAGGACCGGCCCCGGCTCCGCCAGGTGCGTACCGGTGTGCAGGAGGGTGGCCGGCTGGAAATCCTCTCCGGTCTGAGTGAAGGCGAACGGGTGGTCACCAACCCCGGCGAGCTGGTGGGCAGTGATCGACTGAACCTGGTAACCGATTCGGAAGAGGGAGCGAATCCGTGAGCCGGGAACTGCCGCCTGTAGGTCCGTCCGGGGCCATTGCCCGGGTTTTCCAGAACAACCACCTGACACCGTTACTCGCCATCCTTGCAATTATCCTCGGTGTTCTGGCGGTGGTGGTCACCCCGAAGGAGGAAGAGCCCCAGATCGATGTCACCATGGCGGATATCATGGTGGCCTTTCCCGGCGCCAGTACCCGTGAGGTGGAGAGCGCTATCGCGACGCCCGCCGAGCAGGTAATGAGCGAGATAGAGGGCGTGGAGCATGTCTACTCGGTTTCACGGCAGGGCCAGGCAGTGATCACGGTGCAATTCGAAGTGGGCATTCCGCGTCAGGAAGCGTTGGTGCGGTTGTATAACCAGGTCTACTCGAACCAGGACTGGCTGCCGGCCAATCTCGGGGCCAGCCAGCCGGTGATCAAGCCCAAGGGCATTGATGACGTGCCGGTAATGACCCTGACCCTTTACGATCCGGTTAACGGCCAAACCGGTGAGGAGCTTACCCGCCTGGCGCACATGCTGGAAGTGGCGCTCAAGCGCGTTCCTGGCACCCGCGATGTCTATACCACCGGCGGCATCGCCGATCGGGTCGATATCCGCTTTGATCCGGCATTGCTGGCCGGTTTCAATCTCACCGTCGACGATATTCGCAACGCGCTGGCGGCTGCCAATGCCAGCAGCCAGGAGGCCCGTGTCACCCGGGATAACGTATCCATTCCGGTTCAGGCCGGAACCCTGCTGGAATCGGTTGATGACGTCCGTCGCCTGGTGGTGGGCATGCATAATGGTTCCGCGGTGTACCTGGAGGATGTCGCTGACATCAGCCGGGGCGGCACCGTGGCGGACCAGAGTGTGATGACGGGGTTCGGGCCGGCCCATGAGGCGGGTAAAGGGGGGCAGGCCGGGGAAGTTTATCCGGCAGTGACCCTGGCCATCGCCAAGAAACCCGGTGAAAACGCCATCGATATCACCACCGCCATTGAGGAGCGGCTTGATCAGCTTCGCAATCGCGCCCTGCCGGCGGATGTAGAGGTGCTGGTCACCCGGGATTACGGCGTAACCGCGTCCCAGAAAGCCCGTAAACTCATCACCGACCTGATCTCCGCCACCCTGTGCGTGGTGTTGCTGGTGCTGGCAGCCATGGGCTGGCGACAAGCGCTTATTGTCGGTATCGCGGTGCTGATTACCCTGCTGCTGACTCTGGTGTTCTCCTGGGCCTGGGGCTTTACCCTTAACCGGGTCTCCCTGTTCGCGCTGATTTTCTCCATCGGCATACTGGTGGATGACGGCATCGTGATCACCGAAAACATCAACCGCCGGATCCGTAATTCCCGGCATGCGGTGAAAGACATCATTCCCGTTGCCGTCGATGAAGTGGGGACCCCCACCATCATGGCCAGCCTGACGATCATGGCGGCGCTGATTCCCATGGCGTTTGTCAGCGGCCTGATGGGGCCCTACATGAGTCCGATTCCGATCAACGCCTCGGCGGGCATGGTGCTGTCCCAGATTGTCGCCTTCGTGGTGGCGCCCTGGCTCGCCCTCCGGTTGCTGAAACACAAGAAAGGGGAGAGGGCCGCCGAAGCGGACGAAGCCTCGAATTCCGCGGATGGCGTCAGCCCACTGTCCCTGCGCATTTTCCGCCACGTGCTCGGGCCGTTCCTTGGCGACCATCCCTGGCGGCGTCGATTGCTGGGGCTGGGCGTTGTGGGCCTGACGCTGGCTGCTGCCTCGTTGCCGGTCTTCCTGGCCGTTATCCTGAAAATGCTGCCGTTCGACAATAAATCCGAACTGCAGGTGGTGTTGGATATGCCCGAACGCACCCCCATGGAACAGACCCAGCGGGTGCTGATGGAAATGGGCGCCTAC
>JBHEPI010000207.1:0-5951 GCA_046260345.1 Marinobacter sp. | reverse complement strand
CGGAACCTGTCAACCTGTTTTGAACACCTCACTCGGAGGATACCGTATTTTCTAAGCGTCCCTTGGCGGCGTTCAGTGTCGGGAAGTTCACCACCAAGCTTTCACCGTCGTTCAGTTCTTCGGGCTGTACCGGGTTGATGGTGGCCTCTGCCGGAGGACACGTGGCCACGGGCGCCCCCTTGACGAAGCGCTCCGGGTGGTCGTGATACTGAGCATCAAGCACCGCTTGTCGTTGCACGCGGATGGTTTGGAACCGTCCGGTGAAGACCTGTTCAGGCGTGTAGCCGCCCAACCCACTGTGATGGTGGTGATGGTTGTACCAGTCGAAGTACTCGGCACACCATTGGCGGGCCTGCGAGACGCTCTCGAATTTCCCCGGGTAGTCCGGCTGATACTTGAGTGTTTTGAACTGGCTTTCGCTGAATGGGTTATCGTTGCTGGTACGTGGTCGGCTGTGGCTGCAGACGACGCCCAGCTCGCCGAGCATATCGAGGTAACCGTGGGCGATCATCGGCGCACCGCGATCCTGGTGCAGGGTCAGGGAGCCATAGGCAACGTTGTACCGGGCGACGGCTTCGCTCATCAACTGCTGTGCCAACGTACTGTTCTCTTTACGGGAGACCATCCAGGCCAGCACGTAGCGGCTGAACAGATCCATGACCACGTAGAGTGACAAATATGGCCCCTTGCGGGTTGTCGGCAGTTTCGAAAGGTGAGTAGACCAAGGGGTTTTCACCCTCAGCCTCTCGCAGAACGGTGCGTGAACCTCTCGGCTCACACCGCTCCCATCAAGCAAACGCACCCGACATTCCTTGCGACCAGTGCGCGAACAACTTCGGGCGCACTTTCACCAGCCGCTCAAGTGTGGCAATAGTTTTCTTCTTCCGTCCTCGAAGATGCTTGAACTTTCGCATAGCCCACCTGACCAGTCGTTGGTTTACGTAACGCGCCACCCGATACATCAATGACCGGTAGTAACGCCCATAGTAATTCCACCAACCGTGCAGGTAAGGGTTAATAATGTCAGCGATATCCGTGATGGATAGGTCTGTTCGCTGCCCTATTCGCCATTTCCGCACTTTCTCAATGATTCCCTGGATGGCAGGCCGACTGATTCCCGGACAAAATCCCAGGAAGAGTTCTCCAGAACGACCCTTCACTACTCGTTTCTTGAACGTGTAGCCAAGGAAGTCAAAGGATGTGTGCTCATGGTTACTGGCTCTACGGTGATCTTGGCAGTAAACAATCTTGGTTTTCTCTGGATGTAGCTCAAGCCCACACTCCCTGAACCGCTTATGCAGACTATGTAGCAGGAATCGAGCCTGCCTTTGAGTGCTACAGTGAAGCAGTCCATCGTCGGCATACCGGCACCATTCAATGGCCGGAAAGTGCCGACTGATCCACCGGTCAAAGGTGTAGTGCAAAAAGAGATTGGCCAATAAAGGGCTGATAACGCCACCCTGCGGCGTTCCCTTGTCACGCTCATCCGTTCGACCGTCCGCGTGTACCAATGGTGCTGTTAACCATCGTTGGATGTATAACTTCACCCAGGGATTCGCGGTGTGACGATCAATCGCCTTCAACAGGAGTTCATGCGGAATATTGTCAAATAGACCACGGATATCAAATTCCAGCACCCACGGATGACGCCAGCACCGTTTCCGAGTGACTCCAACCGCTTGTATCGCCGATTTTCCCGGCCGATACCCGTAAGAGTCCTCCAAAAAGTGCGGTTCTACCTCGGGTTCAAACTGAAGTTTGACGACCATCTGGGCGATTCTGTCCGTTACGGTCGGAATGCCCAGTATCCGCTCACCTCCTGATTTCTTTGGGATTGAGACGGCACGAACCGGGGGCGGCATATAGCTGCCCGAAGACATTCGGTTCCAGAGTTTATAGAGATTATTCCTGCGATCACGGTCAAAGTCTTCCAAGGACTGTCGATCTACACCGGCAGTTCCCGCATTGGCTTTGACCCGATTGTAAGCTTCTACAACTAACCACTTATCAATGTCGTATGGTTTTGCCTGACACCGATCCTCCTCCTGCCTTCGCAGTTGAGACCGACGCTCAGGCGGCTTGACGCTGCCCCTTCGCTCCACCTCCATTACAGAAGCTTCGTCACTACTACGAGCAGCTCCGTCCCAGTATCGTGCCTCGGTACTCTCGGCCTTGTGGTGATCGCCACTTGTGCCTTCTCCCTTAAACATCACGATGACTGGTTCCCGCAGTTCCCAGCAAGAGCCTGATATTGAGTCGCACCCACTTTATGCCGGACACCACTTGCGCAGCATTCGGAATACACCCACAAGCTCATCCCGGGGATGGGACACGTCCCCGGTTTTGATGTCACGTATGGTTTTCGGCACGTCATCATGGGTTCGCTCTCGCTCGCCTCTCAATATCACACCTGACTGCATCACTGTGCAGCCTTTTGACCCAATGCTCACCACAAGCACTCTTAATGCCTGCAGCTTGGGCTGGTTTGGAGCCTGCTTCCGACAGCCGACTCCGGTGGGCCCTCCACCATCTCTTGCTGAGCTTATGGCTCAGTACAACTCCCGCATCCTTGCGGTCATTCTCTGGCGCCTCTGCGGCACACTATCCCACGTCCAAACTTCGTTTGGCGCCTTGGCCAGCAGCCGAGGCATGGCATGATTCTGGGCTGGGCGCTGGTTGCGTCGTTCGCCGGTGGCCTTGTCCTCGGCCAGCAGCCGGTAGAGAGTGCGCACCGAGCCGATGTACTCGCCCTGTTCGAGAAGCTTGTTGTAGATCTCCTCTGGCGGCTGATCTCGGTAGGCCTCGCCGTAAAGGACGTCTCGAGCACGCTGGCGTTCAGCCTCTGTCAGAGCACGTGGCTGCGGGCACCCCTTACGTGAGCGGTTCGCGTCCCGCTGCGCCTCGCTGAGGCCCTCACGGCGTCGGGCATACACGCTGCTGCGGTTGATGCCGAGAACCTGGCAGGCGCGAGCCAGGGTGATCCCTGCAGGCCGTTGTGTGAGGATCTGAGTCACGCAGAATTCCCATCGGTCACGTGATCGATCAGCGACAACGTTTTTTTTTGCAGGTCGATGCAGTCCTCGGCCACCTTGAGCCGTCGGTTGAGCTTGGCATTTTCCTTCTCAAGCTGTTCGATCCGGCGTTGCTCTGGACTCTTGGCAGGCGCTGGCCCTGGTGCGGACTTGGCAAGCCCCTCAGGGCCTTCGCTGGCCAGTTCCCGCCGCCACTGATTGAGCTGGCTGCTGTAGAGGTTTTCCCGGCGTAACAGCACGCCAATTTCGCCGTGCTGGCAATGGTCGGCTTCGGCAAGGATCCGCAGCTTGTATTCCGTGGTGAAGCGCCGACGGGTCCGCTTCTCCTGCTTGGGATCCGGTGTCACCTGAGCCTCGGGCAACTGACTGGTTGGTTTGGGCATTGCTCTGCTCCCACTATCATGGCCCTGAAATCTACATTAACTCATACAGGGGCTGTATGGCTTCAGGTTGACAGGCAGGGTAACCCCCGTACTTGGGATTCTCCTTCACCGGGCGCTGCATCAGCCATTTCGACCCCAGAGCGCCCCTCAATTCTTCTGCCCCGGCACCTGCATCGGCTGCATCCACTGGGCTGGGTGATCGAGGCCCCACTGGGCCTTGGCGCTGGTGGCTTGCAGCAGGCGCAGGATCTGGTGGGCGTGATGCCGGGAGAGTTTGAGCGCGGCCACCGGACCACCCTGCCCTGGGGCTGTAAGGGGTTCGCCCCATAGCCCCATCACCACATGGGCCTCCTGGGCCTCGATCTGCAATTCGGTGATCAGATAGGCCTCTGGCTCCGGTGCAGGTCCTGGATGTGGGGTGGATGACTCAGGTGTGTTGGCCCCAGCGGCCTGACCACCCGTTGACCCCGACTCACTGGCCACGGCGGCCAGGTGCTCCATCTGCAGCACCTCATCCGGATCCGGCGTTCGCTGGGCCGCCGGGTGGGACTGGCCGATCACCTCACTGAGCTTGGCCAAGGTGGCTGCCACCACACGGCGCGTGAGCCAGGCACGCCGTATCAGGGCGGACTGACCGCCTCCTCCTGTGGCGCCAGCACTTTCCGGCAGCATCAGGGTGAGATCCATCAGCAGACGATCCACCTTGGGCGCATGGGCCAGGGTGATCCGGGAGGCCTTGGGATAGGTGGTTGGGCCAGGTTCAGGCAGAGATGACATGGACAGGCTCCTGAACGGGGCGCAACGTGGTGGTGTAGCTGCGCCCCACGATGCTTATGACTCGGTCTTGGGCAACTCAGCCTCCAGTGCACGCGCATAGGCGGCCCGGGCGGTCTGAGCAATGGCCAGTTGCTGGTTCAGGCGCTGGATCTCCTGATCCGTGACCCGCAGGTTGGCGATCTGGGATTTGGCGTTATCAGAAAGCGAGTTCACATCGTACTGCTGGCCGTCGATGGTGATCGTGGCTGGGTTGGCGACTTCTGCCATGGTTCTCACTCTTGGGGTTGGGTAAAAGAATAGCCCCGCAGCTTGCCATACCCCGCCCCACCTTTGCCAACAACCTCCACTGCGCTAATCTACACTCATCCCGGCCCACGGACCCAGCCGGTGAACCACCGTCCAGGAGGGACCCATGCCGCGCCCACGTTGCCAACAGATATCGGTTACTGACACCCCCTACTACCATGTCGCTTCGCGCTGTGTGCGGCGCACCTTCCTGTGTGGACAAGATCAGGCCACCGGCAAGAGCTTTGAACATCGGCGGCAATGGATCGAGGATCGGATCCGGCTGCTGGCGTCCTTGTTCGCCGTGGACATCGCCGCCTATGCGGTCATGTCCAACCATTATCATGTGGTGGTCAAGCTGGATCCCGGCCAGACCGGGCGCTGGACGGATGACGAGGTGCTGCGACGGTGGAGTTGCCTGTTTAAGGGACCGATTCTCGTTCAGCGTTATCTGTCTGGCGAGAACCAGGAAAGCTACGAGCTGGCCCAGGTGGCGGAGTTTACCCAATGCTACCGACAGCGACTGGCCAGCCTGAGCTGGTTCATGAAGTGCCTGAACGAGCCCATTGCCCGACAGGCCAATCAGGAGGATGGCTGCACCGGCCACTTCTGGGAGGCGCGGTTCAAGTCCCAGGCCCTGCGCACCGAGGCGGCGCTACTCAGTTGCATGGCCTATGTGGATCTCAACCCGATACGGGCCGGGATGGCGGCCACGCCGGAGACCTCGGAGCACACCAGCATCAAGGAACGGGTCGAACCGCGTTTCGATCTGGCCCAGGCGGTGCGGGAACAGATGCAGATGGACGCGCTGCTGCGGTTTGATGAGCGGGTGAAGCCACTATTACCGTTTGAAGGGGCGTTCGCTGATCGGGAACAACCCGGCATCCCGTTCGCGTTTGAGGATTACCTGGCCCTAGTGGACTACACCGGGCGGGCGATCGACCCGAGAAAGAAAGGGGCCATTGCCAGCGCCCTGCCTCCGATCCTGCAGCGGCTGGGCATCACCCCAGATCAATGGCTGGATCAGAGTACGCGGTTTGAGGCGCTCTACCGGTCGCAGCGACGACGATCAGCGGCCTGACGACCTACCACCCCTAAGCGATTTCCATGCAGCGGCCCTGGGCCGAGGATGGGCCGTGGGTGGGGTTCATGTGGCGGGGTCAAGATCGGGAAAAGTGAGGGGCTGAGGACGGCCCAGGCGAGGGGTAATGGGAAGGGATACGGCGGGGGTGGTTGTCATAATAGGACATAGGGCGAAGGAAGAGCGATGGAAGTGCCAGCGATGGAAGTGCCTGTCCTTGCCTCAACGCGCCAGCGCCGCACGGTGCCGATCCTCAAACGCTTGCGTCGCTTGCTGGATCGCATCCTGCCCAGCCTGCCGCCCCGAGGGGAGTTCGCCAGGGCCATCGGTTACGTCCTCAACCACTGGCAGGCCCTGATGCGCTTCACTGAAGATGGCCGCCTGGAGCCGGAC
>JBHEPI010000062.1:0-12304 GCA_046260345.1 Marinobacter sp. | reverse complement strand
ACCCAGCCGTTTTCTTCGCTACGGGACATCAGGGCCTGCATGCCCACGCAAATGCCCAGCAGCGGCCGGTCGGCGGAGACTTCCCTTACCAGGTTGTCGATGCCCAGGCGGCGGATTTCGGCCATGCAGTCTCGGATCGCGCCGACGCCAGGGAGGATTACCCGGTCGGCGCTGCGGATCTGGTCGGCGTTGTCGGTGACCAGTACGCGGGTGTCGGGCGCTACGTGTTCGACCGCTTTGCTGACGGAATGAAGGTTACCCATGCCGTAGTCGATGATGGCAACGGTTTTCATGCGAAGAGAGACTTCCTGAATCGTGGTTTCGATATCTGGCTCAAGGGGTCGTTTACAGCGATCCCTTGGTGGACGGTGTTATCCCTGCCATGCGCTCGTCCATTTCAATGGCCATGCGCAGGGCGCGGCCGAAGGCCTTGAACACGGTTTCGATCTGGTGGTGGGTGTTCTTGCCCTTCAGATTGTCGATGTGCAGGGTCACCATGGAGTGATTTACAAAGCCCTGGAAGAACTCCGCAAACAGGTCCACGTCAAAACCACCGACAGCACCACGGGTGTAGGGCACATCCATCAGCAGACCCGGGCGGCCGGAAAGATCGATGACCACGCGCGACAGAGCTTCGTCCAGTGGCACGTAGGCGTGGCCATACCGGCGAATACCTTCCTTATTGCCCACCGCCTGCTTGAATGCCTGACCCAGGGTGATGCCGATGTCTTCCACGGTGTGGTGGTCGTCTATGTGCAGGTCACCCTTTGAGACGATATTCAGGTCCACCAGGCCATGACGGGCAATCTGGTCCATCATGTGTTCAAGAAAAGGCACGCCGGTGTCGAAACTGGACTTGCCGGTACCATCGAGATCGATTTCAACGGTGATCTGTGTTTCCAGGGTATTTCGTTCTACCCGAGCCTTGCGTTCGGCCATGGAGACTCCAAAGTCATCAATCGGCAAATGCCGGAAAATTGTCTGCGAGCATTATACCTTTTATCGCTTCCCGCGTCCCGTACCGGCCTCTATGGCAATGATAGCCGCAGTTATCAGAACGCCTTTTTCAGGTTGTTCATGTAGGTATCCACCAGGCTGTTGAACTCGTGCTTGATCACCGGGCTTATCGCCAACTTCAGCAGGCTCGGCAGCGGCACGGTCAATTCTGCACTGGTCTGGAATTTCACCGAGGTGGTGTTGTCGTCTTTCGCCTTTAACGTCCAGGAGCCTTTCACCACGCCGTTACCCTCACCTTTCACCGGCTCCCATGTGATCTTGCCGTTGTCCTTGTCAGCGTAATACTTGCAGGCATAGATGGACTGGATGGCATGCTTGTCCACACCCACCTTTTCCATCTCCCAACGGTAGGTATTATCGCCCAGGTCCACCAGGTTCTGCACCTTGGGGAAATGGCTTGCTGATGCCGGAACATCCGCCAGCAAGTCAAAAACCTTATCATATCCGGACGGCATATCCAGTTCACGGTTCAGCTCGATAGAGACAGTTATGGCCACTGCTTGCTCCTTTTTATCGTTGTAAGACGCACTTTACATCGTTGTGTATCAATAAGGGGCCTATTTTGGCTGATCACTAACGTATTGTCATACATCCAGGCTTTTATTTTGTTACCCCTGGGTTATGCTTGGGCTACTCATCTACATAGTAACCGGACACGAACTAACGGAAGGACGCCAGAAATCATGAAAGCTGTTCGCTATGTGGCATACGCCATTGCCGGCCTCATTATCCTTGCCATTGCAGCAGTGGCTGTCGCCATCGCCGTCATTGATCCCAACACCTACAAACCGCAGATCGAAAAGGTGGTGGAGGACAGCACCAACCTGGATTTGATTCTTTCCGGCGATATCGGTTGGTCCTTCATTCCGCTGGGGCTGGAACTCAACGATGTTGAAGCAACCCTTGAGGACGAGCGCCTGGTAAAGCTTGATCAGCTTGTTGCCCAGGTCAGCTTCTGGTCACTGGTCACCATGTCGCCGCAGGTGGACACCTTCCTCCTCAGCGGTCTTGATGCCCGCCTGTCTGTCAATGAAGACGGTTCCGGAAACTGGACGCGGATCATGCCGGAGGGCGAACCGGCTGCAGAACAGGAAGAACAGCCGTCTGAAGAGACTGCAGCCGAGGCCGACAGCGAAGGCCCCCAGGAACCACTAAACTTTAATGTCGAAAGCGTGGAAATCAGTAACGCGCAGGTACATTACGAAGACAGGACCACAGGCCAGTCCGTTACCCTTGAGGACTTCACGGTTACAGCCAGTGAAATAACCCTGGGTTCCAGCTTCCCGTTGAACGTGGGCTTCCGTTTCGCCACCAACCAGCCTGAGCTTGAAGTGGTCGGCGACATCAGTGCCCGCCTGGCGGCCAACGAGGCGCTTAACGAGTTCGGCGTATCAGGCCTCGAGGCGATTTTCGATATGAGCGGGGAGCCGTTTGGTGGCGAGTCTGTCCGGGCCGAGCTTGCCGGCTCTCTGGAAGCGAATCTTGAGAGCGAGACCGCGACCCTCAGTGGCTTTACCGCCAGCCTGGCTGATCTGACGATGAATACCGACCTGTCTGTAAACGGCTTTGGTGACCAACCCAGGCTCGAGGGCAGCCTGAGCGTTGACGAGTTCTCCCTGAAATCCCTGCTGGCGGCTCTTGGCCAGCCCGCCATAGAAACAGAAGATCCGGATGTAATGGAAGCTGTCTCCTTCTCCACCAATATCGGCGGCCCTGCCGGCACCGTGGAACTGAGCGACCTCACCTTCAGCCTGGATGACACCACCTTCCAGGGCGATGCCAGCTATGGCCTTACCAACAGCGCCATCGGCCTGAACCTGCAGGGTGATGCCATCAATGCGGACCGCTACCTGGCGCCAGCCAGCGATGAAGAAGCCGCACAGGAAGAGGAAGCACCTCAAGGGGGCGGTTCTGCGGAAGAGGGTGACCTGCTGCCACTGGAAACCCTTCGCGCCCTGATTCTGGATGTGAACCTGGGGCTGGACGAGCTGATCGTCAGCAACCTCACCATCAATGAGATCAAATCCGTGATCACAGCCCGCGACGGTGTGCTGAAAGTGGAAGATTTCAGCGGCAAGCTTTATGACGGCTCATTTGCTGCCAATGTGACCCTGGATGCCCGCTCTGACAACCCACAGTGGACCATCACCAAGGACATCAAGAATGTTCAGACATTGCCGCTGCTGACAGACCTGGCCGAGGTAGACATGCTGTCCGGCGGCGCCAACATGTCAGTGAACGTTAAAACCACCGGCAACCGCATTTCTGCCTTGCGCAGCAACGCCGACGGCGAGATCAGATTCAACCTGGCTGAGGGCGAATTCACCCAAATGAATCTGACCCGTATGGCCTGTCAGGGCATTGCCCTGGCGAATCAGGAAAGCCTGGGCACATCAGACTGGGGCAGCAGTACGCCCTTCAACGATATGCGCGGCACCCTGAAGATTGATGGCAACACTCTCAATAACACCGACCTGGTTGCCGCCCTTGCTGGCATGAGACTGGAAGGTGACGGCACCATAGACCTGGCCGCTTCCGACCTGGATTATGAAATCGGCTTACGCATCGTTGGCGAGATCCACCGAGACGAAGCCTGCCGGGTAACTGAGTACGTGGAAGATGTGGTCATCCCCGTTGAGTGCCGTGGCGATTTTGCCGAAGACCCGGCTGGCCTGTGCTCCTTCGACGGCTCCCGTTTCCGCGATACACTCAAGACCATCGCGGCAAATGCTGCCCGCAAAAAAGTAGATGAAGAAACCGACAGGGCAAAAGAGAAGGCCGAAGAAAAAGCGCGAGAGGAAATCGACAAGCGCCTGGGTGAAGACGGTGAAAAGGTCAAGGACGCACTCAAGGGCCTGTTCGGGCGATGAGCGATGGTTTTGCCCGCAAACTACTGGCCTGGTACGACGAAAACGGCAGGCACGACCTGCCGTGGCACCATGATCGCACCCCATACCGCGTGTGGGTTTCAGAGATCATGCTGCAGCAGACTCAAGTCACCACCGTTATTCCCTACTTCCAGGCCTTCATGCAGCGCTTCCCGGATGTGGCAGCGCTGGCCAAAGCGCCAGTGGACGATGTGCTCAGCCACTGGTCAGGCCTGGGCTATTACGCCCGTGCCCGAAACCTGCAGAAAGCGGCACAGCAAGTTGTCGAACATCATGGTGGTGAGTTTCCTGCAGATCAGGAACAGCTGGAAGCCCTGCCGGGCATTGGCCGATCCACTGCGGCGGCCATCCTCGCCCAGGCTTTCCAGCAACGGGCCACCATTCTGGACGGTAACGTCAAACGGGTGCTGGCCCGTTATCACGTCATCCGCGGCTGGCCTGGCCAAACCAGCGTGCTAAAACAGCTTTGGGCGCGCGCGGAAGAACACACCCCCGACCAGCGCATCCGCGACTACACCCAGGCCATCATGGATCTGGGCGCCATGGTATGCACCCGCAGCCGCCCGGCCTGCGATAGCTGCCCGCTGCAAAGCGGATGCGAGGCCTACACCACAGGCGAAGCCAGCCTCTACCCCGGCTCCAAACCCAAAAAGGCCAAGCCCGAGAAAACCACCTGGATGGTGATACTCGAAGACCATCAGGGGCGCATTCTGCTGGAGCGCAGACCACCCAGCGGCATCTGGGGCGGCCTGTGGAGCCTGCCGGAACTCGACCCGGCCTATGGCCCGGAAGAGCTCCCTGACGCATGCGAGCGAGCCTTCGGCTTCAACTGCAGCGAACCAGAACTCACCAGTGGTTTCCGCCACACCTTCAGCCACTACCACCTGCACATTCAGCCCGCCCGGTTGAGTGTTGCCAATACCGTCCATGTTGCAGACAATGGCGACCGTCAATGGATACACCGGGACCAGGCCCTTACGTTAGGGTTGCCCGCGCCTATTCGCACCATTCTGACCAGCCCACAGGAACAGCCATGAGCCGCACCGTATTCTGTCGCAAATACCAGGAAGAACTCGAAGGCCTGGACTTCCCGCCCATGCCGGGCAAGAAAGGCGAAGATCTCTACGAGAACGTCAGCAAGAAAGCCTGGGAAGAATGGCAGGCCCAGCAAACCATGCTGATCAACGAAAAGCATTTGAGCCTGATGGATCCCAACACCCGTAAGTACCTGCAGGCGCAGATGGAACGCTTCTTTAACAACGAGCCATTCGACAAGGCCGAGGGCTATGTGCCCCCTGAGAAATAGGCCGATAATTTTTCCCGGAACAGCCTTGACTCAAGGGGCCTAAACCGGTTTAATAGCGCCCCGTTGCACAGCAGCACCGCAACGCGCCCGGATAGCTCAGTTGGTAGAGCAACGGATTGAAAATCCGTGTGTCGGTGGTTCGATTCCGCCTCCGGGCACCAAGATTCAATGACTTAGCCCGCCTCGTGCGGGCTTTGTTGTTTCTGGAGTGCCTTTAGGGCCTTCCCTGGGCCACAAAACATCATGGCCACGCCGTTACAACATTTGGAGAGGTTACTTTTAATCGCGATGCTCAACGAGTACCTCTATCTGTCGATGACCGCATAAAGCGTAGTGGCGAGTTTGATTATTACGGTGCATCAGGGGTTATCGACAATATCGACGATTATCTATTCGACGTCCCTCTTCTATTAACCGGCGAAGATGGGGCAAGCCTCATCAACAGGTCAACTCCGATAGCCTTCATTGCCCGAGGGAAATACTGGGTCAACAACCACGCTCATGTAATTGACGGAATCTCCGAGGACTTTCTCAGATTCCTATGCCTGTACATCAACGCGATTTCGCTGGAGCCTTATATAACAGGCACCGCACAGCCCAAGATGAATCAAGCAAAAATGAACTCTATCCCGGTCCCTCTCCCTCCTGAAAAAGAACAAATTCGGATCGTCCAAAAAGTCGATGAACTCATGGCACTCTGTGACCAACTCAAAGAATGCCTTAACCGGGTTAGCGAAATCCGCTGCCAGTTGGCTGAGTCCGTAATCGAGAAATCTCTGACTTAAAAAGCCAGGCCCTGCCAAGCTCGGTCGTTGCCCATCAGATTGATTGACACTAGACAATAAAACATAAAACCATTAACCTATTAGGTTAATAAATTACGGTATTTATGGAAATCACCTTCGCCAACAAAAAACTGATGAAGCAGATGAACGATAGCCGGGAGATGGTTAAAGTTCATGGGTCCAAAAGAGCCAAAAAGCTTCAGATAGTGCTGACACAGTTGCATGCAGCGCCGAACCTTGGAATATTCGCGCCACCATACAGCCCTCCGCATCGGTGTCACGAGCTGACCGGCAACCGCAAAGGGCAACTCAGCGTCGATCTGGACCATCCTTATCGGCTTATCCTGAAGCCAGACCATGACCCGATACCACAGCGCAGCGAAGGCGGGTTGGATTGGCAGGCAGTTACAGAGATCAAAATTATTGGAGTGGTGGATACACATGGGTGATTCGGTAAAGAACCAATACGAGCCCAACTACGCAATTCTGCCCGGTGAAGTCTTGAGCAATGAGCTAGAGCTGCGAGACATGAGCCAGCAGGAGCTTTCAAAACGAACCGGGCTGTCTGCAAAACATATTGTCTCGATTGTTAAGGGTAAAGCCTCAATTTCTCCTGAGACCGCTATCAAGCTGGAGAGGGCCATTGGCATGCCCGCCAATTACTGGCTGAACCTTGAGAGCAACTATCAGGAAATCAAGGCCCGCCTGGACGAAGAGGAAAAGCTTGAAGCTGACCTGCAGTGGCTCAAACGAATTCCAGTCAACGAGATGGTGAAATTCGACTGGATCAAGCGCCACAAAGACAGGACGAATCAGCTCAGAGAGGTTCTGCGATTCTTTGGAATAGCAAGTGTGGGGCAGTGGGAAGATATGTGGCCACGGCTCAGCATTGCCTATCGTCAGAGCAGTCGATATAAGATGTATCCGGAAGCGGTCTCCGCGTGGCTTCGGAAGGGGGAGCTCGATGCTGCATCGATTCAATGCGCTCCCTACAATAAGCAAAAATTCCGGCAAGCGCTTGACGAGATCCGCGCTCTTACCGACATGACCCCGGATGAATTTGTCTCCAAAATACAGGCTCTTTGTGCCGAGGCAGGAGTAGCCGTTGTCTTCGTTCCCTCACTGCCCAAAACCGGGGTAAGTGGAGCAACACGCTGGGTTCATTCAAACAAGGCGGTCATTCAGCTTAGCCTCCGGTATCGCTCGAACGACCACCTATGGTTTACATTCTTTCATGAAGCCGGTCATATCCTGCTTCATGGCAAAAAAGACTTGTTCATTGAACGGACTGACAAAAGCAGCAATGGCCTTAACGAGGAGAAAGAGGCAGAGGCCAATCACTTCGCCCAGAATGAACTGATACCGGCTAGAGCACTGGAGAAGTTCATCCAAAATAGTGCGCTAACGAAAGCCGACATTTGCTCTTTCGCAAAACAGGTTGGAATCGCCCCAGGTATCGTCGTGGGCCAGTTACAGCACAGACGCGTTCTTGACTACCAGTTTTGTAACGACCTGAAGCAGTTCTACAAGTGGGACTATGAGCTGCGCTCCTGAGCGCCCGTGCCGCAAATCGGAGAAAACACTCTATGGCTATCGAGCAAGGCATCTTCAACAACAAAGCCCGCTATCCAGCGGGCTTTGTTGTTTCTGCCACTTATCGAAAGCAGTGTTATTCGCTTACAACGGTTACCGGCCCGGTGGCATGCCTGACGACCTTTTCACTGATGCTGCCAAGGGTAAGGCTTCGCACCATTGAGTGGCCGCGTCTGCCCAAATACATGTGGGCGCCCGGATTCTCTTCAAGATGTTCAATGATTTCCTTGGCTGGGTCACCTTTGAGAAGGATTTCTTCGGCCGGCTCGGCTATTCCACTCACGGCTTCTTTCGCAGCGTCGAATATTTTGCGGCCGTACTCTTCTGCCTCTTTCTCAAGCTCAGTCGGCCACACCCCGCTGACAACCAGTTTTTCGACCCTTGTACCTGGAAACACGGCTAACAGTTTGAGTGGTTGACCGGTAATTTTAGCCATTTCGGCGGCCATTCTTGCCGCATGTAACGAATGATCTGAACCGTCACAAGCGACCACGATGCTCGGATTACCTTTCGCCATGATGCTTTCTCCGTTTGTATTGGTTGAATTACCAACGTATCACTGACGCAGACCCCGGACGGTTGACTCAAGTCAATACCACCGGATGAGCCTACAAGAACTGAAGACTCCGACCTAAACCATAGCACATGCATGCAATGACCTGAGGAGCCCCCTATCCGACAACGCAGGTTCCTGCCCTGCCATCAAGAATCGCCATCGCATCTTCCAGGCGGCCGATACCGCTGAGGCCGCCACTTTCCGCAAAGGTACTTGCTGCTGCCAGCTTGGGCCCCATGGAGCCTGCCGGCAAATCCAGTTTGCCAGCCTCGACCACAGTCAGTTTATGAACGGGAGCAGCAGATTCTTTACCGAAGTCGCGGTAGATGGCGTCCACATCGGTCAGTAGCAATAACGCGTCAGCACCCAGTTGGCGGGCCAGCAACGCGGTGGCGGCATCCTTGTCGATGACAGCCTCTACACCAATCATGCTGCCGTCGTCCCGCCGCAGAATGGGAATGCCGCCGCCCCCGGCACAAATGACGACAACGCCCTGCTCCAGTAACAGCTGCAGTACCCGCATGTCGGGAATTTCCAGGGGCTTGGGCGATGGCACTACCCGCCTCCATTTATCGCCATCCTGAGCTATCTGCCATCCTGCCGCGTCGGCTCTGGTCTGGGCCTCTTCCTTGTCGTATACCGGGCCTACAAATTTGGTTGGCTTGCTGAAGGCGGGGTCGCTCTTATCCACCAGTACCTGGGTGAGGAGGGTTGCTACCGGTCGGTCATGTTCCAGGGCATTTTCCAGTTCCTGCTCGATAATATAACCGATCATGCCCTCGGTCTCGGCGCCCAGTACGTCCAGCGGATAGGCCTCGTCCGGTTTGTAGGCAGCGCCCTGCAATGCCAGCAGGCCCACCTGGGGGCCATTACCGTGAGTGACGACCAGTTGGTGGCCAGCCCGTACGATTGCGGCCAGTGATTCAGCAGCAATTTTTACATTGCCACGCTGGGCCTCTGCAGTCAGCGGTTCACCACGCCGCAACAGGGCGTTGCCTCCTAGGGCTGCTACCACAAGCATGTCAGACTCCCCCTGTCAGGTTCCCAGCGTGGCAACAAGCACCGCCTTGATGGTGTGCATCCGGTTCTCCGCCTGATCAAACACAATGGAGGCCGGGCTTTCGAAGACGTCTTCGGTCACTTCCATGGCATCAATGCCGAATTCCGCCTGCATCTCTTTGCCAACGGTGGTTTCGGTGTTGTGGAACGCCGGCAGGCAGTGCATGAATCTCACCCGGGGGTTGCCGGTTTTCTCCATCAAGGCGGCGTTAACCTGGTAGGGCTGCAACAGCTTGATGCGTTCCGCCCACTTCTCCTTTGGCTCCCCCATGGACACCCACACATCGGTATAAACAAAATCCACCCCCGAAACGGCAGCGTCGATTTCGTCAGTGATCATGATTCGTGCACCAGTGTCAGCGGCAATGGCCTGAGCTTCCTTCTGAATCGCCTCGCCGGGCCAGCAGTCATTTGGCGCGCACAGGCGCACATCCATACCCATCTTGGCTCCGCCGATCAGCAGGCTGTCGCCCATATTATTGGCGGCATCTCCGATGAAAACGTAGGCCACATCCCGCAGGGGCTTCTCGACATTTTCCTGCATGGTCAGGAAGTCCGCGAGGATCTGAGTGGGGTGGAATTCGTTGGTCAGGCCATTGTAGACGGGCACACCGGCGTACTGCGCCAGTTCTTCGACAACCGCCTGGCCGAAACCCCGGTATTCGATGGCGTCATAAACCCGGCCCAGCACCCGGGCCGTGTCCTTCACCGATTCCTTGTGTCCGATATGGGTGCCGGTCGGCCCCAGATAGGTGACCCGGGCACCCTGATCAAACGCCGCTACTTCAAACCCTACCCGGGTGCGGGTGGAGTTCTTTTCAAAAATCAGCGCGATATCCTTGCCCTGTAACTGCTGCACTTCGGTGCCGGCGTACTTTGCGGTTTTCAGGTCGGCGGACAGCTTGAGCAGGAAGCTGATTTCCCGTGGTGTGAAATCTCTCAGAGTCAGGAAATGCCGGTTCTTGAGATTAAAAGCCATAGCGTCGCTCCTTGCTTGTCACACTGCGTCTCGTATTGTCGGGCAGCTCATGCAGCGTCCGCCGCCCCGCCCCCGACCCAGCTCGGCGCCGGGTATGGCCAGCACTTCGATACCGGCTGCGTCCAGAGCCGCGTTGGTGTCATCGTTGCGGTCATAGCCAATAACCACGCCCGGGCTCAATGCCAGCACGTTGTTGCCATCGTTCCACTGTTCACGCTCCCGTTCAGCGGGGGTGTCGCCACCGGTTGCAACCACTTCCAGAGAGGCATAGCCCAGAACATCAGCCACCACATCAAACAGGGGCCGCGGATCCTGATGAAACGACAGGTGTTTGCTGCCTTTACCCGGGCGCAGGTCATAGCAGACCATCTCGTCTGCCACTTCTTTGAAGGTGGTTACCACATTGCCGCCGCAGAATGTGAAGACGGTATCCAGGTGCATTGCGGAGCGGGTCTTGGGGATCTGGCAGGCGATCACCCGATCCGCAGTGCCGCTGGCGAACAGTGCCTTGGCCAATTGCCCGATAGCCTGGGGAGAGGAGCGCTCGCCCATTCCCACCAGCACCGCGCCATTGCCTACCGGCATGATGTCTCCGCCTTCCAGGCTGGCCAGGGCATGATCCTTGAGCGGGTCGCCCCAATGCACACTGACCTTGCCAGCGAACTTCGGATGGAACCGGTAGATCGCGCTCATCAGCAGGGTTTCCGGCTTGCGGGCCGCCCAGTACATGGGGTTCAGGGTGACACCGCCATAGATCCAGGCACTGTTATCCCGGGTGAACAGAAAGTTGGGCAGCGGCGGCAACACAAACCCGTGGGGCCCGAGATGGTTGCCAAACAAGCCGGAGGGGTCAAAAGGCAGGTCGCCCACTTCCAGGCCACCAATCAGGAACTCGGCCAGAGCCTGGCCCGGCAGCTCATCCATCCAGGCACGGAGATCAGAGACCATGCCCACCCCGATGTGGTTCCAGGTAATCCTGTTGTCCAGAATCCAGGCCCTTGCCTCGGGGATATCCAGTGTTTCCGCCAGCAGTTCGTTTACGTCCAGCACCTCCACGCCCCGGGCACGCATAAGCCCGGCAAATACATCGTGGTCTTTCTGGGCCTGCTTGACCCAGAAAACGTCGTCAAACAGCAGCGCATCGCAGTTGGAGGGTGTCAGCCGCCTGTGGGCAAGCCCGGGGCGGCAGACAATTACCTGCCGCAGGGTGCCGGTTTCGGAGTGGACGCCAAGGGTGTGTTCAGTCATCTCGCATTCTCCTTTGCCTGGGGTTAAAAAGGGCTTACAGAAACGCGCCGATACTGATCACCACAGTGATGAACACGGTAAGGATCAGCAACAGGGGCCAGATAAAGGCCAGCCAGCGGTCGTAGGAAACACGGCCAATTGCCAGGCCACCAACCACCACAGCAAAGGTCGGGTTAATCAGGTTTACCAGCCCGTTGGCTGACTGGAAGGCAGTAACCACCAGGTCACGCCCCACGTTGGCAAAGTCCGCCAGCGGCGCAAGGATCGGCATCGACAGCACGGCAAGGCCGGATGACGACGGCACGAAGAAACTCATGCCCACTTCAATCCAGAACATCAGGTTGATGAAGGCCAGTTCCGGCAAGCCGCCCAGAGTTGTTTCCGCACTATGCAGGATAGTGTCGGCGATCATACCCTGCTCCATAATCACCACAATGCCCCGGGCCAGCCCGACCACCAGGGCCACACCGAGCAGATCGCGGGCACCATCAACAAAACTGCTGGTCAGCTTTTTCTCACCCAGCCGTGCGATGATGCCAATCACAATGGCGGAACCGAAGAAGAGAGCGCCCATTCTGGCCATCCACCAGCCCTGCGAGGAAACACCCCAGATCATGACAATGAAGGTAAGTGTGAAAATGATCAGGGCAATTTTCTGGGTGCCGGTGAGCTCGAAGTCTTCCAGCTCATCATGGCCCTGAAGGAAAACCTTGCGGTGGGCATCTCTCTGCTTGGCGACCACAGAGCGGGAGGGATCCGCCTTGACGCGCTGGGCATAGCGCATAACGTAAGCGGCACAAATGACGAGTCCACCCAAAAGAAGCACAAATCGCAGCACAATGCCGTCAGTAAAGGGAATATCGGCGGCGTTGG
>JBHEPI010000046.1:0-5123 GCA_046260345.1 Marinobacter sp. | reverse complement strand
CTGGCCTTCAGTTCCCCCTGGCGCTGGAAAAAGCGGGACTGGTCCATATGGCTGAGGTACTGGATGTCTTCCTGGCTCATTTCTTCATTATCGTTGCCGCCGCAACCGGCGAGAGCCAGCGAGATGGCAACTGAAAGAAGGGTGGCGCGTACTGCTGAAGCTGGTTTCATGGCCCTGTTCCTTTCCTTTACGGGTATTGTAATGGATTCCCTGCCTGTTACTCAGGCACTTGATGATTCTGCTGAAGTTTCTATCCGGTACTTGTCTGTCAGGTTATAGAGTGTTGGCCGGGTTACGCCCAGCAGGCGCGATGCCTGTGCCATGTTGAAGCTGCACGACTGAAGTGCCTGGATGATGGCCGCGCGTTCGGCGTTTTCGCGCACCTGTCGCAGGTTGAGCTGGCTTTCGGGGGCGTCCTGATCACAGGTGAGTTCCAGGTCTGCGGCGGTTACCCGTTTGCCGTCCGCCATGATGGTTGCCCGTTTGACCTTGTTGATCATTTCCCGCACATTGCCGGGCCAGGGGTTGCTCCTGATGGCTTTGATGGCGTCTTCGGTAAAGGCGAGGTTGGGGCGGTCCATCTGCTTGCCCAGGGTTTGCAGCAATGATTGCGCGATTACCAGGGCGTCACCTTCCCGGTCACGCAGTGCGGGTACATCCAGGGTGATTTCGCTGATGCGGTAATACAGGTCTTCGCGGAAGGTGCCTTCGTTGATCAGTTGCTGGACATCCCGGTGTGTGGCACACACCACCCGTACGTCAACGGGAACCGGTTTGACCGAGCCAACCCGGTCTACCACACGTTCCTGCAGGAATCGCAGGAGCTTGGCCTGCAGCGGCATCGGCATATCGCCGATTTCATCCAGGAACAGGGTGCCGCCGTTGGCATTTTCGATTTTGCCTTTTTTGCTCTGGGTGGCACCGGTGAACGAGCCTTTCTCAAAGCCGAACAGTTCGCTTTCCAGCAGATTTTCAGGAATGGCTGCGCAATTAATTGCTGCAAAGGGCTTTTCAGCCCGGTGGCTCAGGTCATGGAGGGCCCGGGCCAGCAGCTCTTTGCCGGTGCCGGTTTCGCCGGTGATCAGCGTGGTTACATCTGTTGGCGCAACCTTTTCCAGCGTGCGGCAGATGGACAGCATTTGCGGGCTGGCGGCGACAATGCCCTTGATGGTGGTGCCATTACGCTGGCGGGCCAGTTCCCGGTTGTCACGTTCCAGTTCTGCCAGGCGGAAGGCGCGGTTGACGACGAAGGTGAGAATGTCGGCGTCCAGGGGCTTCTGGTAGAAGTCACTGGCCCCCATGCCGATGGCCTTGACGGCATTCTCTTTGTCTTCACGGCCGGTGACCACAATGATCTTGCTCATGGGTGCCAGGCGCAGGATTTCTTCCAGCAACAGGAACCCTTCTGTTGCGCCACCGGGGTCGGGGGGTAGCCCCAGATCCAGAGTGATCACGTCTGGCTCGGTTCTTCGCAAGGCTGCCAGGGCAGACTCCCGGTCGGCAGCTACGGCTACTTCCAGGTCTTCACTGAAACACCAGCGCATCTGGCTCTGCAGGCCTGGATCATCCTCTACGATTAAAAGTCGTCTACTCACAACGGCTACGAATCCCTTTCTGTATTGTGATGGTCTTGCGGTGAATCCTCTCACCCCTGATTCTTAACCGAACATTGACACTTTGCAACGATAGTATTCGGTTGATTTGTTTGGTGCCATTTATTTGGCGTTCTGATGCGGCACTGTGTCGCCGGTAATCAGTCGTTCCGGCTCTGGTCCGGCCGGTGGTTGTGCCTGTCTGGGCCTGGCCAGAGGCAGACGTATTGAAAAACAGGAACCCAGGCCGGGCTCACTGGTGACATCAATATTGCCCCCGAAGTTTCGTACGTATTCCCGCGCCTGGTAAGCGCCGATGCCCATGCCGGTAAGTCCTTTGGTGCTTTCAAAGGGTTTGAACAGCTGGGTTTCGATAAACTCTTCGGTCATGCCAGAGCCTGTGTCCTGAATAAACAGTGCCACGGTGTCCCGGGCGGTTTTCAGGGTGAGGGTGATCTCACCATCCGGTGGCGTGGCATCCTGTGCGTTCTGTATCAGGTGGCCGAGGATGCTGCAAAGCTGTTCCTTGTCCGCATTAATGTAGATCCTTCCCGGGTCCCCCGCCACCCGCGGTGCTGGCTGGCGGCGGGAATAGTGGTCCGCCAGGTGCCTGACCACGTCGCTGAGTTCTATCACCTCGGTGACCAGGCTGTCATCCGCGGGCCGGCGGATATGGTCAACCAGATTGGACATTTTGCGCACGGCGTGGTCGGTGGTGTTGATCATGTCGTCGATAAAGGCGGGGTTGCCCCGGTGCCTGGGGGCGTTGTTCACCAGCAGAGACAGTTGTGCAATCAGCGTTTTCAGGTCGTGCACCATGAAGGCAGAGGCTTTACTGACGGCCTCAAACTGCATGGCCCGTGAGAGCCGGTTCTGGGCGTCCGCCTGGGCAAGCAGGTTACAGGTTTGCCGGGCCACAACCTTGATCAGGTCAAAGTTCTCCCAGTTCAGTTCCACCCGTGCGTAGGGATTGCCGATCATGGCGATGCCGTACAGGTCGTTACTGAGGTACAGGGGAATAATCAGCCAGCCGTCGGGAATCTTCGAGATGGAGTCGGGAATTTCCAGCAAGTTGTAGCTGACCGGGTCGGTCTTGTACTCATGAAGATCGATAATCCATTCGCGTTCGCCAAAGAACCGGACCAGTTCTGCATCCCCGTCAATGGTGGTGTATTTCGGGGTTACCATATTGACGGCGGTTTTGAGCATGAAGTCGCCCCGGTCTTCCCGGATCCACAGTGCACCGGCGTTGCTTTCTACCAGGCCGGTGAGGATGCGGATGACCCGTTCGGGCAGTGGCGGGTTGTCGCTGAGGTCCGCCATCTCGCGGGTCATTTTCAGCCATTCGTCGCGGTAATCGTATTTGTAGTCAAAGAAGTTCTGGCTGATGAACACCATCAGGCGGGCTCTTACGCGCCGGGAGGTGAGCAGGGTGGCAAGAAACACCAGGGCAATGGTGAGGAAGAGCACCTGTAACGCTTCGCCCCAGTCGCCGCCGAGGGTTTTCACGTAGTAGCCGCCCAGCGCCAGAAACAGCAGATAGCCGCCGGCCAGCGTAAGGGTGCCGGCATGGAATACCGCCCGCCGGGATAGCTGAAAATCCACCGGCTGTTTGCGGGTGTTGATGACGTTGACGGCAAACAGGGGAACCAGGGCAGCGTTGACCAGGCCGCGGGCATTCCAGAACGAGTCTGCTACCTGGCCGAACAGCAGGGCATCGGCATACATGAAGAAGTCGAAGGCAAACAGGGTGGCAACTGCGATGCAGACGTACTTCATGCTTGAGCGACCAAACGACAGCGAGTTACGCCAGATCTGTTCAACCAGCGACAACCCCAGAAGCGAGAGGGCGATCTGGCCCAGCACTTTGGTTTTACCGTCGAGAAGGTTGAATCCGAAGGTGTACTCCAGCGCTCCGGAACCCAGCAGCAGGATGATCAGCGTGATGGTGGTGGTGGCAAGGATCCGGCGCAGGCGACCCACCAGGTTGCTGGTGCGGAAGGAATCTCTTAACAGCGCAAAAAGTACCGTGATCCAGGCGGCGTCCCGCAACAGTTCCAGTATGTAGCGCACGAAGAACCCGGGCTCGCCCCACAGGCTCTGGGTGATCAGTGACCCGGACCAGATCACTGTGACGACGGCCGCCAGCAGCAATGAGCGGTCGGTGTCCCGCCTCAGGTATCGGGTGGCAATAACCAGCGCCAGCAGCCCATAGGCAATGGCTGCCGCGGAGTGACTGATTAGGCTGAAATCTTCCAACATGGCTCGCGTCCTGCGTGATCCGCCATTACTTATACCGGTTTTTTGTTCTCACGGTAAAACCGGAATATTTCTTTCAGCGGCCGCCTGGGGGTGAATCCGAATTCCCGGGCGAACGCTCTGCCGTCTATGACGACAGGATACTTGAAAAACGCCGTCAGATACGAAGGAAAACTTCGCAGGTTCAGGGTGCGCAGTATCACCTTCGGCAGCACCGGCGGTATGGACGGTATCGGCAGCGGTTTGCAGCCACAGAGTTTCAGGGCGTGCTGGTAGGCCACCCAGTCTTCCGGTGCCACGTTGAAAACGCCCCGTTGCGGCTTGTTATAGGCCAGTACGATGGCGTCTGCCATATCGTCGATATGAATGAACTGCATCACCGGTGAAAAGCCGGCCAGAACCGGCGCCCGCTGCATGCCCAGCAGGTTACTGATGGTATTGCGTACACCGGGGCCGACAATATTGCAGGGCCGGAGAATGGTGATGTTCAGGTCCGGATATCGCCACAGGTAGATGTTGGCCAGGTTCTCCAGTTCCACGGAGTCGATCAGATCGGCGCTCAGGCCGGCGCTTTTAAGTGGTGCCTCTTCGTCGATCAGGGCCGGGTTGTAGGCGACTGCGCCGTATACGTGGAAGGTAGACAGCACGACGATCCGCTTTATGCCGTATTTAAGGCTCAGGTCCAGCAGTTTCTGGGTGCCCAGCACGTTGGCGTTATAGCGGCGCATGCGGGTGAGCTGGCTGGACATGATGCGGCCCATGTGGATCACGCCGTCGAATTTGTAACGGCGGAACAGGTCCTCAAAGGAGCGCTTGTTGAAATCAATGCAGTAGCTGGGGATGTCGTCCCCCAGGTAGACCTGTTCGCGGAAGTCCACGGCGACGATGTCACAGTGGTCACGCAGCCGGTTGATGACCTGCTGGGCCAGGGCGCCGGCGGCCCCGGTGATCAGAATGTGCTGTCTGCGTTGCTGTTGCTTTAAATCGGCCATCAGAAAAGCCTTTTCCTTGCGCTCAGACCTTTGTCGATCAATTCGCTGATTGCCGCTTTGACGTGTTCCACACGTTCAGTGACCTGTTCTTCCGGGATTTCCCGGTCGTCGAAGCGCATGGGGTCGCCCACATTCAGAATCACCTTGGCGGGGAATACCACCGGCAGGGCGACTGGCGCATAGGGTATGCCCAGCATTCGGGCAAGGGGCTTGATGTTTGCGATGGCCGGTATGGTTTCTTCGCAGCCAACCACGCCCACGGGCACGATAGGCGCGTTGT
>JBHEPI010000028.1:0-3773 GCA_046260345.1 Marinobacter sp. | reverse complement strand
ACCGGGGCCGAATCATCGGAAGGGAAGCTGGTGGTCATTGCCGAAGGCCCGCACCAGCAGCGATTGCTGGAAACGGTTGAGTTGCTGGAAAGCCAGCCGGGTGTTCTGGAATGCATTCTGGTTTACCACGAGCTGATGTCGGCGGCGGAAGCCGGCCACGAGATGATTGACCTGAAACAAACACAATAAAACTGATGACAGGGATAGGATCATGAACCTGACACGACGCGAATTTGCCAAGGCCAACGCGCTCGCTCTCGGGGCTTCGGCCGCTGGGCTGTCGATTCCCGCAGCAGCAAGCAACCTGATAACCAACGCAGAGCTCACTGAACTTAAATGGAGCAAGGCACCATGTCGCTTCTGCGGCACTGGCTGCAGTGTCATGGTTGCCACCAAGGACAACCAGATCGTTGCCACACACGGTGACACCCAGGCTGAGGTGAATCGCGGGCTGAACTGTGTAAAGGGATACTTCCTCTCGAAGATTCTCTATGGACGGGACAGGCTCACTAAGCCTCTGATGCGCAAACGGGATGGCAAATGTCACAAGGAAGGGGAATTCCAGGAGGTCAGCTGGGACGAGGCCCTTGATGTAATGGCGGAAAAATTTACCGCGTCTATCAAGGAGCACGGGCCAGACAGCGTCGGCATGTTCGGTTCCGGCCAGTGGACAATCTGGGAAGGCTACGCCGCCAGCAAATTGTTCAAGGCCGGCTTCCGCACCAACAACATCGATCCGAACGCACGGCATTGCATGGCTTCAGCAGTGGCGGGGTTCATGCGCACTTTTGGTTCTGATGAACCTATGGGGGTCTATGACGACATAGAGAGCGCCGATGCTTTTGTGCTCTGGGGCTCAAACATGGCGGAAATGCACCCGATTCTGTGGACACGGGTAACTGACCGCCGGTTATCTCATCCCTCTACGGAAGTGGCGGTACTCTCCACCTATAAACACCGCTCGTTTGATCTCGCTGATTTGCCGATGGTGATGACGCCCAACGCTGATGTTGCCATTCTCAACTACATCGCCAACTACACCATTCAGAACAATGCGGTTAACAAGGATTTCGTCAACAAACACACCAAGTTCGTGAAGGGGGCGGACGATATTGGTTACGGTCTGCGCCCGGAAGATCCCCGCGAGCAGAACGCAAAAAATGCCAATAACGCCAACAGTTTCGAGGACATGAGCTTTGAAGCCTTTGCCGAGTATGTAAAAGAGTACGACCTGGAGCGTGCAGTCAAGGAGTCTGGCGTTCCGGCCGATCGGCTGGAGCGTCTGGCCGGACTCTATGCAGATCCGGACAAGCGCGTAACCACGTTCTGGACCATGGGCGTGAACCAGCATACCCGTGGCGTCTGGGTTAACAACCTGATCTACAATATACACCTGCTGACCGGCAAAATTGCCACCCCGGGCAACAGCCCGTTCTCGCTGACCGGCCAGCCTTCCGCCTGTGGCACTGCGAGGGAGGTGGGTACCTTTGCCCACCGTTTGCCGGCGGACATGGTGGTGGCAAACCCGGAGCACAGGGCCAAGGCCGAGAAGATCTGGAAACTGCCGGAAGGCACCATTCCCGAAAAAGTGGGGTACCACGCCGTTCTGCAAAGCCGGATGCTGAAGGACAGCAAGCTGAGGGTGTACTGGACCCAGGTCACCAATAACATCCAGGCCGGCCCCAACACCATGCAGGAAACCCTGCCGGGCTGGCGCAATCCGGACACCTTCATCATTGTTTCCGATATCTACCCCACGGTGTCTGCCCAGGCGGCGGACCTGATTCTGCCTTCTGCCGGCTGGGTGGAAAAGGAGGGCGCTTATGGCAACGCCGAGCGCCGTACCCAGTTCTGGCAGGAGCTGGTGACGGCACCGGGTGAGGCCAGATCCGATCTCTGGCAGACCGTGGCCCTGGCAAAACGTATCAAGGTGGCCGATGTCTGGCCCGAGGATCTGCTGGCCAAGGCTCCGGAGATGCGGGACAAAACCCTGTTCGATGTGCTTTACCGCAACGGTAATGTGGATGCCTACCCGCTGGATGACCTGAATCCCGAGTATGGCAACCATGAAGCGAATGAGTTCGGTTTTTACATCCAGAAAGGAATGTTCGAGGAGTACCGGCAATTCGGTAAGGGTAAGGGCAAGGACCTGGCGGACTTCGACACCTACCACAAGACCCGTGGCCTGCGCTGGCCGGTTGTTGATGGCAAGGAGACGCTCTGGCGTTACCGCGAGGGGTCTGACCCCTATGTGAAAGAAGGAAGTGGTTTCCAGTTCTATGGCAATGCCGATAACCGCGCGCGGATATTTGCTGTGCCCCACGAGCCACCGGCGGAATCCCCGGACGACGACTACCCGTTCTGGCTCTGTACCGGCCGTGTACTGGAGCACTGGCACACAGGCTCGATGACCCGGCGGGTCGATGAGCTCCACAAGGCGGTGCCTGACGCCCTGCTTTATATGAACACGGAAGACGCCAGAGACCAGGGTTTCCGGCGGGGCAGCGAGGTGCTGGTGGCCAGCCGCCGTGGTGAGGTGCGGTTGCGGGTGGAAACCCGGGGTCGTGTCAGCGTTCCCCAGGGCATGGTGTATGTACCTTTCTTTGATGCCGGAAAAATCATCAACAAGGTCACGCTGGATGCCACCGATCCGATTTCCAGACAGACGGATTTCAAGAAGTGTGCCGTGCGTCTGGAACTGGTAAACCTGGCTTGAGGAGATACACCATGAAAAAGCTGATCGCTATCTTGCTGACGGCCTCCCTTGCCATGGTCGCTCTGGCAGAGTCGCCCTCCATGTCGCCGTCTTCACCTGACGGCCTCAGGGAAGGTGGTACTCTTGGTGAAACAGGGGAAGCTCCCCCCATTGCGGGAGATCCGAGAGACGTAAAGCGGGAAGTGCGCAACTACCCGGAACAGCCACCGGTGATTCCCCACAGCATCCGGGATTATCAGGTCGACAAGCGCTTCAATCGCTGCCTGGACTGCCACAGCCGTGAGTCGGCGCCATCGGCCGGTGCACCGATGGTCAGCGTGACTCATTTTATGGATCGCAATTTCCAGGTGAGAGCGGAAGTGACCCCCGGACGGTACTTCTGTACCCAGTGCCATGTGCCGCAAACCGACGCCGAAGCACTGGTAGAGTCAGATTTCAAACCCATCGACCAGGTTATCCGTGAGGGCGATCGGGGGGAAAGCCAATGATGGAACGGCTGAAGTATTACTGGCGTCTGCTACGTAAACCCAGCGTTCACTACAGTCTCGGTTTCCTGACGTTGGGCGGGTTTCTGGCCGGCATCATATTCTGGGGCGGTTTCAATACTGCCCTGGAGGTCACCAACACTGAAGAGTTCTGTACCGGCTGCCATGAGATGTACAGCAACCCGTACCAGGAACTGAAAGGGACGATCCATTACAGCAACCGCTCCGGGGTGAGGGCAGAATGCTCAGACTGCCACGTGCCCCACGACTGGACTCACAAGATAGGCCGAAAAATGGAGGCGTCCAAAGAAGTCTGGGGCTGGTTGTTCGGCTCTATCAATACCCCGGAAAAATTCGAGGCCAAGCGCCGAGAACTGGCGGAGCGGGAATGGCACCGGCTGAAAGCGAATGACTCACTGGAATGCCGCAATTGCCACGAGTTTGATTCCATGGACTTTACGCAGCAGGATCCGCGCGCGGCGGAAGCCCATTCCACGGCATTGACAGACGAGGGAGATGAAACCTGTATTGATTGCCACAAGGGCATTGCCCATGAACTGCCGGACATGGCA